>JBDUCQ010000107.1:0-9793 GCA_040003385.1 Ginsengibacter sp. | reverse complement strand
GTTGTGTAAACGCTTATACTATTGCTTTACAAAGAGTTGCCATCGCATAAGCTTCACGTGAAATCGAAAATTTTTGATGGCACCACAGGAGAACACCTATGCCCCGGTTTAATAGCCGGGGCTTTATTTTATAAAATAAACACGGAAGCCAAATATTGAGAGGCTACACCAACCAGCAAACCCAAATAAATTTCGGCCGGTGAGTGTTTGCCAACGATCATTCTTGAAGTACATACCAGCCCGCATATAAAAATAACGATCATAAGGGGCAATGTTACGGGAACAACATCCCTGTAAAGCATCACTAAAAAAAGACCCAGCAACCCTCCCATCCCAATTGCGTGCAGGCTGATCTTAAAATAAATATTACCTAGTATCGCCAGTGACGAGGCAAGAAAAGCTCCAAATACAAAAGACGTGAGGATGCCTGGTATTTGGGGCTGATTCCGGAATACCAGGTACATCCAGAAATAAAACAGATTAGAGGCTATGATTGGGATGATCCTGTCTCTCTGCGTTTTTAAAAAAATGGAATTTATAAATCCCACTGCTTTCAATAACAATACAGTTACAGACGGAAAAAAAACCATATTGTACCCGACCCGCAGCAATACCCATAATTTAATGCTGTGCGGGTATCCAACAAAATAATAAGGATGGTAGAATACTAAAAACCAGGTCGCATAGAGTGGGACAAATAAGGGATGGAAAATGACTGAAATCAAATGAGCAAATACACGAATGATCAGTGGCTGGCTGTTGGCCTCATGTAGCCCTTTCAATTCCTCTCTTTCAACTTCCTGATTGCCTATCATTACAATTCTTTTCTTAACCGCGCTACCGGAATATTCAGCTGTTCCCGGTATTTTGCCACGGTCCGGCGCGCAATGTTATAGCCCTTTTCCTGCAAAAGATCTGTAAGCTTCTCATCACTTAAAGGATGCTTTTTGCTTTCGGCCTCTATCAGGTTGCTCAATATCTTTTTCACTTCACGGGTGCTTACTTCTTCTCCACTATCGGTAACAAGACTTTCACTGAAGAAAAATTTAAGCCGGTAGGTACCAAATTCAGTTTGAACAAATTTACTATTCGCCACGCGGCTGACTGTTGAAATATCCAGACTCGTGCGTTCGGCAATATCTTTTAAGATCATAGGCCGCATTTCTGTTTCATCGCCGGTAAGAAAAAATTCTTTCTGGTATTCCATGATCGTTTCCATCGTGCTCAGCAGAGTGTGCTGCCGTTGCTTGATCGCATCAATGAACCATTTTGCCGCATCAATTTTTTGCTTGATGAACAGTACCGCTTCTTTTTGACGCCTGTCTTTTTTTGCGCCGCGGTCGTATTCCTTCAGCATATCCCTGTAGCCTTCACTGATACGAAGGTCAGGCGCGTTTTTTGAGTTCAGTGAAAGCTCAAGCTTTCCGTTATTGTTGAGTACAAAAAAATCCGGGATCACATAATTTTCAAGCTTGTTTGTTTCCCCTACCTGCCCACCAGGCTTGGGGTTCAGCTTGATGATCTGGTTGATCACATCTTTGATCTGCTCATCAGTAAGCCCCAATCCCCGCTGGATTTTTTCATAGTGTTTTTTAGTAAACTCTTCGAAGTATTTTTCGAGGACTTTGATGGCAACTTCTACTGATTTTCCATTACCAGATTTTCGCTGCAACTGGAGGAGCAGGCATTCTCTTAAGTTCCTGGCTGCTACACCGGGTGGATCAAATTGCTGGATCTGTTGTATCAGGTGTTCTATCTCTTCTTCGGAACTCTCAATGCTTTGCCTGAATGCCAGGTCATCTGCAATGGCAGTCAATTCTCTTCTCAAATATCCGTCATCATCAATGCTGCCAACAATCTGCTCGGCAATTTTTTGTTGTTTTTCGTCGAGGTTAAGCATCGTGAGCTGGTCGAGAAGAATTTCATGGAACGATGTTTCCACCCTGTGAGGGATGGTTTTTGTTTCTTCCAGTTCGGGATAGTTCTCATCACGCAGTTTATAATCGCCCACATCATCATCTCCATCATTCACATATTCGCTGATGTCAATATTTCCATACTCGTCTTCGCTTCCGTCTTTATCAAAATCATCTTCCGGGGTTTCAAACTCTTCCTTTGATTCTTCAAAATTGTCCTCATGACCCTCTTCACCCGTTTCAAGGGCCGGATTTTCTTCCAGTTCCTCTTTGATCCTTTCTTCAAGATGAGCTGTAGGGACCTGCAACAGCTTCATTAACTGAATTTGCTGGGGAGATAATTTCTGTAATAGTTTCTGTTGTAAGCTTTGGCTTAAAGACATCTCGATATTTCTTAAATCCCTGAATAAGAAGTTGTAAATTTACATAGAGTAAACAATGATATGAAAAATTGGAATAAAATTTGTGGGTTTCTTTCGTTTTTTTTACTAACTGCATTTTTCTGTTCAGCCCAGGTGCCAGATTTACAAAAGCTTCCGCAGAATATTCAGTCAGGTTCAGCTTCCCTTCTCCCGGCAAAAGGCACCATTTCTTCTACATGGCAATACCTTCACATTACTCCAAATTATACGTCAGAACATTTCGGATTTTTTTGTAAGAAAGAATTGGCAGCAGAAAAGTTCACAAAAATCCCTTTTAAAATCAGGCTTGGATCCTTGCAGCAATGTAATTACCTGGAAGGAAAAGAGGGGTATTTTCACAACACGGGAAATTGAACCAACTTACCCGGTTACTCATATCGAAATCTATTCATTTTTTGGATCAAAGATCACCTGCCAGCCGGAGGCTTTTTTTTCCAGGTAAATATACCTGCTGAGTGAACTTTCTATATTATTTTTTGTAGCAGCCGTAATTCCAATGATCAGCCTGGTTTGCTGTGCAGGCAAGCTTGTCAAAGCAACATCAATAAAAGGCTGTTCGGAAGATATGATTGCTTTTATATTTTTCGGATCACTTACATACACCTGAGAAAAATCTGCAAAGCCATAGACCACATATTTATTGATCAGCCCCCGCTGAACATTTGTGATCCTGATGCGGATCATGGAATCAAAAGTATTTCTCACCGAACTGTCATAAGAAATGGCTGGTCTCCCGGGTTTAGTTACATCAAGCCACGGCATGGGAGGTACCAGTGCCTGGTATTTGTAATAATGTTCACGCAAGCTATCGTTCCAGCCGTTAGGGTTTCGAAAAAAAGTTTTACTGCTGAAAAATACACTGCCCTGAACCTGTGGATATTCTCTTATTTTATTGATTTGCGAAGGCAATTCCCCGTCAATTTTCCAGGCATACGAAGTAGGTTCAAGCGCCCTGTAAATTCCCTGCCCAATATATAAATGCCGGCCGTATGCATGATTGGCCCACCAGTCGATCAGGGTTCCGAAACCTACTATCTTATGACTCAATTCCCAGTATAGCTGGGGAGCCACGTAATCGATCCACTTCATTTTAAGCCACAATAAAATATCTGCATATAAATCATCATAATTGGTTTGCCCTGCCCTGGTGTTGCTGCCGGTGCTGTCCTTATTATTATTGCGCCAAACGCCAAAGGGACTGATTCCGAATTTGCAAAGGCTGTTTTCCTTTTTGATGGCCTTGCTTAACATCAGAATGATAGAATCTACGTTGCTTCTTCGCCAGTCATCCCTGGTCATTCCCCGGCCATATTTTGCAAACGTAATGTCATCACCGAATTCTTTTCCTGCAATACGGTAAGGATAGAAATAATCATCAAAGTGAATGGCGTCTACATCATACCGGCTGACTATATCAGTTACTACAGCCGTTACAAATTTTTGCACTTCCTTGTTCCCCGGGTCAAAATATCTTTTATCTCCATACACCAAAAACCAATCGGGATGCAGCCTTGTAATGTGGGTGGGAGAGACGGGCGAGCCCCCGATTTTAAATTCTGCCCTGTAAGGATTTAACCAGGCATGAAATTCCATTCCGCGCTTATGCGTTTCCGTTATCATGAATTGCAGCGGGTCATAATATGGAATGGGTGGTTTGCCCTGGGTACCCGTCAGCCACTCGCTCCAGGGTTCGTACTGGGAAGGATAAAAAGCATCAGTTGCCGGGCGCACCTGCCCAATAATTGCGTTCATCCCATTTCGCCTGTGCATGTCAAGCAGTTGCATAAACTCTGCCTTTTGGCTGTCGCTGCTTAAGTATTTTGAAGAAGGCCAGTCTATGTTGTCAACTGTGGCTACCCATACCCCGCGGAATTCGTATTTAGGCTGCGCCGGAAGCTGAAAGCTTATTCCAACCAAAGTGCACCAAAAAACAATTGAAAATATTTTTATCATAAAGGAAAGACAGTGATCAAATGTACAAATTAACGGGTGGGTGCTTTACTTTGGCAGCATGGGATGATTTTAATTTTTCCATACAGAGATGCCTTCGCTGCAGTTGGCGCAGATGTCAATATTTTTCCTGCTGGTCATCAGTTCTGACCTGAACTGTTTGTAGTTTGGATTGTTCCAGATTTCTTTAAATGGCTGCATTTTAAGATTGCCCAGCTGATGCGTGGCATCTTTATCAAAACAGCAGGGTACCACAAGTCCATCCCAGGTGATCACGTTTGCATGCCACAATTTCCAGCAGTGATTTGCCATTTTATTTTTCGGGATGTTTTTTCCCGCTGCATTTTTTTTATAACGGCTGAAATTTTCATTGACAGGGATCAGCTGGTTAGGGTCCTTATCGTAATCGTACACCTGTGCGGTTTTAAAACGTACTTCATCAACACCGATTTCCCGGCCCAGTTTTTTGATCTCGTTCACCTGGTGTTCATTGGGCTTCACCACGAGGAACTGGAAAAAAACAAAGGGCGTTTTACTTTTCAATTCTTTTTTCCACTTCACAATATTCTTCGCTCCTTCAATCACTTTATCAAGTTTACCCCCGATCCTGTATTGCTGGTAAACATCCTGGGTGGTGCCATCGATGGAAATGATGAGCCTGTCAAGCCCGCTTTCCACTGTTTTGCGTGCAACCTCGTCCGTTAAATAGTGGGCATTGGTGGAAGTGGCTGTGTACAGTCCTTTAGAGGAGGCATACATCACCATTTCTAAAAAATCACGGTTGAGGAATGGTTCTCCCTGGAAATAAAAAATAAGGTAAAGCAATTGTTTATGGATATCATCGATGGTTTGCCTGAAAAAATCCTTTTGCAACATCCCGGTTGGCCTGGAAAATTCTCTCAGCCCGCTCGGGCATTCAGGGCAACGCAGGTTACAGGAGGTAGTGGGTTCAAATGAAATAGAAACGGGGTACCCCCACTGAACTGGCTTTTTTAAAATCCGGCTGGCATAAAAACTCGCATAAACTTTCACCGCATTCCAAAACCTTGCCGGTGTAAGCTTTCCCATTAAATTAAATGTATCGTCCAGGTTTACGCGCGGCATCAGTCAAAGGTACTCCCAAAAAAGAAGAATGAATAAATCATGCAATGCCTTCACAGCTGCTCTTTATAAATCGCAGTCTTCGGTTGAAATAAGTGGGGTATGATTGATGATTTCAATGGTTTGCGGAGGCAACGGGTTGAATACCAATTTTTGTTTTGCAAAATTGTCATAATTGGCAAATATGACATTCAGGGCAATGAAATTCATCACATAGCTTCTTGTTTCCGCAGGCAAATATTTTTTGATGGCCCAAAAGTCGGGATCTTTCTTACCACTTCTTTTCATTGCATCCCAAACATTGCCCACCCCGCAATTGTAAGCTGCTACCATCAGCAAAAGATCATTGTCCAAATTCCTGCAACGGTCACGCAGATATTGCACAGCTGCCAAAGTCGATTTTGAAAAATTTTTCCGCTCATCTTTCTTTTTTGCAGATACCTTTTCGCGTGCTGCAACGATATGCAACCCATATTCCCGCCCCACATCATCCATGATCTGCCAGTAGCCTACGGCACCTGCACGGGAAACCGCGTTGGCATTAAAACCAGATTCCAAAGCAAGTAAAACACGTAGCTCCTGCGGCAGCTGGTAGCGTTTAAGCATCGCCGTTACTTTGGGGAAATATTTTTTTCCTTTTTGGTAAGTATTGAGCAGGTATTTTCTTTTGCTTGCACTGAATTTTTCTATATAACCGATGGTTTGCGCACGGTGACTTTCCAGGTTTTCCGGGTACACCACATTTGAAGGCGTAGATGCCAGTGTGATCGTACGGACAGGAGATACCGAAAGCGTATTACCTGAAAGCAGAATAGCAGTATCTGGTAAAACGGCTGCGAAACCTGGGGTTCCCCATTGTAAAATAATGATTGAAAAAATAAATATTTTTATGGATACGGATTTCATTGTCAGCGATTAAGATGTAAATTCCAGTTCAGCTTTGATCAAAGAGAACCAAAACGACGGTTTAGTTTATAATATTGTCCAGACTAAAAAAAAGCAAGAACTTTATACAGGTTAAAAAATGGGGGCAAAGATAGAATTGACAATACTTTAAGACATGCTTCCAGCGTTAAAACCCCGTTAAAGCCCTGTATGAAAACCCGTTTTCTTATTCTGAGTATCTTTTCTGTTCATTTTACATATGCACAAATCGTCCATGATTATTGTAAACAGGTGATAGACATCTCTTTATCAGAAGCCAATGCTCACAGCCGCCTTACAAGAGTAAATTCAGCAGCCACCATACTTGCCGACAACATTGATGTAAAATATTACCGCTGCGAGTGGAATGTAGACCCTTCAATCAGGTATATAAAAGGGAATGTAAGCGTAACCTATAAGTTGCTATCACCTGCCAATTCTATTTACCTGGATATGGCAGACGAACTCATAGTGGATAGTATACATTATCATAATCAGGTTATTACGGGTAACCATACTGCCAATGTTTTGAAGATCATACTTCCGGCAGAAACTGGATCGGGAACACTTGATTCAGTCACCATCTTCTACCAGGGGGTTCCTCCAAACACGGGTTTTGGCGCATTTGTTCAAAGCTCGCATTCCGGAACTCCAATTTTGTGGACGCTGAGTGAACCTTACGGCAGCCGTGACTGGTGGCCTTGCAAAAATGGCAACGATGATAAAGCAGATTCAATCGATGTCACTATCATACATCCATCTTTGTATAAAGCAGCTTCAAACGGTTTACTGCAAAATGAAATATTGTCGGGCACCAACCTCATTACGCATTGGAAACACCGGTATCCTATTGCAACGTACCTGGTTTGTTTTGCCGTCACCAATTACACGGTTCTGTTCAACAGTGTCCAGCTCGGCAGTAAAGTGCTGCCGATGGTTACTTATGCGTATCCTGAATCGGCCCCTGTGTTTGTATCAAATACACCCCTGGTTTTAAATACTTTAAAATTCTATAATGACCTGGTTGGTGAATATCCATTTATAAAAGAGAAATATGGCCATGTACAATTCGGATGGGGAGGAGGACAGGAGCACCAGACCTCTACATTTATTGTATACCCCGAAGAGAATTTAATGGCGCATGAGCTGGCTCACCAGTGGTTTGGTGATAAGATTACGTGTGCAAACTGGCAGGATGTCTGGCTGAATGAAGGGTTTGCCACACACTTCGCAAGTATGGACAGGGAGATCATTCACCCCGGCAATATTTTACCTGTAAGAAAAGAAGAGATAGACTATATCACCTCTATACCCGGTGGATCAGTTTGGGTAGATGATACAACAAATGTTTACCGGATTTTTGATGGTCGGTTGTCTTATTACAAAGGTTCTCATTTGCTGTATATGCTGAGATGGAAGTTGGGAGATTCAGTTTTTTTCCGGGCAATTCGAAATTACCTCACTGATCCGGCTGTTAGCTACGGATTTGCAAAAACTGACGATCTTAAACGGAATTTGGAAAAAGCGAGTGGCCAGAATCTCGACAAATTTTTTAAAGATTGGTTCTATGGGCAAGGCTATCCCAGCTACCATGTTAAATGGAGCCAGGCAGGGGATTCTTATGTCCGTGTAGTGATTGAACAATCAACTTCCCACCCTTCTGTAAATTTTTTCAACATTCCCCTCGCACTGAAATTTAAAAATGCCACGCAGGAAAAGACGATCATCCTGGATAGTAAATTCAGTGGTGAATCATTTTTTGAAAAAATCGGTTTTGTTGCGGATTCCGTGATCATAGACCCGGATTACTGGATCATCAGCAATAATAATATTTCAGAAAAAATTACAGTCAATGAAAATGCAGAGAATAGTATCCAGGTTTTTCCCAACCCCGTTCAAAACCAATTTTACATTTACCTAAAGAATTTTGCATCCCCTGGTGCAACGCTCACATTATGGAATTCATTGGGACAGCAAGTGTTCACAAGAAAAATATTCCTGCTCAACGGTACAGATTATGAAGAAATCCCTTCCAGGTATTTGGCTGCTGGCGTGTATTACCTGAAGATCCAAAGTCGTGAAAAAGTACAGTTCATAAAAAAGATATTGAAGCAATGACGTTGCCTTATTTTTACTGCTGTATTCCATATCACTGACCATTGGCCAAGAAAAAAAAGAAATCACTTCTAAGAGATGTTGCAAGGATCCTTTTCGTCCTGCTTTTGCTTTTGATGGCTTCATATTTTATCATCACTTTTTTAAGCAAGCCTCCGCACATTAAATACCCGGCTTTTGGCACCGATATCCCGCCCAATTACGCGGTACATGGAATTGATGTAAGTCATTACCAGCGTTTGATCGACTGGGAAGATGTAAGAGATATGCAGGTAAAGGATATAAAGATCGGGTTCGTATTCATTAAAGCCACTGAAGGGATTGAGAATGTAGATGACCAGTTCAGAAGGAACTGGTTACAGGCAGAGGAAATGAAAATTGTGAAAGGAGCTTACCATTATTTCATTGCCGGTAAAAGTGGTAAACTCCAGGCGCGTAATTTTATTCAAATTGTACCCTTGAAGAAAGGAGATCTGCCCCCAGTCCTCGATATTGAACAAATATCTGGAAATGCCTTGCCAGATCTTCGAAAGGAAATCAAAAAATGGCTGGATGAAGTAGAGGGCCATTATGGAATAAAACCAGTGATATACACCAATGTTGATTTTTATAACAATAACCTGAAGGGATCATTCGATGAATATCAGCTGTGGATTGCTCATTACCTGCAACCTGAAAAACCAAGACTACAGCACAAATGGATGTTCTGGCAACACAGTGAATCCGGCAGGGTGAACGGAATCAAAGCACCCGTGGATTTTAATGTTTTTTCCGGCGACAGCATAGATTTTAGAAATTCACTGATCAAATAAGTATCAACTAATTATTTTATCTTAAGAATAAATTAAGGAACTCATGAGCAGTATGGAGCCGGATGTGAGGAATTTTCTTTTAAAAATAATCACTTCAATTTCTGTAGGCTTATTATGGCTTTTGATCAACTCCACCATCGGGATCGGGTTGAACTATGCTTTTTTTGAGGAAAGGCCACGCCTTCTGAATTATATTTTTTACGCCTGGTTCTTAGGAAGCTTACTATGGCTGCTGCTTTATTTGCGGCGCAAATGGAAATCATAAACATTTTAGCTTGTATGATCAGCAACGATCAGCCAGTGATTTTTGATTTTTCTGAACAAGAGGGTAAAATGACCTCCAACGTCTCCTATTGACCTGGCTAAATGCCATTTGCCAATTACGAAATAATAAAATTCAGACAACTTTTTAATTTGCAGGATCGCAAAATCAAGGTGGCCCATTGCAACCGTATCTGCATAATTTTTTTTATAGTTTAACAGCGCCTGCTGCCATCCATAAGTGACCCCGGATTTACCGATGAACATCAGTGAATCATTGTTCCAGTATCCC
>JBDUCQ010000220.1:0-2932 GCA_040003385.1 Ginsengibacter sp. | reverse complement strand
AGTGATGCCATTTCTGAAAAAAAATTGAATGGGTCAATGGCATGGCTGCATTATTCGTTACCGGGTTTTATAGTGGCAAATTCGGAGCACGGAGCTTTCAATTGCAAAAAAATATTTTACAATAAGAAGATATTTGTTTTAGGAAACGTGATCGATACAGACTTATTTGAATTTGTTCCAAAAGATGTAAAACCCGGCAGCAGGATCAATTTGTTGCTGGTGGGAAGATTTGAAAAAGAAAAGCAACCCTGGCTCTTTCCCCAAATGATCAAAAGGCTGGCTGATTCTGGGCTGGATGTTGAGGGCCAGATGTTTGGAGAAGGATCGTGCAAGGCTGAAACAGTTCAAATGATAAAGAGCCAGTATTCAAATTATAATATTTCTGTTCATGATGTCCATCCTGAAATACAGGCGGTATATAAAAAGGCACATTGGCTGTGTTCTTTATCGCAATATGAAGGAACACCAAATGTGGTGATGGAGGCAATGGCCAGTGGTGTAGCCATTGCTTCATTCGATTATGCGGGTATTCATATGCTGATCAAGAATGATTTCAATGGGGTAGTTGATCATGAGATTGATGGATTGTGCAGTGGTATCATAAAAAATTCGGAACCTGCATCCTATAAAAAAATGACGCTGAACGCGAGGAATAAAATAGTAAATGAGTACAGTTTAAAATTTCTCGTCAACCGTTTCGAAGAGCTGCTTAGCAAAATTGCCCTATAATTATTCATGATGCTGAAGATTTCGCATACTCATTACCGTTACCAGCATAGTTGTTTATACCTAATGGTTCAACCTTCATTTTATACCTATGATCGCGAGGGATAGAACGTTGATGAACAAACCCGAAGTGTACCTTGTAGGGATACATGTAGTTTTCGGTGTTGTTGCAACCGTTGTTAAGGCATTTATACCACTTTTATTTTTTGCCGTATCCTGTCTTTATGTATTCAAATATGCACGCCATGATATGCACAAATACAGGATCCTTGTATTCATCAGCTACCTGATGGGTCTCGAAATTTTGAACAGGTCTGTCGGTGGTTCATTTCTTCCTTATGAGATCGGGAAATACATACAGATTGGCTTTATCATTGTCAATATCATCATTGCACGAACGTGGTTTACCTCGATGGTCGGAATCCTGGTGATCATTTTGCTTCTTCCCTCATTCATTCTGTATGAACCCGGCTTCCTGAAACATTTTGTATTCAACACGCTCGGGATCCTGACACTCGGGTTCATGATAGCATTTACTGCTTACCAGAAGATCACCCTGGAAAATTTATCAAATATTCTCAAGGCGTTCTTACTGCCATGCGTCACTTTTGTAACCTATATCACGCTGAAAACACCGGATTATTCGCAGATAGATTTTAACCTCAGTTCAACGGTTGCCACCTCAGGTGGTTTTGGATCTAACCAGGTGGCCACTCTTTTAGGGGCGGCCATTTGCTTCCTGGTGATTATGCTTGATCAGAAATATTATATTGGAAACCGGATCATCACGATTTGCCTGATCTTATATTTTACGTTGCGTGCTTTTCTTACATTTTCCAGGGGCGGAATCATATCTATGATAATAAGCGTTCTGTTGTCATTTATTTTTTTCCGCAAAATAAAGCAGAGTTCGGTGGTAAAGCTGACACTTCTTTCAGTCGGATTTATACTAATATTTATATTGACGAATAACATAACAGGGGGACAGCTTCTTTTACGTTACCAGGGTGAAACATCCGGTACTGTTCAGGGGAACCGTGAAAAAAATTTAGAAAGCATTTCTTCGGGACGGAATAACTATGCTGCGGTTGACATCGACGTTTTTTTTGACAATATCATTCTAGGAGTTGGGCCCGGAAATGTCCAGTTTAACCGTTACAAATATGGGTTGTACGAAGATGAAATACCTCCTCATACAGAACAAACAAGGCTACTTGCAGAAAGTGGAATTTTTGGCCTTTTTATTAACTTGATCCTGATTTTCTGGCCTGTTTATATTATCCGGGGAACGCGTAACCGTGATATGAAGCTGATAAAATGCATGCTTTTCATTTTTGCCTATGCCACATCATTTCACTCAGCTATACGTACCGGATTGACACCTTTATTGTATGGACTGGCCAGCATGGACATCATAGATTATAAAACTCAATCAGCAGAACTGAATGACCAGGAAATATAAGGTGTTGTTCCTCGGGGAAACGTATCGTGCTGACGCAATTACGTGGATGAACGGCTTAAAGGAATTTTGCCAGTTTGAAATATATACCTGGGAGCTGGAAAAAGCCGGAACAGGAATAAAAAAAATATACCGTGCACTGGAAACAGTAGCCCGTTTGAATGAGTTGAAACAGCAGATCATCCGGCTCAAACCCGATTTGATCATTGCAGAAAGAGTGACCAGTTACGGTTTTATGGGTGCCCTGTTTCATAAGTATGCACCGATTGTTATTGCCCAGCAAGGAATAACTGACGTTTACCCACCCGGTTCATTCAGCGCCATCATAAAAAAGAGACTACAAAAATATGCCTTTAAGCATGCCAGCCTGATACATGCCTGGGGCGAAATAATGACTTACAGCATGCTGAAACATGGGACCGATCTGAATAAAATTATGGTAATGCCTAAAGGGATTGATCTCCGCAATTATATTTTTACACCACAGATCCATGACCAGCGTCTAAGGTCCATCGTTACAAGGAGCCTTACCAAAGACTACAGGCACGAAACTATTTTAGCAGCTTTTGAGATCATTCATCAACGACAAATACCATTTGAACTCACAATAATAGGCGATGGCAAATTAAAGGCAGTGCTTTTGCAATCAGCTGCTGATAAAAATATTGCTAAAGAGGTAATTTTTGAAGGTATGATTTCCAATAAGGATCTGCCAAGTTACCTGGCAACAAATGATCTCTACATTTC
>JBDUCQ010000219.1:0-2962 GCA_040003385.1 Ginsengibacter sp. | reverse complement strand
CTTTCTTCCTATTTCTTTTCACCCATTTGCTGCATGGCCATAATTTGCCGCATCGTTTTTTCCATACCATCGCTGCTGCCATCTAAAAATATTACGTTGCCTTTGCCATATTCTGCGAAATTTTTTATCGCTTCGGTCCACATACTGAACAATATGACATTGGTGTCAAGATTGGCTTGCTTCATCTGTTCTGCGGCCTGGCTCATACCTTTTGCAACTTCTTCACGGAACAAGGCAACACCTTGTCCACGAAGCTGTGCAGCCTGGCGCTCCGCTTCAGCAGCGATCTTGATCGCATTTCCCTCTGCTTCGGCTGCTTTTGTTTTTGTGATCAGCAATGCCTGCCCCTCATTTTCCGCAGCGGCTTTTAAATTGTTACTGGACACTACCCTGCTCATGCTCTCAATGATGGCTGTATCGAAAGTGATGTCATTGATCTGCAGGTCCAGTAAATGATACCCCCAATCTTCCAGTGCAGCGTCGATCTGTTCTTTTACAAATTCAACGATTTCTTTCCGCAATGTCAGGATTTCTGCCTGTTTCTTTGAAGCCACAAAAGCCCTGATTGAACCTTCAACAGTTCTCACAAGGCTTTGCATCAGGTCTTTATCACTGATAAATTTGAAGGCCACCTTCTTAATGGTTTCTTCATCGGCATTCTGTACCGCGTATAAGAGCATGCTCTTAAAATACACATTCGCCTGGTCTATTGTAATCGCCTGGAACTCCAGCTCAACGGAACGGTTTTGAATGCTTATTTTTTTATAGATCTGCTCAAAAAAAGGGATTTTAAAATTCAAGCCCGGCCTCATGATCCGGCGGTATTTTCCAAACATCGTTACCACTCCAATCGTACCCTGGTTAACGGTAACAAAGCACCCAAGAAAAGCAAATGCCAGAAGGATCAGCCACCAGTAATCTCTTAGAAATTCCATTTCAAATAAATTTAAAAATGAAGGTAGTGTAAATTAAGTTTAGAAGTTTAGGGGTTTAGCTGTTTAGGTGTGTGGTGTTCAGTCTAAGTGAATGGCTTCTTTGTCAGATTAAATTCAAAGCTCACAATTTAGTGTCTACTACTAAACTTCTAAACCCTAAACTTCTAAACTCATATACCAGCTTTTTCTTCCCAAATCATGCACAGGTGCACAATTGTTTCGGCGCTCTTCACCATGTCCCTTACCCCGATCCATTCCAGTTTTGAATGAATGGCCTGCATCCCGGTAAAAATATTGGGACAAGGCAATCCCATGTAGCTTAATTTACTGCCATCTGTTCCGCCCCTGATGCTTTCGGTCCTGACCACGAGTCCTGCCCTCTCAATCGCTTCGGCTGCATAGGCGACAACCTGCGGATTTTTATCGAGTACCTGTTTCATATTCCTGTATTGTTCGGCAACTGTAAATTCCATCCTGGCTCCCGGATACTGGTCTATAACGTCCTGGGCTATACGCTTTAATCTTTCTTCATGTACCTGTAACCTGCCTGTTTCAAAATCCCTCACAATAAATTCTATTGTTGATTTTTCTGCAATGCCTTCTATCCTTACCGGGTGAACAAATCCTTCCTTTTTTTCAGTGGCTTCAGGCGCCCACTGATCTTTGGGAAGTGCATCTACAATATTGCCGGCGATCTTGATTGCATTCACCATCTTACCTTTTGCATACCCCGGGTGTGCGATCACACCATGAACAACAATTTTAGAACTGTCTGCACTAAACGTTTCATCTTCCAGGCTGCCTGCATCACCCCCGTCCATCGTATAGCCGAATTGTGCATTCAGTCTTGCCATATTTAATTGAGCAGTTCCCTTTCCAACTTCTTCATCAGGGGTAAAAAGTAACCTGATATCTCCATGTTGAATTCCCGGGTTTTCAAGTAAGTAGTTTGCAGCTTCCATAATAACTGCCACACCGGATTTATCGTCTGCTCCTAATAAAGTGGTCCCGCTGGCAGTAATAATATCACTTCCGACGTGTGTTTTTAAATAAGGATAATCCCCTGCTTTTAACACTTGTGAATGATCATCGGGCAATACAATGTCACTGCCGTCAATCTTTTTGTGGAGGATCGGCTTAACATTGGCGCCACTGCAGTCAGGTGCGGTATCTACATGGCTGCAGAAGCATATAGTAGGAATGTTTTTTTTTGGAGAGTTGCCAGGAATTGTCGCATATACATAACCGTAAGCATCAAGTTCAGCATCTGTGATACCCATTGCCTGAAGCTCCGCGGACAATACCCGGCCCAGGTCTTTCTGCTTTTCAGTGGTTGGCGAATTCTCGCCCTGGGGGTCACTTTGTGTATCCAGCTGCACATAACGCATAAAACGTTCAACAAGCCGCTCCTTATCAATTGTGATCATGTTTGTAACATTTTTACAAACATAGAAAATACTTCGTGATACAATTGCTGCAATAAGAATGTACTATGGGAAAATCCTGGATTCTGAGATTTCAACCAGCTCAATGTCAAAAATCAGCTCTTCACCCGCCAGTTCATGATTGGCGTCGAGGATTACCACATCATCTTTGATCTCTGAAACAGTTACAGGGAAGGGTTGGTCGTATTCATTGCGCAATTGAAACTGCATTCCTACTTCAACTGGCAAATCTTTCGGTATATTTTCCGTTGGAAATTCGATGATCGCATCCTTGTCCTTCACGCCGTAGGCATCTTCCGGCAAAATATTGATTGTTTTTTTCTGGCCAATTGTCATACCCGGCATTGCATCATCAAATCCTTTGATCATTTGGCCACCACCTACCGTAAATTCGAGAGGCGTTCTTCCTTCACTGGAGTCAAACTGTTCACCATTGGTCAATTTTCCTGTATAATGAACTTTAACCACGTCGCCGTTTTTTACCTTTTGCATACAATATATTTTATTATGGATTTTGTTTGTCAATATCTATACCAATTTGGAGAGAAGTTTAGGAGGTTTAGAGAGTTTAGAGAGTTTAGA
>JBDUCQ010000019.1:0-31492 GCA_040003385.1 Ginsengibacter sp. | reverse complement strand
TTTGAAAAAATTTCATCCTGTGGAATGGGCAATGCAAAATGGTAATCATTTGCTGTCAGGTTTTGCCAGTTAGTGCTTTGAACATCGCTTGCAAACCTGTTCACTGCCAAACCATTTCTTTTAAGGTCAAAAAATCTGAACCCTTCAAAGCACAATTCTTTAAAGCGTTCGTTCAACACGGCATTGATGGCTTCAGTTTTTGAACCGAATGTTACAGGAGCGTAATCAGCAATACGTGCGGCTCTTAAGGTATTCACATCGGCAGCCGCCTGCGGCAACAAATTATTCTGGGCATTTGCTTCTGCACGTACGAGAAACATTTCAGCCAAACGGATCAGCTTAAGGTCATTGACCTGGGGGCCTGAGGGTGAGCCAGGGTATTTGTTGACTACAGAAGTATCACTACCAATGGCTGTAAAATAAGTTGCGAACCGAATATCAGCATCCCTGTCGTACTGGCTTTTCAATTTGTCTGATGGTTCAAAAAATACATCCCCGTTGCTGTCTCTCCACAAAAGCTGGGGTACGTTTTCATTTTTGTATTTCCAGATGGTTTCGGATTCATTTAAATCCTGCCAATATCCAACAAATTCGGTCCCGGTGGCAAGTGTTTTGCCGGATAAATTTATAGCATCCGTAGCAAAAGTGGCAGCCGCTGTCCAGTCACGCTTCAGCAATGCAACCCGTGCCTGGTAGGCAGCAATGGCAGATTTGCTGATACGCAAAACATCTACCGGAGCAGATTGGATGTTTACTTCTGCCCTTGCTGCAGAAAGGTCAGCCTCGATCTGCGTCACAACTTCTCCTACTGTATTCCTGGCCGGCTTGGCTGTAAGGTCAGAAGTAAGCATGATGGCAACACCGGGTGCACCGGGGTCATAACCCGACGGCATGAACCTGATGAGTAACTCATAATGGGCCACTGCCCTTAAGGCAAGTAGTTCAGCCCTGATTCTTGCTTTTTTATTGACGTCTTCAGTGGTTGCAGGATTTACTTTATCAAAAGCCGCGAGCACCCTGTGCAACCTGTCTAACATAATATAGTATTGAGGAAAATCCGCATTGTGCTCCCCGATGGTGCTCGAATATTGAAATTTAAATGAGAACTGCCCCTGTCCCCTGTTTTCGTTTGAAATTTTTGTTTCATCTGACAGTATGGAAGCAATGTAGATTTTATTGGTCTGGTCATTGGCAGCATAAACACCCAACAATCCTTTTTCAAGATCGCCAACTGAAGTAAATGCTTTATCAACATCAATACTATCAGATGGCCGCAAGTCAAGCTTTTTATTACATGAACTCACTGCCAGGAAAGCCACCAAAATTACCGGGATACTTATTTTCTTCATGATGATTTTTTATAGTAATAGATTATTTTAATGAAAACGAAAGGCCCACGGTAAATGTGCGGGGGGTTGGATATTCATACTGTGCCACATTATCATTGTCCTCAGGGTCGAAGCCCGACCATTTTGTCCACGTGAAAAGATTTTGTCCCTGTACAAAAAACCTTGCTGCACTAAAAAATTTTGTCTTGTCCAATAGATTATTTCCAAAATTATAGGCCAGGGTCAGTGTCCTGAAACGCAGGAATGACGCATCCTGGATATCTTTTGACACGAACTGGCGTTCAAATAATGGCGACTGTATATCAGTTACATCACCGGCTTTCTGCCACATGGTTAACATTTCTTTCCTTTGATTGAGCCCTGCAGCAAAAGTTGCAAATGCGCTGTTCAGCTGAAAGAAATCCTGGTTATTAAACCTGGAGAATCCTTGCTGGAAACTGAATAGTGCATCCAGCGTAATACCCCGTACCCTTAAAGAAGTGTTGAAGCCACCAACCCAAGGTGCATGATAAGTACCAAACTCGGCAACCCTGTCATTATCACTGAACACATTGGTAAGCTTTCCATCCTTTTGAAAATACAATGGTTGCCCGGTAGCAGCATCCACACCTGCCCATTTAACAATATAGTGCGAACCGATCGGGAGCCCTACACGTTCTATTTCTGTGCCTTGCTCAAATTCTTTTACTTGTCCGAGTGAGATGACCCTGTTCTTGTTGTACGCTACATTGCCTCCAACCGACCAAACGATATTTTTGTTATGGACGATCTCACCATTCAATAAAACTTCTATCCCCCGGTCTCTTACAATGCCGGCATTTATATTCTGACTTGCAAAGCCGGTTTCAAACGGAAGCTTTTGGGTTACTATCACATCTGTGCCTTTTTTCTCATAGACTTCTACAGATCCTGTGATCCTGTTATTAAGCACACCAAAATCAAGTCCCAGATTTAAAGTCTTGATCTTCTCCCATTTCAGGTCGGGGTTGCCAGCGTTATCGGGAACAATGGTTTGTCCACCTGCATAGATCCCTGAACCATAAGTAGACAGGTAACCAAAATTTCCGATCGGGAAACCATCTGCATTGGCTGATACTCCGTATGAAAGTCGAAGCCTGAGATCATTGATCTTATACCAGTCCCTTGAAAATTTTTCTTTCATAATATTCCACGTCACTCCAGCCGCATAAAAGTTCTCGAACCTGTTTTTTACCGGTAATTGTGATGATCCGTCCCTCCTGAAAGAGGCATTTACTGTATAACGGCCATCATAAGAATATTTCAGTAAGGCCATTGCTGCGTATAAAGATCTGCCGGTCTTGCTTCCGGCAACATCCGGTATCAACAGGTTGTCGGCGGTTCCGGGAGTAATGGCGACAGGAGTATTCAATAATTTTGGGTCTATGCCATATCCAGTGAAATTGAATGACTTCGCATAATCGCGGGTGTACTCAGAAATAAGCTGCAAGTCCACATCATGTTTATCAGCGAAAATGTTATGATATCCAGCAAGGGCACGTACAATATACTCTGTCGCATTATTGTAACCGGTTCCAAAGGACCCACCACCCAGGTCAGAATTTGTTGGCGGACCTGTAGGAAACCCGGAATGATTCGCAGCATATGTGTTCGGGAAAACTGAGTTCTCATTTGTTGTTTGCCTGTAATCAACGCCGGCAAATCCTCCGATATAGATGTTGCTGGTTACATCATAATTTAGATTTACACTACTGAGAAGCTTGAGCTGGTTTCTTGAATTTGTTGTTGAAAAAATCCTTGAGTATGCATTACCGGCAATATTGGCCCCACCAGTATCAACAGTTCCGAAGGCATTGTATAATTTTTGATATGGCAATCCAAAATAAGTCGATGCAAATGGATTTGCAAGGGCAATGCCGTTTTCCGACTCGATCAGGTTTCTTTGGGTATACCCCGCAGTTCCATTGAATGAAACGGTAAGCTTGTCCGTTTTGCTGTCTATGTTGGCTCGGACCGTATACCTTTCTAAATTGGAACGGATCCCAATTCCATCTTCTTTATAATACCCGCCTGAAATAAAATATCTTGTTCCAGCCGTTCCTCCTGAAAGGTTAATGTCATGACTTTGAAAACTTCCTGTACGTTGAAATACTTTTTTCCAGTCGGTGTTGATATTTCTTAAGCTGTCCAGTTTTGCATCATACTGAGCCAACACTGCTGCAGGCAAACCCACATTAACCGGATTTTTACGTGAGTATACATATCCCGGCAAAGCATTTGGAAGTAACAGTCCAAGATTTTCCTGGAACTGTAAAAGCTCTGTTGAACTCATCATGTCAAATCTTTCCTGGCCCGGTTGCGTGATCCCTGCCTGCCCTGAATAAGTGAAAATTGTTTTGCCTGAGCGTCCTCTTTTTGTGGTGGCCACAATAACACCGCTTGATCCGCGGTTGCCATACTGAGCCGTCGCAATTGCATCACGCAGCACATCCACACTCTCAAAATCATTTGGGTTGATCGATTGAAATACCCCTGCTTCCACCGGCATTCCGTCAATTACAAATAATGGACTGTTGCCCCCGGTTATTGAAGTAGCGCCCCTGATCTCAACCCTTGCTGAAGCACCCGGCTGTCCGCTTCCGGCAAGCACAGTCAATCCTGGAGCTTTGCCCTGCAAGATCTGGTCGAAAGAGGCATTGGGAATAAAATTTATTTTTTCGCTTGTCACCTTTGTAGCTGCTCCTGAATATTGGGATCTTCTCAATCTTGAATACCCGGTAATAATAATTTCATCTAAGTTGGAGTTGGAGGGTGCAAGGCTGATTGAAATCCGGCCCCCTTCCGGTATGTCTACAGTTTGAGTGGTGAAGCCCACAAAAGACACCTCTATTTTGCTGACTGAAGAAGGGACTTCCAATGAAAACACACCGTTTAAATTAGTGGTGGTACCGCCTGCTGAGCCGACCGGCACAATCGAAACTCCGGGAAGTGGCAGCCCGTTGTTATCTACAATGGTTCCTGAAACAGTACGCGTTTGAGTTTGGGATATACCGCTCACAAAGCATACAATAGCCGACAGGAATATCAGGAGTTTTCTCATAATTCATTTAGATTTTAGAATTTCAGCAAATAGCTTTAACGAATAGTTGACAAAATAAGTATAATAAATGCTGCTTTATTTACCTGATGTTGTTACTGTGTGATCCCGGTGATTCATCAGCAACAAAACAGGCAGCAGCAAAAGATTTGTAAGAGTTGCAACCAGTAAGGTAACCGATGTAAGCCATCCCAACGACTGGGTTCCACCGAAACCACTGAAACAAAAAATAATAAACCCGGCAATCAATACCATTGAAGTGTACAAAATACTCAACCCTGTATGCCTGATGGTTTGAGAAACTGTTGCTTTCACATTGAACCCGTTGCCTGCCAGCTCCTGTTTATAATTTACCAAAAATCTTATTGTGACGTCAATGGCAATGCCAAGTGCCACGCTGAAAACCAGTACTGTAGATGGTTTCAGCCTAATGCCCATCCAGCCCATGATGCCCGCTGTTACAACAAGGGGTATTATATTGGGGATCAGAGAACAGAAAAGTATGCGCACTGACCTGAACAAATATAACATGCACAACGCAATCAATAAAAAAGCCCAAACGATACTTTGCCGTAAACCATCAACAATGAATTTACTGCCCTCGAGGAAAGTGATACTGGTTCCTGTGAACTGTACCGAATATTTAGACGTATCGAAAAGCTGGTCTGATCTCGATTTGATTCCGGCAAGGATGACAGGCAATTTTTTTGTACCTACATCCATCATATTGATACTGATCCTGGTTCTTTGACGGCTGGTATCCATAAAGCTTTTAAGCATTTTGGTCAGGCCGCCTTTCTCATTGCTGTCTGAGCCGGGTTTCAGGTATTCACCCACAAACGCGCCATCGAAGGCATTTGGCAAAGAATAATTTGCAGTATCACCTTCATAAAATGCCTGTTTTGCAAATTTCAATCCTTCGGCAATGGACAACGGCCTGGACATTTCTTTTTGTGAGGTAATATATTGTGACAATGAATCAACTTTTTCAAATATGGGTAAAGCCCTTGCTCCAGCAAGTCCATACCGTTTTCTTGTGTCCACAACAATTTCCAGTGGCATCACACCTTTAAAGTTTTTTTCAAAAAACTTCAGGTCCTTATAAATTTTATCCGTCTGGGGAAGATCATCCAGTATGAATGCTTCGCTTTTCAATTTAAAGATCCCGGCAATTGAAAATACAAGCACAACAATTGTGATCAGATAGATCATTTGCTTATGACCAAAAACCCACTCTTCAATCTGGAGCAGGAAACGTGTCAACCATGGATTGTCAAGGTATTTTATTTGTTGGTCTGTAGGTGTGGGTAAATAGCTGAGCGCAGAAGGAAGGAGAATAAAAGAAATGAAAAAGATAAGCATGATGCTGATTCCGGCAACTGCCCCGAATTCTTTTAAAATTGCACTTTTTGTAAATGCAAATACAGCAAACCCGATCGCTGCCGTAATGTTACAGAAGAGTGTTACAACTCCCATTTTACTCACCATATCGATGAGCGATTGTTTTTTATTTCGGGTAGTACGGAACGTGGAATGATATTTATTTAAAAAATAAATACAGTTGGGTATCCCGATCACTACGATCAACGGAGGGATCAAAGCATTCAGCAAAGTGATCTTATAACCAAAAAGATACAGGATACCAAGACTCCAGATCACCCCTGTGATCACTACAGCCAGTGATAAAATCATGGTGCTTGCTGAACGGAAAAACAGCAGCAGGATTAACGCCGATAGTCCCAGCGAACCCACTAAGAACCATCGCATTTCTTTGGAGATCCTGTCTGCTACCAGTGTTCTGATGAGCGGTAAGCCGCTTAAATATGTTTGCATTCCGGTTTCATGCATAAACCGGTCGGCTACACCAGTAATATCTTTTACCACCCGGGTTCTGCCCGAAGAATTTAAAACCTGCCTGTTTATCCTTACACCAAGCAGGTAAGCATCATTTTCAGGATTGTACAATAACGTCTTGTAAAAAGGGAGGCTTAAAAAAATCGTATGGCTGCTGTCAAGTGCCTGTTGGTTTGTAATTACAGAATCAAATATGCGGGAAGCCCTGAGCTTTTCGGAGGTTGAATCTTTGACCAGGTTTACTGCTGAATACATGCTCAGAACTTCTTCTACATGGTTAACTTTTCTCAATTCATTGTGTAACCTGCCAAAAGCGTTGAATGTGCCGAGTGAAAATATTTTACCGGATTGTACTGCGATAACCAGCAGGTTACCATCATCACCAAATCTTTCCTTGAATGAAAGATAGTCCTGGTATTTGGGATTGTCCGTTGGAATGGCTTTCGAAAATTCATAGCTCAGGGTAACTTTACTGGCAAAATATCCCATCACTGCTGTAATTGCTACAAGCATTAACAGCAGGGGTAATCTGAATTTCAAAATAACATTTGCCAGTACCTTCCACATATGATTAGGACTTATACAAGAGGTGATGGCAAAGAAACTAAATATATGCTGGTTTTGCGTGCCTCAATTTCCTTTACCGGTTGATTATCTTTGAACGATGTTTCATCCAGGGCAAAACATGATCGTTCATCAAGTAAAGATTCAAAAATTATGATCCTGACATTATGCAGCATCAACTATAAATGAAAATGATAGAAATTCAGACATGAACCGGATTTCAGATTTTCAACAATTTTTAAATCCATATGATCTACCACACCAACGGCATTGTATTAAAAACAATAAAGTACGGAGAAACATCGGTAGTCGTGAACATTTTCACTGCGCTTTTTGGTATACAATCCTACCTGGTAAACGGTGTAAGGACCTCCGGCAAATCTGGCAAAGCCCATTTTTTTCAGCCCACCTCAATGCTGGAGCTTGAAGTATACCATAACGAACTTAAAAATTTACAGCGGATCAAAGAATGTAAATGGAGTTACCTGTATAGAAATTTATGGCAGGATGTAATCAAAAATTCTGTTGCGCTGTACATGACTGAGCTGTTACAGAAAGGGTTAAAACAACCGGAAACAAATTCTGATCTTTTTTCTTTCTGCGAGGATGCCTTTGTACAGCTCGACTGTGCGAATGAAACTGTAACGGCAAATTACCCGCTATACTTTTGTCTCAACCTGGCCCAGTTTTTTGGATTAAAGCTGGAAGACACCTTTTCTCCCCGGCGCCCTATCCTTGACCTGCAGGACGGTACCTTTATTGAACAACCACCACCACATCCCTATTTTCTAGAAATGAACAACAGCTTTTGTATTTCACAACTGTTGAAAGCCCGGCATCCAAATGATCTAGACCAGATCAGGCTCAACAAAACAATACGCAAAGAACTTTTATCTTCCCTTCAAACCTATTATTCATTGCACATACAGGATTTCGGCGCGTTAAAAACCTTACCGGTTTTACACGAGTTACTATCCTGAAAAGCATCTGGTAAGCGCTATAGGCCGGTCCACACAAAATCAAATGAGTCTTTTGCATGAAGACCCTGCACCCAAGTTGTTTTCATCGAGCCCTTCAATCAAAACAACACCCGGTTTCTTTCCTTTGCTGAAACTTCCATATGTATTGTCGATCTGCAGTGCTTTTGCCCCATTGATTGTGGCCCAGGTTAGCATCTGCAAAAGAGAGACCCGTGGGAAATTTTTCCTGATCGTCTTCATCTCTGCCAATAGGTTCAATGTATGATTGCTTGCGAGGCTGTCTGTTCCCAATACAATGGCACAATCATTTTGTACAAGCAGTTCAACCGGAGGAAGGGCATCCTCAATATACAGGTTGGCATTTACACAAAGGCAAAATGAAACCAAATGTTTCTTTCCTGCCTTGTTTTTTACCCGGGTAATATCCCTTTCAGTTGTAAAAGTGTTGTGAACCAGGATTAGAGATGATGCGGCTGATAAATAGGGATAAACGGTATCCAGGCTGCTTTTTTCTGAAGCCCTGTGAAAAGAATTGTCGATATTCATGAGCTCGTACATCCTCATGAGAGGGCCGGCGCCCTTTAAAAAAAATTCATCTTCATGCGGCGTTTCCTGGTTATGCAGGGTGGTGACTTTATTTTCAAAGAAAGGGACGATCAGTTGCCACAATGCGGGTGAAACAGAATATGCTGCGTGAGGTGCCATGGAAGTTTCTTTGAAATGATTAGAAAATGTTTCATAAAAAAAATTTGAAGCTTCAAACCTGGACATTGCAACCTTTGGCACCCAACCACTGGCTTCAATAAAATTGTAATACGTCATCCTTCGTTTCATTTTTTGCGGCAGGGTTGACAAATTATTACAGATATCTCCAATGGCCACAATTCCTGCCGTCAACATTTCATCTTCGGCATTTTGAATTGCCTCCAATATCTCTTCATCAGGAAAGTTGCGTTTGCTGACGACGTTGACTACAAAATCCACCAGTCCGGTTTTTTCTTCAATCAGGTGCTTCATGTGGCTAAGCTCCAGGTGACAATGACAGTTAATGAACCCGGGTGAAAGAATTCCAGCGGAGTATAAGATATCTTCTCCCGCTTCTGATTGATGAACTGTATCAACGATCTCACCACCCGCTTTTGTGATGAGTACCTGCTCTCCACTCAATAACTCACTCCCGGTAAATAACTGATCGGCTTTGAATTTTAAGTAAGTCATGTAATAATTTAATGGATTATTTTTGCCAGCCTTTAAAAATTGATTGCAGATCAGTGATAAAGGTAGCTTGGAGAGATATATCTCCATGGCAGTAATTCAAGTCAATAAATATGTTAGATAAGCTGGACGCCATCAAGGCAAGATTTGATGAATTGAGTATTGCTTTGTCGAATCCTGAAATAGTAGGAGACAATAGAGAATTTACCCGTTTGAGCAAAGAATACCGCAGCCTGGAGAAAATTGTGGAAGTACGTAACTCATATGCAAAAGTTTTGGATGAACTCAGTTTTAATACCGAAGTATTGAACAGCAATGACCCTGAGATGAGAGACCTTGCCAAGGAAGAACTGCCCGGATTACAGGAAAAGAAAGATGCCCTTGAAAAGCATCTCCGTAATATGCTGATACCAAAGGATCCCCAGGATGAAAAAAATTGTATTTTGGAAATCAGGGCAGGTACTGGCGGTGATGAAGCCTCTCTTTTTGCAGGAGACCTGATGAGAATGTACCTGAAGTATTGTGAAAATCGTGGCTGGAAAAGCGTTCTCCTGAGTGAAAGTGAAGGCACTGTAGGTGGTTATAAGGAAGTTCAGTTAGAAATAACGGGTGAAGATGTGTATGGAACCCTGAAGTTTGAAAGTGGTGTTCACCGGGTGCAACGTGTTCCTGATACTGAGGCCAGTGGTCGTGTTCATACCAGTGCTGCAACGGTGGCAGCCATGCCTGAAGCAGAAGAAGTGGATGTAGAAGTAAAAGAAAGTGACGTTAAAATGGAAACCGCGAGAAGCGGTGGTGCCGGCGGACAGAATGTCAACAAGGTAGAAACCAAAGTTTTTTTAACCCATATACCCACTGGTATTGTGGTTGTATGTCAAACAGAACGCTCCCAGCTGGGTAACAGGGAAAAGGCGATGCAAATGCTGCGAACGAAACTTTATGAAGATACAGTTCGTAAGCAGGAAGAAGAAATTTCACGCCACAGGAAAAGCCTTGTGAGCACCGGGGACCGGTCTGCAAAAATAAGAACGTATAATTTTCCTCAAGGTAGGGTAACAGATCACAGGATCGGGCTTACGGTTTATAATTTAAATGATGTATTAAATGGAAATATCCAGGAATTTATTGATGCCCTTCAATTTGCAGAAAATACGGAAAAACTAACTGAGTCTCAATAATTAGAATAAATCAAAATTTAAACACATATACAGGGTTGTGTATTTACCAGGAATCTCTTTTAGAAATTGTTAACATCAGTTCTCTTTTTTGGCATCTCATTTGTTATATATTCTGCAGTTAAGTTTTAAAAGTCAATTTTCTCATAAGCAGTTAGTTTTGGTAAACGGCCCCTGTTTCTACAGGGGCTTTTCTTTTTCCCTTGCTCCCAATCATTATAATGAACCTTTAAAGTTTGTCGCAGAAGACGTAATTAAAAAATTTTAAATATTGGGATGTATAACTTTGCAAGTTATGAACCATCCGCAGGTATTTCAAACACAAAAATCCACCCGTTGGAATAGTGTGAAATGGTCGGGCAGAATTATAGCCATGGTTGCTATTTTCTTCCTGGTGGTTCTTGGAATTGCATTGTACAGCGGCTCCAGCCCTTCTCTTCCAAACCTGGAACAAAAAGCAAAGGAATACCAGAACACCCTCGACCCTACAAGTCCTTTGACCATCCCGGGTAACCTTAATAAAAAGTACAAGGGAATTAAGGATTTTCTACAGAAAAAGGAAAAGGAAGAGGCGCTTAAGAAAAAACCAGCAACAGACAGCATTTCACGCCTGCCCTATATACGTGCAGCATTTTACACACCCTGGACAGCCAAAACATCACTACCGGATCTTGAGAAGTATGGCAGTAAATTAAATACCATTTTTCCGGAATGGTTTTTTATTGATACGAACACTTTTCAATTACAAACAAGGATCGACGGTGCAGGACTTGCAGTAATGCGCGAAAAAAATCTGCAGATCATGCCCATGCTGAACAACTTTAATTCTTCAAAAAAAGATTTTGATGGCAACTTATTACACCGGGTACTGTCTGACCCTTTAAAAGAAAACCTTCTCATCCAGCAAATAGCAGATACCCTCTCATTCTATCATTTAAGCGGTATCAATATCGACTTTGAGGAGCTGATAGAAAAAACGAATGCGCCGCTCAACGATTTTCAAAAAAAATTGTACGAAAAACTTCACCCCGTGGGTATAACTGTGACCATGGATGTTGTGCCCAAAAACAATGACTATGACTTTAAAAACCTGGCGGCTTATAATGATTATATTATCCTGATGGCTTATGACCAATACAACAACAGCACCGGTCCCGGGCCTATCAGTGCGCAAAAATGGGTTGAAGAAGCATTGGACTGGACAGCTTCGAGGATAGACCCGGAAAAAATCATCCTTGGCATTGCGGGCTATGGGTATGACTGGTCAACCAATAAAATAGACACGACATACACCTATAATGATGCCATCAATAAAGCCAAATTCCTGAATTCAAAAATAATTTTTGACAATGATAATTTTAACCTGCATTACAGCTATATCGATGAAGTGCAGAATGACGCCGGGGAAATGGAAAAAAAGCAGCACCAGGTGTGGTTCACAGACGCTGCCACCACTTTTAATATTTTAAGGTTCAGCGATGAGTATGCCACCGCAGGAACTGCGTTGTGGCATTTGGGAAGTGAGGATACCCGCATGTGGAATTTTTATAACATGGATTTGAGCAATGATGCACTGGATGAACACCCCTTTGATTTTAGTTCGTTAACAAGTATCCCCATCGCCTCTAATAATGTTGGATTGGAAGGGGAAGGGGAAGTTTTGGATATCTTGTATTCTCCGCAGCTGGGGAAAGTAATATTTGAGGTTGACAGCATTGAGCACCTGATATCGGAACAGGATTATGTGCAGCTCCCCTCGGGTTATGTGATCCGTAAATTTGCAGAAGATACTACAGAAGGCCCCGGTCATAAACTGATCCTTACGTTCGATGACGGGCCGAGTGCTGATTATACCCCACAGATCCTCGACATCCTGGAAAAAGAAAAAATCCCGGCTACATTTTTTATTGTTGGGATGGAAGCCGAAAGGAACATTCCGATTTTACAACGGATCAATAATGATGGTTTTGAAATCGGCAATCATACATTCACCCACCACAATATTGCCAAGATGAGCCTGGTAAGGGCCCAGATAGAAATGAAACTGACCAGGCTTCTGATTGAAAGCATTACAGGGAGGTCTACTATCCTTTTCCGTGCACCTTACAATGCTGACTCTGAACCGCAGACTTTTGAGGAACTGGAACCTATTGCACGAAGCCGCAGTGAAAATTATTTAACCGTAGGAGAAAGCATCGATCCCATGGATTGGGAACCCAATGTAAAGGCGGATTCGATTGTTGCCAGGGTGATCCGGCAGGTGGAAACGCGAAATGCGTCCATCATCCTGTTGCATGATGCGGGTGGCGAAAGCAGGCAGGCCACGGTAGATGCCCTGCCAGCGATTATCAGGTATTTTAAGAACAAGGGATACATCTTTACAACGGTGGCTGATTTGATGGGAAAAACGAGATCCGTGGTGATGCCTTCTATTCCACCATCTCGCGATGGCTGGACCAAAACCTTCAATTTCTTTTTAGCGGAAGCAACCTACTGGGGCAGCCACATTGTTTTTTCTCTTTTCCTCATTGGGATATTTTTTTCCGTAGGAAGAATCCTGGTCATGGGTATACTGGCGTCTATACAGAAGAAAAATGAAAAGAAGAAATTGAACCTGGTTCCGGCAGTATTCAATGATTATCCTGGAGTGAGCGTGATCATTCCCGCATACAATGAAGAAGTAAATGCAGTAAGAACGATAAAGAGCATTTTATCGCAAACATATCCCGGGCTGCAGGTGATCTTTGTGGATGATGGCAGCAAAGATGATACTGTCAATATTGTAAGAGAGGCCTTTCGCCAGGATAAAAATGTACATATTTACTCTAAACCCAATGGCGGCAAAGCCACAGCACTCAATTTCGGAATAGAAAAATCAGATACCAAATTTGTAGTATGCATAGACGCGGATACTCAACTAAAATCCGATGCAGTGTTGAAGCTGATACAGGAATTTAACAATGAAAAGGTTGGGGCGGTAGCAGGAAATGTAAAAGTGGGAAATGAAATCAGCATGATCACCCGGTGGCAGAGCATCGAATATATTACCTCTCAAAATTTTGACCGGAGGGCTTTCGACCTGTTAAATTGTATTACCGTTGTGCCCGGAGCCATCGGGGCATTCAGAAAGAAGGCAGTGGAGGATGCCGGGGGATTTACTTCAGATACCCTGGCAGAAGATTGCGACCTGACGATGAGGCTGCATCGTTGTGGTTATTTAATCCGGAATTGTTCAACGGCCATTTCATACACAGAAGCCCCGGAAACAATACGCCAGTTTATCAAGCAAAGATTCAGGTGGAGCTTTGGCGTAATGCAGTGTTTCTGGAAACACAGGGATACCGTTTTCAACCCGAAATACAAAAATTATGGGATGGTGGCAATGCCCAACATCCTGATCTTTCAAATGATCCTCCCATTTTTGGCACCCCTGGCCGACCTGCTGCTGATCATAAGCCTGGTAGCAGCGTCGATGAACATCATTGTAGCAAGTGTACCTCATATCATCCTGTACTATATTATTTTTAGCCTAGTGGATATAGCGGGAGCTGCCATTGCATTTGCATTTGAAAAAGAAAATTTTAAAAAGCTGCTATGGATCATTCCGCAACGACTGATTTACCGGCAATTGATGTATTATATTCTGTTTAAATCTTTTAATAAGGCTATAAAGGGTGAGTTGCAGGGCTGGGGTTCACTGAACAGAACCGGGAGCGTTAAAGAAGTAGCGGTTACATAACGGGTTCCCGGCTAACAGTCCACAGTCCACGGTAATGCAGTCGAAAGTCTAAACCTTCGACAGATTAATGCAGAAGCACAGACGACTGTTTACAGGAGGCCATTACAAACTCTTTGATTTAAGAGTCTGCTAATGAACCACAAATATTAACTTTACGGCCGGATTAAAATATTTATACATTGAGTGTAACAGCTTCAGATAGAAAATCTTTTTTTAAGAAAATCCGCGGAACTGAGGATACAAAATCTGAGATGAGCTTCATTGATCACCTGGAAGTTCTCAGGTGGCATATTGTACGTTCTGCAATCGCTTTGCTAATTGCCGCTATCGGGATCTTTATTTTCATAGACTGGATATTCGACCATATCATTTATGCCCCTGCCCGCCAGGATTTTATTACCTACAGTGCCCTTTGTAATCTTGGGCATACTCTGCACATCGGGAATTCCCTGTGTATGCCACCCGTAAAAATCCCATTGCTGATCAATACCATCAGTGGGTCATTTACCTCTGCTATCGATATTTGTTTTATGGGTGGGCTGATCATCGCATTTCCTTACCTTTTCTGGGAGCTGTGGCGTTTTATAAAACCCGCCTTGTCACCCAAAGAATTAAGCTATGCCCGTGGAAGCATTGGCTGGGTATCACTGTGCTTTTTTACAGGGGGTGCATTTGGCTATTTTTTACTGGCTCCTTTTACTTTTAATTTTCTTGCCTCTTTCAAACTGGGCAACCTTGCAGTATCCACCTATCTCCCCAGCCTTGAAGATTATATTGACACACTGATCAATATCATTCTTGGTTGCGGTATCGCCTTCGAATTGCCGGTAATGGCATATGTGCTTTCTAAATTAGGATTGATCACTCCGCAATTTTTAAGAACTTACCGGAAGTATGCATATGTTTTAATATTAATAGTAGCTGCTGTAATCACTCCTTCGCCTGACTGGACCAGCCAGACCATCGTAGCAATCCCCCTTGTTTTACTCTATGAAATCAGCATTTTTATTTCCAAAAAAGTAGATAAACAAAGAATCAAAGAAGAGAAGCAATGGGATTAATACGTTGGTAGTTTTAGTATCTATACCAAGTGTGGATAAATAAGTTAAATATCCTTTAAGCTTATGAAATATCGGAGCAGGGCATAACGTTTGTTTTTATATTTGGTAAAACCTGCGCCTTGTAATGAAAACCTACGTTCGGCATCCTTTTATCATATTTTTATTACTGACTTTCCTCTTTGCGTTCACAACAGTAAAGAAGAAAAAAGGGCTCAGAAGGTCTACCTCTAAATCCACAAAAATTTCGCCGGTTGCATCTTCTAAAAACAATCCATACTACATTATTATCGACAAATCAGATTACGAGTTAAAAGTTTATGATGACGAGGGCTGGTATGCTACATATCCTGTTGTTTTTGGCAGCAATGATTTAAACGATAAATACATGGAAGGGGATAAAAGAACACCCGAAGGAAAATTCGTTGTGCTTCTTAAAAAAATTCATCCCAAATGGGGGCCCGAACTTCTTCTTAATTTTCCAAACGATGAAAGCATCAGGAAATTTAATGAGCGGCAGCAACATGGCCTGATCCCCCGCAATGCAAAAATTGGAAATGGGATCGCCATCCATGCGACCCGGCCCCAGGAGGAATGGACAGTTGATTATTACCAGAACTGGACGGATGGCTGTGTCTCGCTTAAATATTCAGAAGCAAAAGATTTGTACAGCTATATTCCTGCAGGAACTCCTGTAACTATTCAAAAATAATCGCTCATTTTCCCATGCTTTTTGAAGCAACACGAAAATTCAATAACGATCCATCGCCATAGCTTAAAAATCTAAAATCATTCTCGAGCGCATATTGATAGATTTTTTTCCACCCATCTCCCACAGCTGTTGCTACCAGCAATAACAACGTTGATCCCGGCTGATGAAAATTGGTAATTAAAGCATCTGCAATTCTGAAGCGGTAACCAGGTGCGATCAGGATCCCTGTTTTAGCAACAAGCCTTTCCATAGAATTTCTATTCATCCAATCCAGCAAGGCTGCAAGCGCATCTTTTGGTTCAATGTCCTGCCTGATCGCATGATGATCGTAAACATCCCATTGTTTTATTTCTATAGCGCTTATATCCGCGTACGGATTAGCTAAACACTTCACGCCCATCCAGTACATACTTTCCAGCGTCCTAAGGGAGGTTGTGCCTGCAGCGATGACGTTTGAATTTATTTTTTCAAGAATTTCGCTGATGGTGGCTGTTGAAATATCAATCCATTCTGCATGCATATTGTGTAATTCAAGCGTTGCTGTTGTAACGGGTTTAAAAGTACCCGCACCCACATGTAAGGTGACAAAGCCTGTTGTAATTTTTTTTTCTTCCAGGGCTGTAAAAATGGCCGGTGTAAAATGCAAGCCCGCTGTGGGTGCGGCCACTGAACCTTTGTATTTTGCATAAACGGTTTGATATCTCTCCGCATCAACGGGTTCACCGGCCCTTTTAATGTACGGCGGTAATGGTACGTTGCCTGCGTGTTCCAGGATATCCAAAAAACTATATTTGTGCGGGTGCCATCTGAATTCAGCAACGTAGGAATCGGGTAATTTTTTCCTGAGAGAAACTGTCAATTGAACCTTTTCCTCCCCTATGATAAAGGATTTTTCAAGAAAGCCTTCTTTCCATTTACCTGCGCCCCCAATCATGCATTTCCAGGCTGCACTCCCCGAACCGGCCATGGCTATCCCATCACGTGTTATCGCATCATAGGGCTCTAAACAAAATATTTCGATCACCGCGCCGGTAGATTTATGAAACAATACCCTGGCCTGGATTACCCGGGTATCATTAAAAATAACTAAACTGTTTGCAGGTAAATATTCCGCTATGTTTTTAAAAATATCCTGCCGGATCAAACCCTGGTCCCATACCAGTAATTTTGACTCATCGCGTTCAGGCAAGGGGTACAAAGCGATCATGCCTGTTGGTAACGTATATGTATAATCGCTGATCGCTATGTGTTTGGGATTCAATAGGGACCAGGTATGAGGTATAAGGTATCAGGTGTCGGGTATAAGTTTATATGTTTGTTCATTGTTATTGATATTAATAAAGATTAAAGCTTGCCGTTTACAATTTCTTCCACTATTGTCGGGTCAAGCAGGGTCGTTGTGTCGCCGATACTCTCCATTTCACCTTCCGCAATTTTCCTGAGAATTCTTCGCATAATTTTCCCGCTCCTTGTTTTCGGAAGGCCATTCACAAATTGTATTTTATCAGGCTTTGCAAATGACCCGATTGTTTCGGCCACAAATTTTACAATGGCCTCTCTCGACAAGCTTTGGCTGGTAACGGCGCCTGGCATGATCACGTAAGCATATATTCCCTGTCCTTTTATTTCATGCGGGAAACCAACGACCGCACTTTCAATTACACCGGGATGCATGTCAATCGCATTTTCAATTTCGGCGGTGCCGATCCGGTGACCGCTGATGTTCAAAACGTCATCCACCCGCCCTGTGATGCGGTAAAAGCCATTCTCATCCATTAAACAACCATCCCCGGTAAAATACAATCCCGGGTAAGTTTGAAAATAATTTTGCCTGCATCTTTCATGATCCCCATACGTGGTGCGTATCATTCCCGGCCAGGGAAATTTGATGCACAGGTTGCCTGATTTTATACCGCCTATTCCAGGCACCCGGTTTTGCAAGGCATTTATAGCAGCATCACTGCCTTCTATGGGCCGCCCCTTCTCATCAACCAGTAAAGGCTGAACCCCGGGCAATGGAAAAGTGGCATGGGCCGGTTTTTGTGGCGTGATCCCGGCGAGATTAGATATTAAAATTCCGCCGGTTTCCGTTTGCCACCACGTATCAACTACGGGGCATTTTTCTTTTCCGATGTGCTGATGATACCAGTGCCATGCTTCTTCATTGATCGGCTCACCCACGGTTCCCAGCACTTTTAATGTGCTTAAATCTTTATTGTTGATGTAATCAAGACCATATGCCATGAGGCTCCGGATGGCAGTGGGGGCCGTATAGATAATATTTACATGGTGCTTGTCCACGATGTCCCAAAGCCGCCCGGCATCAGGCCACGTTGGTACTCCTTCAAACAGCAATGTAGTTGCTCCTGCTGAGAGTGGGCCATAAACAATGTAGCTGTGGCCGGTGACCCAGCCAATATCTGCAGTACAGAAAAAAATGTCTGGGGGCTGGTACTGGAAAACATTTAAAAATGTATAATTGGTATACACCATATACCCGCCACAGGTATGCACCACACCCTTGGGCTTACCGGTGGAACCAGATGTATATAGAATGAAAAGCATATCCTCGGCATCCATGCTTTCGGCATCGAAAGATATATCCTCCTTGTCAAGCTTGTCTATTTCATCATGCCACCAAACATCACGTGGTTGCATTCTAACGGTACTGCCTGTACGCTTTAGTACGATGGTTCTCACAACAGGTGTGTCTCCTTCGAGTGCTTCATCTGCAATGTCTTTAAGCGGTATGATCTTGTTGCCCCTGAATCCCCCGTCCGCCGTGATCAGCAACGTGCATTGAGCATCCGATATCCTGTCGCGTATGCTTTTAGCCGAAAACCCGCCGAAAACCACTGAATGTATTGCACCCACCCTGGCGCAAGCAAGGATGGCTACCGGCAATTCAGGCACCATTGGCATATAGATACATACACGGTCACCCTTTTTTACTCCATTGTTTTTCAATACCCGTGCAAACCTGCAAACCTCCAGGTACAATTCTTTATATGTTATGGTGCGGTGTTTTTCTGCAGGATCATTCGGCTCCCAGATGATCGCAGGTTTATCAGGTTGTGTAGTGAGCCATCGGTCCAGGCAATTTTCAGTGATGTTCAGCTTTGCGTTGATGAACCATTTTACAAGAGGCGCGGAAAAATTCCATTCGAGCACTTTGTCCCATTTCTGTTTCCACGTAAAAGTTTCGGCGATCTCCCCCCAGAATTCCTCCGGGGATTGCACACTTTTTTTGTATGCCTCGTGATACTGATCAATTGTTCTGATCTGGTAGGATCCGTCCATAATGCATCAATTTATCACATGCCTGTGATACTATGAAATTATAAAAATACCCGTAAAGTGAAAATAAGTCCTGCTGTTCGTTGCAAAAAAGAAATTTCCCCGCTACAATATGGCATTGTAAACTGCTTCCTGAATTTTTCCCCGCACACCCATCCTCAACAATTTATCATTTTCACCATCAGGATTTACGCGGTTGCTAAGGAAAATATAAATGAGGCTGTATTTCGGATCCACCCAAACACATGTGCCGGTGAAACCGGTATGGCCAAAGGTTAAGGGTGATGCACTTTTTGAGGGATATGGGTCCAAAGACGTTGCATGATCCTTTTCGGGCTTATCAAAACCAAGACCCCGGCGGCTTATTGAGCTGTTGTACGCGGTGAAGAGATCGATCGTTCCTTCCTCCAGGTATCTTCGCCCTTTGAATTTGCCTCCTTCAAGCAACATTTCAAGTATGGCCGCAAGGTCGAAGGCATTGCCGAACAAACCTGCGTGGCCCGCAACCCCACCAAACATGGCCGCACCCGGATCATGCACATCTCCCCGAAGATGTTGCAGCCGAAATTGTTTTTCACTTTCTGTAGGTGCGATCCTGTCTAATGTAAATCTTTCCCTGGGCCTGAAACCAATGCTCGAAAGCCCCATGGGTTCATAAAAATTCTGCCTTACATATTCATCCAGTGACAACCCGCTTACAGCTTCCACAATTTGTCCTAGGAAAATAAAATCGTTGTCGCTGTAAACATATTTATCTTCCGGGCCCAACATACTTTTTACCATTCGCTGGTACATTGTATCTCTCCACGCAGTTCTCAGGAACAAATTTTCAGCTACCCGAATGCTGAATGAATCCTTCCTGAAAGAAGAATATAATGATGGGACCGGCATTCCGGAAATATCGATTGTTTCTTTATAAAAGGGAATCCAGGCTGCCAGGCCCGCCTGGTGAAGAAGAATATTTTCGATTAACAGGCCGGCCTTGTCTGTATTCCTTAACCGCGGAAGATATTCACCTAATTTTTTTTTTAAGTCTATTTTTTTTTCATCAACCAATTTCATCACTGCCAGTGTTGTCGCACAAATTTTTGTTACAGAAGCCAGGTCGTAGATCGTTTCGGTGGTGACATGTTCAGCGGAGTCGTAATCAAAATGACCAAAGGCTTTCTGGTATGCAATTTTACCACCTTTTGCCACCAGTACCACAGCGCCTGGCATCGCTTTTTTTTCAATGGCATCGGCGATTATAGAGTCTACAAGGTTTAATTTTACTGCATCAAAACCCACATCCGGGGGATCGGCAGTTGGCAACGACCGACCGGAGATTATTCCGCTGCCAAACCTGAATTGATCACACACCGTAACCGGCAACTTTCCTTTTGAGGTGATCCTGCCTTCCAGAAAATCAATGGCTGCATCCTGGGTGATTTCATCGTCCTCATAACACGCCACCAGGTTTTTTGATCCGCAGAAATACCTGGTCGCATACGGGTTTCCAAAAACAAATACGATGCAAGCGGCATCCTGCTGAAGTTGTTGCACAAGGGAAATGGCTGCCCTGCTGATTCCGAAATTATTTGCAGGAAATCTTGCATAATTGTGAACACCCACCACTATTGAATTGTACCTTTTCCGGATCAGCTCAAGGGTTGACAACATACTTGCAGAATCCTGCTTATAGTTGAAATAAAACACATCAGCTTTGTAATCTTTCCGCATTCTTTTTGCGAAAGCATTGTCTGAACTGATTCCCATCGCTACATATGCAATAGCAGGGTCGTTATTTTTTTTATTGGCTGGAAGAGGATAAAAATGATTGTCCTGCCTGCTAAGCAATGTGATCGCGTTTTCAGCAACAAGCCTCTTCATCCCATTCACATCCTTATTGAGGTCGTTGGTGATATTTGTTGTATCAACCGGTTTTACTCCGGCAATGCCATACTTAAATTTTACAGCAAGCACTTTCCGGCATTTGCTGTAAATATCTTCCCATCTCAGCATGCCTCCACTGATGGCCTGCTTTACTTTTAAAATGGTTTCCGAAACATCGTGGGGAAGGCACAGCATGTCATTCCCGGCGATCAGTGATTGCACTGCAATTTCGCCACCCGGAAAAAATTTTGCAACACCCTGCATATCCAATGCATCTGTAAAAGAGAGTCCCTGGTATCCCAGCTTATCCCTTAATAATGCAGTTACGTTATTTCTTGAAATAGAGGTAGCGCGATTTGGGGCACTGTCTATTGCAGGTATATATAGATGCGCAATCATCACGCTTCCAACACCTTCTTTGAACATCTCTTTGAAAGGATATAATTCGAGGGAATCGAGTTGTTCCATGCTTTTGTGGATAACAGGCAGATCAACGTGTGAATCCACAGCTACATCACCATGCCCCGGGAAGTGTTTGGCGGTTGCCAATACCCCAACATCCTGCAATCCCTTCATGTACTGAACACCGTACAAGGCTACTTTGTATTTATTTTCACCAAATGAGCGGTCGTTGATGACGGGGTTATCCGGGTTGTTATTGATATCCACTACCGGCGCATAATTTACCTGTATACCCGCCCGTTTTAATTGCCTGCCTACCAGTTGTCCGTATCGATAAACTATAGATGCATCCTGGACCGCTCCTAGCATCAACTGGTGATTAAGGGGAATGATACTGTCGAAGCGCATACCCAACCCCCATTCTGCATCGATGCATACCATCAGGGGGGTTTGTGCAAGGCCCTGCAAATAATTTACTGTACGGGCTTGACGCACAGGGCCGCCCTGGAAAAGAAGCACGGCTCCTATATTGTATTTTTTTACCGCTTCGCCAACCTGTTGCTCATAATATAAAACACCATTCGCGGTCTTTTCACTAACGCGGAGGATCATCAGCTGTGCAATACGCTGGTCATCGGTCAGACTGTTGAAAACACTGTCTGTCCAGTGCTGGTCAGCAGAAATTTGTGAAAAAGATGAATAACAAAAAATGATGATGCCAAGAAACAACAGTAAAGGTTTGCCCATGAGGTTACGAATGTCATCCACAAATTACCAAGAATTACAAAGACAATTGTACAGAAAATATTTTTTAACTTTGTAGGATACAGAACCTGAACTTCCGGATCAAGTTTTCAAACTACCTTATTATTGTATTGTAAAAGCCAAAGGAAAAATTTTGCCCGATATTATTCAATTATTGCCAGAGAACATTGCCAACCAGATCGCCGCGGGTGAAGTGATTCAACGCCCGGCCAGTGCTGTAAAAGAGCTCATGGAAAATGCCATCGATGCAGGGGCTACGGAAATAAAATTGTTTGTAAATGATTCAGGCAAAGCCTTGATCCAGGTAGTGGACAACGGCCATGGAATGAGTGAAACAGATGCCAGGATGTGCTTTGAAAGACATGCCACTTCCAAGATCAAAAATATTGACGATCTATTCCATATTAAAACCATGGGCTTCAGGGGTGAGGCCCTGGCAAGTATCGCCGGTGTAGCACAGGTAGAATTGAAAACCAAAAAAGCATCTGATCCTGCCGGCACGTATATTGAAATTGAAAATAGCTTCGTAAAATTACAACAACCGGTGGCAGCGAATGATGGCACCAGCATATCGATGAAGAACTTATTCTTCAATGTTCCTGCAAGAAGAAATTTTTTAAAGAGCAATGCATCAGAACTCAGGCACATCATTGATGAATTTATCCGGATCGCGATGGCGTTTCCCGAACTGGTTTTTTGCCTTACCTCCAATGGACAGGAAGTTTTTCATCTGGAGCAAGGTTCTTTAAAACAAAGGATCGTCCAGATATTAGGAAATACGTATAATTCGAAACTTGTAAGTGTGAGGGAAGAAACAGATTACCTCAACATCCATGGATTTGTCGGCAAGCCTGAAACAGCAAAAAAAACAAGGGGAGATCAATATTTTTTTGTCAATAACAGGTTTATAAAAAGCCCTTACCTGAATCATGCAGTGATGAATGCTTTCAGTGATATGATCGCCAGGGAAAGCTTTCCGATGTATGCTTTATTTATTGACATTGATCCTTCGCGCCTTGATGTAAACGTGCATCCGACAAAACAAGAAATAAAATTTGAGGATGAAAAGCTCATCTATGCTTTTGTGCAGGCGGCTGTTAAACATTCCCTGGCACACTTCAGCGTATCGCCCACATTGGATTTTGACCTTGATATGGCAATCCAGCAAACTGATGCAGTAAGCCAGCCTTTTACAGAAGAAAAAAAACTTGCTGCAGGCTCATCTTCCCTGTTCCAAACTTTTTCTCAAAAAAACCAGGCACATTTTATAGAAGGCAAGAGCAATCTTTCTCATTGGAATGACCCCGCATCTTTGCAAACAAACGACCTCCTTGAACACCAGGAACCAAACGTTACACTCAATAATTCCGAAACCAGGCAAATGGGTTCTTATGATTCATTGGTGCCAGTAAAAATCAGTAAACCTTCCGGAGAAAATTTCATACAACTCCACAAGGCATATATTGTTGCTGAAAATGAAAAAGGTTTTATTGCCATCCATCAGCAAAATGCTCACGAAAGAATTTTATATGAAAGATTTGCGGGTGCCATGAAAGGAAAACCCATAGCCGCGCAAAGCAGCCTGTTCCCGGTAACTTTTGAACTTGCGCAGGCAGATGCGATACTTATGAATGACCTGCTTCCTGACATCCAGTTACTTGGATACCTCGTTGAACCTTTTGGAAATAATACGTTCATCATACAAGGTACACCCGCTGATGTACTCCTAGGCGACGAAGCGGGGACGCTTGAAAAATTACTTGAACAATACAAGCATTTCAGCACTGAAGTAAAATTCAGCAAACGGGAGAAATTATTACGCAGCCTTGCGTGGCAGCAGTCAGTTAAAAGCGGCACCCTGCTTTCTCAAAAAGAAATGACGGGTCTAGTGGATGATCTTTTTGATTGCGAAACTCCTAACTGTACCCCCGGTGGTAAACCGGTGTATATAGAATTTCAGAAAGACGAGATCGACAAAATGTTCGGAAGATAAAAAAGCATTTCCGATAGCCCTATTATAAAAATTGCAGCCGGGAAGCTACATACCAAGCCTTATATTTTTTGAAACCTTGAATAACATACCCTGTCGCCACTGATGATTTTAAGAGTGTACCATCCGGGGACAAGGGATCCTGTACCGATTGTAATTTTATTATTTCCTGCTATTCCGCTGTGTTCCTCCTGCCTGATAAGAACGTTCAGTGAATTAAAAACATACACGTGTATCATTGCGGATTGGGTCAGTTGTACATTTATATTTACCTGGTCCATTGCCGGATCAGGATATGCAGTTAGCGTACAGTAGCTATGCGGTATTTCTATGTGAAGCACCTGGCAATATTCTTTAACACAGCCGCCTGCTGTTTTTACTTTAACACACACATTATAATCGCCGGCACCACTAAAAACATATACCAGGTTTTCCTGGCTGAAAGTTATAGGGGCGGATGTTCCGAAAGGAAGTTTTGTGATCGTCCAGGATTGCGACAGGATCTGTGCATTGCTTGATGCATGAAAGTATATTCGATTGGAATAATAGGATTCACGCTTGTCCTGGAATTTTAACCACACATGACTGCAGTCGGTACAGTTACCCGTTTCAACCACCTGGTAGGATGTATAAGCACAGTTTTCTGACGTGTATACAGTCAGGAAGACAATGTATTTGCCTTCATGGGCGTAAACATGCGAAGGAGAAGTGTTTAATGAACCGGTTCCATCTCCAAACGTCCATGCATACTTTGATCCCGGATCGGGCGTGATGGGAATAAATTTGAATTCGTAACAATTCGCCGTAGATCTTTTAATGTTGAACTTAGAAAGGTCATTGCAACTTCCAGTCTTTGGTATTTCCACGGTCTTACAAACCTGGCTATAACAACTGGTGCCGGCCGAGATCTTAAGGCACACGGTGTATGATCCCTCATGAGCATATGTATGATGCGTATTTAATAAATCGGATGAGGTACCATCACCGAATGTCCATAGCGAATGTAATACCGTGGTGAGTGGTGTGCTCTTGCTATTGAAATAAACTAACCTCTTATTTGAAGAATCTGCTTCAAATTCAAAATCGGCCTTCAGCGTGCACATTTCTTTTACAACCACCTGTTTGCAAAATTCTTTTACGCAGTCAACTGTTCCGGGGGTCGAATGCTTTTTCACCCGGATGCAGACATTGTACGTACCGGGAAGCGGGTATTGGTGTGCTGGATTTATTTCATTCGTGTAATGTCCATCCCCGAAAGACCAGGTGATGGAGTCGACAGCTTCGAATGGTTTTGAAAAATTCTGGAAGTGAATTGTATTGGGCGATACACTGTCGGGATGCCATGCAAAATATGCAACCAAATCGCATGGAGTTTTGATTTCCGCGACTTTCAGATCAGTGCAATAATATCTCTTGCAGCTATCATCTTTTTGAACAACCAGGCATACTTTGAACGTCCCTGCCGTTGTATAGGTATGAGCAGGATCAATGTCGTCAGAAAAAGTTCCATCCCCGAAATACCATTTAAATGCAGTTATACCAGTAAGCGGTGTAGAAAGATTTTTGAAATGTACAACTCCCTGGTGAGTACTGTCTGTTTCAAAAGAAAATGCCGGATGAATATCGCATATCACCCCAGATATTTCTATTCGCTTTTCTATAGAATCAATACAAACTGCAATTCCATTTTCGCTTTTATAGTAATAATGTTTTACTAAATAAATTCCCGCGGATGAGTAGGTATGAACGATAGAACCGTCTGATGCTATGTGACCGTCACCAAAATTCCAGTAATGATGACTTGTTGTGGAAACGGTTAAAATTAACGGTGTAAAATTAACGGATGTACCAGTGATGTTAAAACTGAATTGTGCATCGCAGGCAGTATCGGTTTGCGCATACAATGAGAAAGTGACCGCGGAAATAAAGAAGAGCGCAAATAGCTTTTTCATAAAAAATTTTCAAATTGGGCACATTGCCCTTTCAATCGGAAAACAGGTCATCTTCGGAAGTCGGATATTGGATATGAGATTACGATCTGAAAAGAATAACGGGTGAGCGCCTAAAATTACCTGATAATATTGGAAAAATCAAGCTTCTGTGCATGAGATACCCGAGCAACTTAGAAAGGAATGGCATTCAATGCAATTGCCACCTACTATCAACCTGGATCTCAGCAGGGCTATGATCGTTCCTGTGCTCTTAGCCATCTTTCCGGGATCTTGTTATTGCTTGCATTGAGATAATCGTTGTAACTGCAGGCGATCATTTTTTTATCAGGGAGCTGCATCCACCAACGGCCGGTTTTTTTACTTTGAATGAATACGGTATCGATATCGGTAAAAGCAGTATGGTATTCATTGAAATTAATTTTGTCACCGAACATTGCTTCCTGCCTGCTGCGACTTTTGCCATCGATAAAATACCACAGCATCTGGGCAATTTGCCTGGCCGTAAGCTCGTTGTTGTCCATTTCAGGCCTGTACCCATAAATGCCCACCGAACTCAGGGTGGGGCTCATCCCAGCATAACGGCTAAGCACACACGCTTCTTCACCGGTAAAGCCATTGGGGCTACAGTTACCAGCCGGTGCATCGCTGTATTTAATGGCCGCAATGTCGAAGCTGAGCAGATCTGTGTTTCGCAATACCGGTTCCATTTCCTCTATATTGTCTTTCACCAATCCAACACGAAAACAATCAAACCTTAACTTGTCCATGGTTTCCAGCATTCGCGGGTGAACAAAATAACTTTGAAACCCGATGTGGTTATAATGCTTCACAAGGTTGGGTTCACCCGTCAGCATTTCCATCAGAAAGTTGTCACTGGGTATGGCGGATTCACTTTGCAGGTCGATGGTAGCATCGATCCCGGTAGCTTCAATCTGCCTGTCTAGTTCCTTATAGGCAAAATATTGAGCCAGCGTGATGTCGTGTGATCCTCCCAGTAAAACGACTGTTTTGTTCATCCTTAGCAACTCTGCCAGCACGGTTTTCACCGCTGCGTATGTATCAGAAAGCAAAGCCCCGGCTTTTATATTCCCCAAATCCACCAGTTGAATATCAGTATGCCAGTAGTACAATTGGTAAAACTGGCGGCGTATGGCGTCAGGCGCATGTCGTATTGTATTCACACCATCGCCACGTTGTTCATTGATGCCAACGATCACCACATCGGCCTCCTCCACATCCGGCATCTCATCTTCATAAATTTTTATATTTGACGCAAGCTGTCCATCATTATAGGAAACATCATCATTCATGTCAGCGGAACTCACCGGTTCCAGGAATTCGTGCAGGTCGTACATGTTTTCGATTTCGGCAAACCTAAAATATAAAATTCAATTTAAGAGTTGGCCATTTGATTTGTTTATTCACGTCCTGGTTGATCATGGATACTGATAGTAACTTACTTTTGCAATGATGGAAGAATTATTACAGCAAATCACGTCTCATAAAAAAGACATTGCCGCTTATCCGACCGGGGGAAATATCACGGCAGAGGCTTTTCGTATCAAATACCTGGGATCGAAAGGAATCGTGAAAGAAATGATGTCTGCCATGAAAGATGTTCCTGTTGAAAACAAGAAAGCATATGGACAGGCAATGAACGATTTTAAATTATTTACAGAAAAAAAATATGAAGAGCTGAAGGGGTCAGCCCTTGTCACTCAAACTTTTCCCGTTAATGAAATTGACCTCAGCCTTCCCGGGGATCCGTTGCCGTTGGGCAGCCGGCATCCCATAAGCATTGTAAAAAACAAAATCATTACAATTTTTCAGCGTTTGGGCTTTGCTGTTGCCGAAGGTCCTGAAATAGAAGATGACTGGCACAACTTCACTGCATTGAATATGCATGAAAACCATCCGGCCAGGGATATGCAGGACACTTTCTATGTTTCGCGGAACCCTGATTGGGTACTTCGTACACACACCAGCAGCGTACAGGTGCGGGAAATGGAAAAGGGCATTCTTCCGGTAAGGATCATCTGCCCAGGCAGGGTATACCGCAATGAAACGATCAGTGCCAGGGCACATTGTTTTTTTCACCAGGTGGAAGGTCTTTACATCGCCGAAAATGTTTCATTTGCAGACCTGAAGCAAACCCTGTATTTTTTCGTTCATGAAATGTTTGGAAACGAGGTAAAGATCCGTTTCAGGCCATCTTATTTTCCTTTTACGGAACCCAGTGCAGAAATGGACATCAGCTGTCTTATTTGTGGAGGGGAAGGATGCAATGTTTGTAAGCACACGGGATGGGTTGAGATACTCGGCTGCGGGATGGCGCATCCCAGGCTTTTGGAAAATTGCGGCATAGACAGCAATCAATTTTCAGGTTTTGCATTCGGCATGGGCATTGAGCGGATCACAATGTTAAAGTACCAGGTGAAGGACCTTCGTCTTTTCAGTGAAAATGATCTCAGGTTTCTGAAACAATTCAGTGGCGCAGTTTAACCAATCCTTTATACCATGATCAGCACCATTTGTGTTTGCGGGGCAGGAACAATGGGTGCAGGCATTGCTCAGGTATCGGCCAAAAGTGGTTTTCGTACCATTTTGTTTGATGTAAACCCCGGTTCGGTAACGAGATCGAAACAGCTCATAGAAAAATCTCTTCAAAAGGAAGAAGAAAAACAAAAAATTTCCGCCGGGCAACGAATAGAAATTTTTTCTCTCATCCAATTCGTAACAGAAATCGAAAATTGCAAAGGAGATTTGATCATTGAAGCCATTGTTGAAAATATGGGAGCAAAAGTTTCGCTGTTCAACCAGTTGTCTGAATACAATAGCGGCGAAGTGATCTTTGCAACCAATACATCTTCGCTGCGCATTTCAGAAATTCAAAAAAATGTCATTGTTCCGGGAAGGATTGCAGGTATGCATTTTTTTAATCCTGCTCCAGTGATGAAACTGGTTGAAGTGATCAAAGGAGATCAAACAACTGATGCTACCATTCACCATATTACCGGGCTGGTAAAACAAATGGGCAAAGTTCCGGTGTTGTGTAAAGATGTGCCTGGCTTCATCGTCAACAGGGTAGCGCGTCAATATTACCTGGAAGCAATGAAATTACTGGAAACTGAAGTGGCTACCGTTGAAAACATAGACACCCTCATGGAGTCTGCGGGATTTAAAATGGGGCCTTTTAAACTGATGGACCTGATCGGGATGGATATTAACTTATCTGTTTCCCAAAGTATATATGAGGCTTTCCACAATGCTGAACGTTTCAAGCCTTCCCAGGTGCAGATTGAAAAAGTAAACAAAGCTGAGTTGGGCCGTAAAACCAACAAGGGATTCTATAATTATAACCAGTAATTGTATTATTTACCCTCCATATTATTTTATAAACTCGCCATATGATTTTAGTTACCGGCGGTTCAGGGCTGGTTGGATCTGAATTAATTTCTCAACTTCTGGAACGTGGAGAGGAAATTATTGCGATCCACCATAATTCGCCGTTGCAGGCAGCCGCCCATACCAATCTCCGGACAATCGAATGTGATATCCTGGATACATCCATTTTGGAACTGGCAATGGCCGGAGCTGAGCAGGTATATCATTGTGCTGCAGCCATTTCTTTTCATCAGAAGGATGTAGAAAAACTATTTAATATAAACGTGCGGGGCACAGCGAACGTGGTAAATGCAGCCATTGATGCAGGCGTAAGAAAAATTGTTCATGTAAGTTCGGTTTCTGCATTGGGAAGAATCAGGAACGATCAAATAATAACTGAGGATATGAACTGGACAGAAAAAAGTAGCAACAGTGAGTATGGGAAGTCCAAATATTTTGGTGAGATGGAAGTGTGGCGTGGTGCAGGTGAAGGTTTACAGGTTGTTGTTGTAAATCCTTCTACAATTCTCGGTGCTGGTGACTGGAATCAGGGATCGTCAGAAATATTTAAATCAGTTTATAAAGAATTTCCATGGTACAGCGACGGGATCAGTGGTTTCGTGGATGTTAAGGATGTGGCCAAAGCCATGATACTGTTAATGAATAGTGAAATCAGTCATGAACGTTACATTTTGAATTCTGAAAATACGTCATTCAAAAATGTTTTTACCGAGATTGCAAAGTGTTTTGGCAAGAAGCTCCCGGTGAAAAAGGTAACACCCCTGTTAGCAGAGATGGTGTGGCGCTGGGAAGCCTTGTCATCAAGATTCAGCGGCAAGGATCCCATGATTACCCGGGAAACTGCCCGAACGGCATTGGCAAGTGTGTACTTCGACAATACAAAAATATTAAAGGCTTTGCCAGGATTTCAATTTCTACCTGTGAATGATAGCATACGGCAAACGTGTGCAACTTTTCAGGAAAAATATCATCTATAAGATATCAAATCACACCATCCCTTATGAAGAACATCGTCTTTTTATTTTCCCTGCTCTTGTTCACTACAACCACTTTTTCGCAGGCAACATATTATACCATTGCAGGCAAAGTCATTGATAAAATAACAAGGAGTCCCCTTGCTGGTGCTTCTGTTTTTGCCCAGAATACAACTTTTGGAATAGCCACAGACGCGGAAGGAAATTTTAAATTAAAAATTCCTGCAGGAGGGTATGAGCTCATCATTACATTCACAGGTTACGAAACAGAAAATATCAGGATCAGCCAGGCATCTGCACCTGAAGCAATGATGGTTGAACTGAAGAAAAGAGAAAAATCACTGGAAGAAGTTTCTGTGGTGGCGTCCAATGAAGTAAAAAATGGATGGGAGAAGTACGGACAGTTTTTTACGGAAAATTTTATTGGGAAATCAATTTTCGGGAAACAGGCAGTCATCAAGAATCCAGAAGTTTTGAAATTTTTTTATAGCAAAAAAAGGAATCGCCTTAAAGTATTGGCAGGAGATCCTCTTATTGTAGCTAACAATGCTCTGGGCTATAACATCAGGTTCGCCATTGATTCTTTTACATACGAATACAATACAGGATTTAACCAGTTCATCGGGTATCCCCTGTTTGAAGAAATGCAGGGGAGCCCTGAGCAGCAAGTTGTATGGCAGCAAAACCGTTTAAAAGCATACCAGGGTTCGCAACTGCATTTCATGAAAAGTCTTTACAGTCAAACTCTTGCTGATGAAGGTTTTGAAGTGCAGTTCTTGGTAAAGTACAATGGCGAGGAGAATACGATTCCATTAAAAAATGTAAATGCTGCATTGCATTATGAAAAAGACGACAGTACCAATACTGTCGAATTCAAACCAAATCAACCAGACCTGGTGGTGATTTATTTGCCGGCAAAACCTGAACAGGGATATTTTGATTATGACCCGAAAGCAAAGAAAGATTACCAGGTTTCAACCCTCACTGTGTTACCGGGCGAATCAATTATTATTGAGCAAAATGGTTATTATTACGACCAGGCTGAGCTTACAACAAATGGATACTGGGCATATAAAAAGGTAGGAGATATGCTGCCTTATGATTACGTGGCTC
>JBDUCQ010000218.1:0-2978 GCA_040003385.1 Ginsengibacter sp. | reverse complement strand
GCTTTTAAAATTGAAAAGTACGAACACACTTATCCCCATTGCTGGAGGACAGATAAGCCCATCATTTATTACCCGTTAGATGCCTGGTTTGTAAGAACCACCGCGGTAAAAGAAAGGATGATAGAATTGAATAACGCCATTAACTGGAAACCGGCATCAACCGGCACGGGTAGATTTGGCAACTGGCTTGAGAATATGGTGGATTGGAATCTTAGCCGCAGCCGCTACTGGGGAACGCCTTTGCCTATCTGGAGAACAGGAGATGGATCTGAAGAAAAATGTATCGGTTCAATCGATGAATTGAACGAAGAGATAAAAAAAGCTGCGGTTTTAGGAGAGGAAATAAACAAACATTACCTGCACCAGGGAGTACTCGATCTGCACAAACCTTTTGTAGATGACATCATTCTTATAAGCAAAGACGGGCGCCCGATGACAAGAGTACCGGACCTCGTGGACGTTTGGTTTGACAGTGGTGCTATGCCTTATGCCCAATGGCACTTTCCCTTTGAAAATAAGGAAACATTTAAAGACAATTTTCCCGCAGATTTTATTGCAGAAGGAGTTGATCAGACACGCGGTTGGTTTTATACCTTACATGCACTCGGTGCGCTCTTATTTGATAGCAGGGCTTTTAAAACGGTGGTGAGCAACGGGTTGGTTTTGGATAAGAATGGAAATAAGATGAGCAAGCGGCTGGGCAACGCTATTGATCCTTTTGAAACACTCAGCATATTCGGAGCTGATGCCACAAGGTGGTACCTGATCACCAATGCATCGCCATGGGACAGCTTGAAATTTGACATTGAAGGCATTAAAGAAGTTCAGCGGAAATTTTTCGGAACAGTATACAATACTTACCAGTTTTTTGTACTGTATGCCAATGTAGACCGTTTTGCTTTCAGTGAAGCATATATTCCAATTGAAGAAAGACCGGAAATAGACAGGTGGATACTTTCTTCGTTGAACTCTTTAAAAATTAAAGTTCAGCAAACCTTCGATGATTACGAACCTACCCAGGCCGGCAGGGCCATTGAAAATTTTGTTGACCAGCATTTGAGCAACTGGTACGTGAGGCTGTGCCGAAGGAGATTCTGGAAAGGGGAATATGAAAAAGATAAGATCTGTGCTTACCAGACTTTGTATGAATGCCTTGAAACTTTGGCGGGCCTCATCGCACCCATCGCACCATTTTTTGCAGACTGGTTATACAATAATCTCAACAGCGGAACTAAGAAATGCCACGAAGTTTCAGTTCACCACACCTACTTTCCAAAAGTAGCTAAACCTGCTATCAACAAATCTCTTGAGGAAAGAATGGAACTCGCCCAGGACATTTCATCGTTGATTTTATCTCTTCGGAAAAAGATCAATATCAAAGTAAGACAGCCCTTACAAAAAGCTTTAATCCCGGCAATTAATAATGATCATTATCAAAATATAAAAGCGGTTGAAAGCATTATCAAAGCGGAAACAAATATAAAAGAGATTGAAATCCTTCCTCATGGTAATAACTTTATCCGCAAAAAGGCGAAAGCGAATTTTAAAACATTGGGCAAAGTATTAGGTGCAAGGATGAAATGGGCCTCTGAAAAGATACAAAGCCTTGGGGATGATGACCTCAACAGACTACAGGGTGGTAATTTTCTCTTGAACCCTGATTACGAGGCGACGATGGAAGAGCCTGTTTACCTGTCACCCCTAGATGTGGAAATTATTACTGATGAGATCCCGGGGTATGAAATTACAAGTAAAGGCTCACTCACTGTGGCATTGGATATCACTTTAAATCCGGCTCTTGAGATGGAAGGAGTGGCCCGTGAATTTGTAAACAGGATCCAAAATATCCGAAAAGAGAAAAATCTTCAGTTAACTGATAAAATATTTGTAAAGGTGGCCGAAAATGGTAGTGTACAGGCTGCGATAACTCATTTTAATGACTATATTTGCGCCGAAATTTTAGCTGAAAAAGTAGAATTTGTGCCACATATTATTGATGGAAACCCCGTGGAAGTGAACGATACCACCTTTCTAGTGAACGTAATAAAAAAAGATTAGCATGGCTACGAACAAAAAAACCGCAAAAACTGCGGTAAAAAAAGCAGTGATCAAGCCAGTTGCACATGGTGCGGCTAAAAAGGCAGCTCCCCAGACCGCTAAGAAAGCCGGGACAAAAGCTTCCCCTAAAAAGCCGGGCTTACAAAAGCCCGTTGCCAAAAAATTGGCTTCTAAATCTAAATCACTACCCAGTAAATCCATTAAACTTATTAAAAAGTCGGCACCGGTTAAAAAAGCTGCTAAGCCGGTAGCAAAAAAAGCAGTACCTAAAAAATTGGCCACACCTAAAAAACCTGCCTTACAAACCGGAACAAAACTGTCACATAAACCCAATCTTGTAAAAAAATCCGATGTCAAAAAGGTTGCAAATAAAAAAACTGAACTACACGTACAACTGGTAAAGGATTTACCAAGGGCCAAGGATATCAAAGTGCCTTCACCTAAACCAATTGTGCTTCCTAAAATTACCACTACCAAATCGCGTAAATACGAACCGGATTTTACAAAATCCGTTCTCGACCAGGCACCACATGAAAACAATGGACCCACTCACCGTTACAGCGACCCTGAGTTGACTGAATTCCGGGAACTGATACAAAGAAAACTTGAAACTGCTAAAAAAGAACTTGGTTACTTACAGGGATTGATCACCAGGAAAGATGAGATGGGTGGTGATGATACGGATAACCGTTACATGACGATGGAAGATGGTAGCTTAAGTATGGAAAGAGAACAGTTGAGCCAGATGGCAAGCCGCCAGATCACTTTCATCGATCATCTTGAAAAAGCCATGATGCGCATTGAAAATAAAACTTATGGCATTTGCCGTGTAACCGGCAAACTGATCGATAAAGCCCGTTTGCGTGCAGTTCCTCATGCTACATTATCCATCGAAGCCAAGATGGGAATTGTAAAATGAA
>JBDUCQ010000106.1:0-10036 GCA_040003385.1 Ginsengibacter sp. | reverse complement strand
TTACAGGCACAAGGGCTTTTCGTCTCACAACCACATCGCCAGTGGAGATGATGATCTTTTCATCAATACAGCAGCTACCAGCAAGAACACTGAAATAGTGATCGATAAGGAGGCTTTTACTTTGTCTGCTGCACCCACCACATGGAACCAATGGATGCGGCAAAAAACACGGCATTTCAGTACAGGCAGGCTGTACCGTGCATCACATAAATTTTTACTGGGACTGTACGCCTTTACTCATTTTGCGTTTTATCCATTGTTCATTGCATGCATAATAGGTTATGACTGGAAGATCATCCTGGGTATTTTTCTCGTCCGCTTCTTGTTGCAGACGTTGATTTTTTACCGCACTATGTCAAAGCTCGACGAAAGAGATTTGTTTGCATGGTTTCTGCTTTTTGACGCGTGGATGTTTTTTTATTATCTTATTTTTTCTGTTGCCATGGTAAAAAAACCTAAGAAAAACTGGAACTAACCGAACTGTTTACAGACTTAAAGATTTGCCATTGGAGCTCATACAGAAATATTTTCCCGGGCTCACCTTACAGCAGGTAGAACAATTTGAAAGCCTTGGTGCATTGTATGGTGATTGGAATGCAAAAATTAACGTGATCTCACGCAAGGACATGGATAATTTTTACGAGCGCCACGTTCTTCATTCTTTATCAATTGCCAGGCAATTTTCATTTCCCGATAATACCCACATCCTGGATCTTGGCTCCGGAGGCGGCTTTCCGGGCATTCCCCTGGCAATTTTTTTCCCAAATGTACATTTCCACATGGTTGACAGTATCAGAAAAAAATTATTTGTTGTAGAAAATATCAGCAACAGTATCGGGCTCAAAAATACCACCACGCAACATACGAGGGCAGAGGAAATCAAAAATAATAAATTTGACATGGTGATTTCAAGAGCAGTGGCGCCATTGAAACAATTGTGGAACTGGAGTTGCCCGTTGCTGGCCGTCACTAAAAATAAACCGGCAGCTTTACATGGACTCATCTGCCTGAAGGGTGGGGATCTTACGACTGAGATCGGCGAGAGTGGATGCAAACCCCAAATTTGGAAAATCCATCATTTTTTTAAAGAAGATTTTTTCAAAGACAAATCCATGCTTTTTATTGAGGCAACATCCTGATCATCCAATGATCGGTTTGAGCAGTGCTGCCAATGTAAAATGTATGGGTAAACCCTGTATCCGTAAACTCCCTTTTTTTATAAAACTCAATTGCTTTGTCATTGAATTCCCATACTCCGAGCCAAACAGCCTCGAACTTTTCTCCAACTGCCAATTCAAGTGCGCGTGCCATGAGGGCAGCCCCAATTTTTTTATTCTGGTATTCCAGGAGTACATAGATCCTCTTGAGCTCAATGGCCCTGTATTTTTTCATAGCCGGGTAGTCTGTATAATCCTCTTTCAATCTTATGTAGCCTGCAGGATCATCGTTTAACCATGCAATAAAATAAAAATCATTTTCATCTTTCAATTCTTTTTCAATGCCTTCCGGTGAAAAACACTTATTTACAAAATGATCCAGGTCTTCATCGCTGCAGGTACCCTTAAAAGATTCAACAAAAGTTATTTCACTCAAGGCCGCTATGATGGGTGCATCACCCGGCATGGCTCTTCTTATATTTATTTTTCCACTCACCAGTTCAAATGTAAAAGATTATTTTTCCTTTCTATGTCGGCCATCCTCCTTGTTGGATCGATCTCTGCTTCTTTAAGATCTGTCAACTTTCTTTTAAATTCCACAACATAGGTGGGATTTACCCATCGCCATTCCTCATGGACAAAAGGGTGCTGGGTATCCTCAGCGGGTTTAGATCCAAAAGTGAGACTCGATGGAACATAGTGCAACTCTTTTGTTCCATCTTTAAACCTGAGCTCAAGGTCAATAGGCATGGGCATCTCACCCACCCTTTTCAATCGTATTTTTGACACCCCGCTTTCTTCCCATAAGCTGTCGATGGCATAATCAACGGTCTTGGTTGTATACAGCATATACTGTTTGTACCACTGCAGCTGAAGTCCACTCACCTTCTCGCATATACGCACAAAATCATTGGGCTCGGGGTGCCTGAACCTCCATACCCTGTAATATTCAAGCAAGATCTTATCCATCCCCTCTTCGCCAACAATATACCCCAGCTGCCGTAAAAAAACGGCACCCTTGTAATAAGAATTGGTATTGTAAGCATAGTTGGTGGTATAAAAATTTGCAGGAGTGATCATCGGTTCATCAAACCTGCTGGTGGCCAGCCTGAAATAAAGATTGTATTCAGGAGCGGAGGCAGAGAAACTTTTTTTATGCAGCCATGCCAGCACCCGGGCTTCTGCATAATCAGCAAAACCTTCATCCATCCATGAATACAGGTTTTCATTCGAACCAAGCATCATCTGGTACCAGCTGTGACACCATTCATGAATGGCTGTTTCAAGTGAGGGATCTTTCAACAGTGTTGCCATCGGGTATTCAGTACCGCCACCACCACCTTGTAAAAAGGAATAAACAGGATAGGGATAAGGCCCGAATGTTTTTGCCATAAACGGATAGATCAAGGCACAGGTATCTGCTGTAGCCTGCCATTTGGCATCTGCATCCGGAGTATTTTTATAAATAAAATGAAGCAAAGGGCCATTGACGGTTTTTCTTGTGATGTGTTTATAATCCGGGTCAGCAGCCCACACAAAATCGTGTACATTTTTAGCAGAAAATTTCCATGTTCTTCGCGATACTGCAGAAGGTGCTAATGATGAACCCTCAGCATCATAGCCCCACCCGATGGCTTTGCTGTTTTGCAAAACACCAGATGCACCAACTTTATAATTTTTGTCAAGCGTTAAATTAACATCGTAATCACCCCATACTCCATAAAATTCGTGGCTGGTGTAGTCGTCTGCATGCCAGCCTTCCTCGTCATATTCTGAAACTTTAGGATACCACTGGCCCATGCTGTACCGGATCCCTTCCGGGCTGTCTCTCCCGCTGCGACGTAATAATTTAGGGACCTTGCACTCAAAGCCCGTACTGAAATTTACCGTTGCCGACGGTAAGATTGGCTTGTCGAGTACCACTTCTAAAATAGTTTCGTGTTCTCTGATCTCCTGGCTTCTTCCATTACAGAGCAGTTTTACAACATGGCAGTAGCCCTGTTCTTCAGGGGTCATTTCAACGATCCGCTTTTTAAATCTCCTATCAAAATCTGTAATGTCATTGCCTGAAACACCTTTACCCAGCACCAGGTTCTCTGTACTGCGGCTGCTGATGTCCATCATGCTGAAAGGTTTAAAAGCATTCCAGTACAGGTGAATGAATATTTTGGAGAGAGTGTCTGGCGAGTTGTTGGTATAAGTGATCTGCTGTGTGCCTGTGATTTGATTGGTGTTTACATCCAGGCTTACCTCCATCTGGTATTTAATGTGTTGCTGCCAATGAGTTCCCTGTGCTGATACCATTAAAAAAAAAGCAATATCGAAGATGACACAACAAAATAAATTTTTCATATAGGGACCGTTATTTGGAAACGGCAGCAAAATTCGCCAATAAAGCAATAAGAAAAAAACAAAATTTAGCGAGCGGGGTGAATAAAAATAAATATGATCTGCACTTCAGATGCGTGATGTATAAGGCTGGCAGTAATTCCTTTTGAACGTCATTCAATTCCCTGAACAATGATCACAATCTCTCCCTTTACACTTTTTTGTTTGAAATAAGAACAGACTTCCTGAAGGGTACCTCTTTTATTCTCTTCAAATAATTTGGTCAGTTCGCGACTTACCGAGCATTGTCTGCCAGGGCCGAAACAGGTCATAAAATTTTCAAGGGTTTTAACCAATCTCAAAGGTGACTCATAAAAAACCATGGTCCTTTCCTCCAGTGAAAGCTTTTGCATGATTGTTTGCCGTCCTTTTTTAAATGGGAGAAATCCCTCAAAAACAAACCTGTTAATGGGAAGGCCACTGTTCACAAGGGCGGGGACGAATGCTGTAGCACCAGGAAGGCATTCAACCTTAATGTTATTTCTAATGCACTCCCTCACCAGTAAAAAAGCGGGGTCACTGATGCCCGGTGTACCGGCATCTGTGATGAGTGCCATTACTTTTCCGGAACTTAACTGGTCAACAAGGTGTGGCATTACCTTGTGTTCATTGTGCTGGTGATAGGGTGTTACAGGCTTTTCCACTCCATAATAACGTAAAAGCACAGACGAAGTACGGGTATCTTCCGCCAGCACCAGGTCAGCCCTTTTCAGGATGTCCACAGCCCTGAATGTCATGTCTGCAAGGTTTCCTATTGGGGAAGGAACGAGATATAGGCCTGTGAGGGAACTATCCCGTCCGTTCAACTTCTCTGGAAAGGATTGGTTTGGAAGATCATTTGATCCACCCCCGAGAGAAGAGGGTTTTTGAACATCATTCTGCTTGTAAATGGATTTCTTACTCAAAGAAATAATGTTGTAATCTTCGTTAGCTTTTGATTTCTATTGTATATTCTTCCATTACGGGATTAGCGAGTAATTTTTTGGCGGCATCTTCCGCAACTTTTAAAGCCTCAGATTCTGTTGTGGCTTCTATTTGTAAATTAATATGCCGGCCAATTCTTACATCATCAACATTTTTTAGTCCTAAATTTCTTAAGCCATCATTGACCGCTTTGCCCTGAGGATCCAGCAATTCTTTTAATGGCATTACTTTAATTTCGGCTGAAAATGTCATCAGTATTTATTTTTAAAGGCCAAAGATAACAGAATGTAACAGGCAAATATGACGGGTACGGAAGCCCATTGTAAAAAAACTGCGGCAATGATCGCTACACCCAGCAATAACCATTTAGGCAGGTTGTTCTTTATACTATAATCTTTAAACTTCATGCTCATGAAAGAAATATTGCTTACCATCAGGTAACTCAGGAGAATAATAATTGTATATAAAATCCATTTATTGGTAAGCCAATTGCTAAATAAGGCACCGCCGGAATTGTAATGCAATATCAGTGGGAAGGAGGCGATCAGTAATCCTGCAGCTGGTGTTGGAAGGCCTTTGAAATGATGAAGCTGGTCTGAATCAAGATTAAATTTTGCAAGGCGGTATGCAGCTGTGCAGCTCAATACGAAAGCAGGCAGCAGCCATAAAATTGAAATTTCCAGTCCATTTTCTTCCCGCGCAAAACTAATACGGAGGAATTGATAAACGATGGCAGCGGGGGCAACACCAAAGCTTACAATGTCCGCAAGTGAGTCTAATTGCTTACCCAGTTCCGACGTGGCATGAAAAAGCCTTGCAACAAATCCATCCAAAAAATCAATCACAGCCGCAAGTCCTATAAACACTCCTGCCCATGCCAGTTTTTCCGGGATATTAAAGCTGCTTCCATATTCATCATTTACATAGATGATCACAGATTCAGTTTGCAGGGCAAATACAATTGCAATACATCCAAAGAACAAATTAAGTAGGGTGAAAAAATTGGGGATTTGTTTCATGAGACAGTCCATAGTCGACAGTCAACGGTCGACAGCCGGGCATTTAATGCAGGAAGTCCACAGTCGACAGTCCACGGTCCACAGCCGGGTATTTAAATTGTGAATGGTTAATTTTCTGCGAATCTAAGAAATAAAGCAGGAAGTTCACGGTCGACAGCAACTTTGTAACCAGTCCACAGTCCACGGTCCACAGCCGAGTTTTTTAAATTTGTAGAAATTTTGATTTCCCGAATTTAAGGCAATAAGCCATATGGTCCACGGTTCAAAGTAAGAAGTACCGTCCATGATACAGTTTAAGTTCATGAGAAAAACAGCTATCAGCTTCAGGAAAAAAACGCATTGTGAGTTTATTTTTTTGTATAAAATACGCTCAAATCAGGTTTTGAATGTCGTTTAAATTTGAAAATCTAAAAGTTTGCAATTGTCTTTTGAAATGGCCGATAAAATTCATTTGTTAATAAAAAACTTTCCAAAAGATGAGCTGTTTATTCTCACACAACAAATAAAAAGAGCAACCGATTCAATCTGCTTAAATATAGCTGAGGGTTCTACAGGTCAATCGAATGATGAATTCAAACGGTTTCTTGGATATTCAATCAGGTCGGGAATAGAAGTGGTGGGTTGTTTGTATTTGGCAAAGCGGAGGAGCTATATTAATGAAATGGAGTTTCAGGATGTTTATGATTTTTTAAATTTACTCATTAAATCCATCCAGGCACTGAGGAATTCAATTACGTGAATCAATTCTTAACTATAGATTGCTGACAGTATGAATTCATTGTTCTACTTATAATTTATTTCCAGGTGGATCAATTGTAAACTTGTCAAATTTGAAAAGCCGGATGTGGACAGCGGACCGTTGACTGTGGACTTCTTTCTGTGGACTTCTTACTGCCTCTTCATCAACGCCTCAATGTCTTCCACCGTAATGGGAATATTTTTCATCAGGTCCTTATTTCCACTTTTTGTGATCCAGAAATTATTTTCAATTCTTACGCCCATTTGTTCTTCTTCAATATAAATTCCCGGTTCAATGGTGAAAACCATTCCCGCTTTAATAGGTTCGGTGCGTGTACCCAGGTCGTGGACATCAATTCCAAGGTGATGCGAAATCCCATGGTATAAATATTTCCTGTATGCCCTGTTCTCAGGATCTTCATTTTTAACAGCTGATTTATTCAGCAATCCTATTTTTTGGAAAACCATGGTAGCTTCATCACCCACTTTCTCTGTATAATCGATTATGCTGATGCCTGGTTTCAATATACTAGCTGCATATTGGTGCAAGTGAAAGCACGCATTGTAAATAGTTTTCTGACGGCGTCCGAATTTTCCACTGACCGGAACAGTACGAGTAAGGTCGGCGTTGAAATTTCCATAGCTGGCACCAAAGTCCATCAATATCAACTCTCCCTCCTTACATTCCTGGTTGTTGCTGACATAATGCAGTGTTCTTGCCCGGTCACCACTCGCAATAATACTTCCATAAGCCGGGCCCGTAGCACGCTGTGATAAAAAGGAATGCCATATTTCAGCTTCAATTTCATGTTCCATAACGCCCGGCCTGATAAATTGGAGAAGACGCCGAAAAGCTTTTTCAGTAATGTCGATGGCCTTTTGAATCACATCGATCTCGAGTGGTGTTTTTATCGCCCTCAGCTCCTTTAAAATTTTAGCGCTGCGCCTGTAATGATGCAATGGATATTTTTTGAACATACTCCTGGCATACCTGTAATCCCTTACCGGGACGTCATTGGATTTGCGGTCATTTTCATTTGTATTAAGGTAGATGGTATCTGCTGAATGTATCCATGGTTGCAGAAGAGCATCCAGCGTATCAAGCCATATGATCGTTTTAATGCCGGAAATATTTGTTGCTTCACTTGCGGTTAACCGGTGTCCATCCCATTTTTCTTTAAGTGCATTCGGCCTCACCAAAACCAAAACTTCTGTGTATTTTTTATCGGCATTGCCCGGGAATAATATCAGCATTGTATCTTCCTGCTCTATTCCCGTCAGCCAAAACAGGTCAGCATTTTGTTTAAAAGAATGCAGCCCGTCCCCGTTGGTGGGAAGCTCATCATTGCTATTAAATACAGCAATCGAATTATTTTCCATCCTGGCAATAAACCGCTGCCTGTTCTGTATAAAAATATCGGGATTCAAGGGAAGGTACTTCATTGAAAAAAAAATTTTGAATTGCAATATACATGTAATAATTGTTGAGTAAAATGTTTAACCAGTGTATTAAATACACAATAAAAATTAAAAATATCGATTGCATTCAATGATAGAAGTTTAATTTTTATGAATTTCAATGAACGTGAAATTTATTTAAAGATTTGCCAATGATCATAATGTTTGGTTGGTTAACACCACAGCCCATGCGCTGTTATTAACGAATTGGTGCAATCTTCAAAGGCTACCTTTACTCTTTCAACAAACGTTTACCATAAATGTCAGTACCTACAGCGCTGAACATTCCAAAGAATGTTCTCATCAACCTGGGTTTAAAATCAATTGAGAATGTCCATTACCAGCTCAGTCCCCGTGAACTTACGGCCCAAGCACTACGGAGAAATGAAGGGTTGCTGAATGATTCTGGTGCACTGGTGATCACCACCGGGAAGTTCACCGGGCGTAGTCCTAAGGATAAATTCATCGTGAAAGACCAAATGACCACAGAGACAGTTAATTGGAATGAATTCAATCTTCCCATCAGCACTGAGCATTTTGACCACTTGTATAAAAAAATGCTGGACTATATTAATGGGAAAGAAATATGGGTAAGGGATGCATATGCATGTGCTGATCCTGACTTCCGCATTAAGATACGCATCATCAACGAAAATCCATGGAGTAACCTGTTTGCTTACAACATGTTCCTCAGGCCCTCAGAACAAGAGCTGAAGACCTTTAAACCTGACTGGCAAATCATCCAGGCTCCGGAATTTCATGCTGATCCTGCAAAGGATGGAACCAGGCAACCTAATTTTGCTATCATCAACTTTACAAAAAAAATAATCCTGATAGGGGGAACTGGTTATACCGGCGAGATAAAAAAAGGCATTTTCACAGTGCTGAATTATATTTTGCCACATGATAAAGATGTATTGAGTATGCACTGTTCTGCCAATGTTGGAAAAAAAGGAGATACTGCCATCTTTTTTGGTTTGAGCGGAACAGGGAAAACTACGCTGAGTGCTGACCCCAGCCGTAAATTAATTGGTGATGATGAACATGGCTGGACCTCAGATAAGATATTCAATTTTGAAGGTGGTTGTTATGCAAAAACCATTGACCTGAGCGAGGAAAAAGAACCAGAGATTTACCATGCAATAAGACCCGGCGCCCTGGTTGAGAATGTGACTTTTTTTCCAGGCACTGATAAAATTGATTTTGCCAGCAGAAAAATTACAGAAAATACCAGGGTATGCTACCCGCTTGATTATATCTCCAACACTCTAAACCCCTCCATTGCCAAAGCTCCGAAACACATTTTCTTTTTAACCGCTGATGCTTACGGAATCCTTCCACCAATCAGTAAACTATCCACCGGCCAGGCGATGTATCAATTTGTAAGTGGTTATACAGCAAAGGTAGCGGGCACCGAAACAGGAATCACAGAGCCAAAATCAACTTTTAGTGCTTGTTTCGGAGCTCCATTTCTTCCCTTACACCCTGTGCGTTATGCCGAAATGCTTGGCAAAAAAATACGCGAACACACCGTAAATGTTTGGTTGATCAATACCGGGTGGACCGGCGGAGCATATGGGACCGGCAATAGGATTAAATTATCTTATACCAGGGCTATGATCACTGCTGCCCTGGAAGGTAAGCTGGAAAATGTTGAATATGAAAAAGATCAAGAGTTTGGAATGATGATGCCGAAAAATTGCCCCGGGGTGCCACAAGGTTTGTTGAATCCCAGGAATACATGGGCTGATAAAAATTTATACGACCTGAGAGCAAAGGAACTTGCACGTCAGTTTATCAATAATTTTGAAAAATATGCAAGTGACGCAAGTAGTGAAACTGCTTCAGCCGCACCTATTGGTTAATACTTGAAATCAGAATCGTTACTTCCTTATATAATATTATCTCTATATATAAAGGTATAAACATCATCCGTATGAACGGATCATCCCAATTGTAAAAAAACAATGGCGCAGATATTGCTAACGTAAATTGAGGTTGTGGAACGTTATTACTGCTCTATCATTAAACGAATTATTAAAAATTTTAAAAAGATGAAAAAGTTATTGTTTTTATTGAGCGCGATCATTATGATGACCTTAAATTTTCAAACAGCAAGTGCACAAACCAAAAAGAGCCATGGTGCAACGGGTGCTTTAATTGGTGCCGCTGCCGGCGCCGGTGTTGGAGCTGCCGTTAGTCATGATAAGAGCAAAGGTGCAATTATCGGCGGTGTTGTGGGTGCGGGTACAGGCTATGCGATCGGTCATAAGAAAAAATATCATCGCAAAAGAGTTTACAGGAAATCTTAATGTCAAAAAAAAACCGGAAACCATTGGCAGAAATTTAAAG
>JBDUCQ010000105.1:0-10177 GCA_040003385.1 Ginsengibacter sp. | reverse complement strand
CACTTTCCTTCGCTTCAAAAATATTCGGAACATATTTTTGCGGGTTGCGGTCTATCACGGGAAACCAGGTACTTTGTATCTGTATCATCAACCTATGACCTTTTTTAAAAACATGATTCACCTGGTGGAGGTCGATGGTAAATTCTTCAGGTTTATTGGGAACAAGTGGTTCGGGTTTTTCAAAACTCTTCCGGAAACGCCCGCGTAATACTTCCATACAAACAGGCATTTGAAAATTGCTCATCAATCTATTCTTAGGATCAAAGTTGGGATAAACGTCAATCAGCTTTACAACCCAGTCTGCGTCAGTGCCGTTGGTGCTGGCTAACAAATGCGCGGTTATTTTCCCGGTCACGGTTAGTTCTGTCGTTAATGTATCTCCGGTAAAGCTCACCACATCCGGCCTGTTATAAACAAAACGCTGGTCCTCTACCTGCCATGGATACCACCTGCTTCCTTCTCCATAAGTTGCTTCAATAGGAGGCATCCGGTAGGGGACAGGTTTTTGCGGATCACTGGTATAACTCGCAAAACCAGTAGCTGATGGCTTTTCAAATGAAGATTTATTACCGGGACCTGCATATAATTTTTTTATTACCGCCTCTTTAGGTGGCCATGTGCTATAACTTTTCCATAAGTTGCTACCTGTCTGGAAACAATTGGCTTCTTCAAATGTACCGTTGCTGGAGTCTTTCAGCCAATGGTCGAACCATTGCTTTTCTTTTTGTGAATACCATTCGGCGGTCTTGCTTTCGAAATCAATTTTGCCCAGGCTGTCACCTTTGTTATCTGCCCAGCCGCCATGATTCCAGGGACCCAGGACTATATAATTTTTGTGAGAGCTGTCTTTCTTCTCCATGTTCTCATACAAAGTCTGAGGGCCATTCTGATCTTCCTGGTCGTAATAGCCACCTACATGCAGAATCGGAATCTGCGGGTAAGTTATATAACCATAGGCAGACCTTTTTTTCCAGAAAGTATCGTAGTTCGGGTGTTTTGTAAAATCAGTCCAGGTAGGCAGTTGGTTGTGAAAGTATTTTTCATTTACATTTTTAAGTGAACCTATTTTAAGGTACCAGTCGTACAGGTCAAATTGCGGAAACGGATAATCGCTGTTGCCTTCTTTCTCATGTTCAAACAAATAAGAATATTCAAAACCATAGCTCAATCGGAATGCACCGTTGTGATGGAAGTCATCTCCCAAAAACATATCAGCCGGTGAGGCCTGCTCAGATGAAGCTTTTAAGGCAGGATGCGGATCCACGGCTGCAACGAGTGCCAGCCAGCCATCATAAGAAATGCCCCTGATCCCAGCTTTGCCATTATTGGCTTTTACATTTTTTACCAGCCAGTCAACCGTGTCAAAACAATCCGTGCTTTCGTCTATGCTTCCGGGTTTGGTTTTGTGGTACATGGGTTTGTTCATTTCCATTTTCCCTTCGCTCTTGAATTTGCCTCTTATATCCTGGAATACGAAAATGTAACCTTCCTTACCCATTGGCGCGTAGTATGGAATTTTTGAAAGGTTGATGCTATCTGGTCCGGGTGAACCATAGGGTGTACGCTGGATCAGGAAAGGCAATGCACCTGACTGTTGGCTCGGAGAATAGATGGTGGTGAATAATTTGATCCCGTCGCGCATCGGGATCATGGCTGTTGTCTTTTTATAGAAGGTATAATTTTGTGAGAATGCCAGCTGGGGACAAAAAAAGAGGAAGAAAATTATTTTTCTCATATAATAGAATTAGTGTGTGTGGGATTGTGGTTTACAAAATACGATATTTCCTTTAGGGAGTTGTGGGTTTGCTTCAATGAACTAATGGTGTTCCCTGGTCCTCGTTTGTAACGAGGACCGTGTGCTAGAGTGCTTAAACCCAACGGTTCGTCTTTGCGAGGAGCGCCAGGAGGTACTTTCAATATGAATAGAGAAACAGGCGCGACGTGGCAATCTCATAGTACTGTTACGATATTATTATTTGTTTTCATTCCCGAGCCGTGTCTTTACTCCGAGCCCTTAGCCTGGCAAGACACGGCGATATTAAAAAGAAAAAATTTATTAGTTAAGAGTCTGCAACTGCCGTGTCCAGCCAAACGCGCAAAGCCTGATAGTGTGACACGGCAGGGGAGGAATACCGTTACCATATTCTTATTTGTTTCAGTAATAGGAGATTGCCACGTCACTTTCGAAGAGAAAAATTATTTGTAATATATACGACGCTCCTCGCAACGACGGAGAAAGTTATAATTCGACCTACTTCCTTCTGGTCATCGTTTGTAACGAAGACCAAGTGCAGTCAGATGCAGTATTTTATTTTGAGGTCCTCGTTGCAAACGAGGACCAGGTGCGACTTTCTCGTTCGTAACCAAGAAAAATCAAAATCACATAAATCAAATAAATCACACAAATCAAAGTCACATCTTAATAAATTCCACCCTCCTGTTCTGCGCCTTCCCTTCCATTGTAGTATTCGCAACAGCGGGTTGGGTTTCGCCTTTACCATCAGTTTGCATCCGGCTTTCATCAATCCCAAACTCAGTTGCCAGTGAAGCTTTTACTGCATCGGCCCTTTGTTTGGATAAAGAAAGATTGGCAGCATTATCACCATCGCTGTCTGTATGGCCTACGATTTTTACCTTGACTCCTGCATTTTCCTGCAACACCTGAGCAATTTGTTTTAGCGTGCCATAAGATCCTGCTTTGATATTTGCGGAGTTGACATCAAATAAAATTCCTGTAGTGGAAAATTTTCCTTCGGTCATTAATTTATTTCTTGTGTCAGGTGCTCCAACCGCCAATTTGATATTTGACATCAGCCAGTTGCTGCCATCATTGTTCAGGTCAGTGACAAAACGGATCGCATTGTACTTTTCTGTTTCACTCAATACCATTGGCAGATCACATACTTTATTTTGATCAAGGTATACGCGCACACGCTGTTTTTGTCTCCATACTGCAACATGATATGCGTGGATACTGTGTCTTTCCAGTCCACCTACAGTGGTGCTGTTACTTAAAATTTTCTGCCCTGCCTTCTCATAACTTTCAAAATCAAAGTTTTGCATGTAGGGATCAATTGTAAACTGAGCTCTTGCCGGCGCCATCTCAAAAGGATTTTTTTTCAGATCTATGTCAGCTATCTGAAATCCAAAAGATGGTGTATTCGGTCCCTTTAATTCAGGAAGCGGAATAAATATTACATCATACTCAAGAGTAAAATTATCCGGCAATGAATTAATAAATGAAGGAATGTAGTACCCTTCTTTTGCCGTACTCAGCCATTTGCCATCTCTGCCTTCCACCTTCATTATTTCACCGGTTCCATTTGTGTTCCAATGGGCTGGAAAGTCACCCATTTCATCCTGTGAAAAATCAGTGTAAGCAACCACTTTTTCACCAGGAATGAAATCATACTTGCTGTACGTTTTTAAAGACAAGGGTGCAGCAACAGTAGAGTTGGCTGACGCTTCCGGATTTGGTGTTGCAGCCTGGCTGCCTTTCTCATCAGCCGCATTTTTTTTATCCTTTTTCTTAAATACATTCATCACCCCCTTTTCCGCTGCATTGGCCGCATTTTGTTCTGCTCTTTGTTTTAAAATAGTTTTAAACTGTGCATAACTGTTTAGTGTCAGGATTGAGAGTGCTGACAGGAGGATGTTTTTTATCATTTTGCAATATTTAAAATTAAAAATGGGGTTAGCTTGTAAACTTGCGTTTATTTCTTCTCGGGCATACTCGTTGTGGCAATATCGCGGTATATTTTCCATTCGCCATTTTCTTTTTTCCAGGCAACCACATATTTCCCTTTATCCATCCAGGCATCTTTCAAACCATGAATTTCATAGGTCCCGGTTTCAATAAGAACATCATTGTTCCCTACCAGGTCTGTTGTTGCAAATTTAAAATCGGCAACGTTTTTCATCATCCGTCCCCAGCTGGATGCTATATCTTTTCTCATCACAGGTTCAGCATGATCCATTAACACCTGGCCTTCTGAATGATAATGAGCAGCAAGGGCCGCCGAATCACCTTTTTTAAATTCTTCGAGAAATTTTGCATTGTCAGCATCTATCGATGCCCTGGTTTTTGACATGTCGAATGCAGCGCTGCTATCGGTTGTAGCAACTGTGGAGGTTGATTCATTTTTAGCAGTGTCATTGCAGGATGAAATAGCAAGTGTAGCAGATAGAATACACAGGAAAATATTTTTTTTCATGATCAGTAATTTTTTTAAAAGGTATTGTTTTTTATCAGGATTTGCAAGAAGAAAGTTAAGAGCAGCTTATCCCTGCGTTAAGCTATGGCAGACAAGCATGCATGACAGCAGGGGCATTTTATTCAATGCTTAGACTTAAACAAAAAAAAAGGGTAAAAACATAGACATTCCAGTAGGTAACATTTCCCCGTCCTTAAAGATCCTTGCTGCCAAATTTTTTTACCGATACCCATACCGGTAAAAATATCCACAGAAATAAAACGATCGTTGTAACTACAATTCCAGTTCCTGTACCGAAAAAATCTTTAAAAACCGCACCTGTATAACCCATCAGCGCAGATATGTCCATCTTCAATAAGATCTCTATTCTTCCGAGATCAATGGGATTTAAAAAGCTCAGGAGTATCATGGGCTTTTCCAGGGGATAATCAGAGAATTGAAATAAAATGAACAGCACCAACGCATCAAATATCAATGAAAAATAAAGCCATAATAAAATTGCCAGGCCAATTCCTCTCGCCTTATCTCTTGTACTGACTGCTGCAAGCATGGCAATTCCTGTAAAAATGATGGTAAGCAGTACACCCATCAACACCATCATAAAACCTGTAGAAGTTGGTTGGTACAGGATAATTGGTAAACCTGTGCCTACTAAAAACGCAAAGGAAAGTGAACTGGATAATCCTGTGAATAAACTCAGCCAGATATTTTTTCTTTTCAGCGGCTGGCTTACCAGCAACTCAATAAACTCGGAGCTGTTGTAAACGTAGATGGTTGAAAATATAATGCTGATCAATGGAACTATGATCAAAATGATATTGAGCAGGCTCAATAATCCTTTGGCGGTATTGCTTTCCAGGTTGAATACCGATAATGAGATCACCAGCGATAAAAAAGTATAGATCAGGACAATTTTATTTCTTACGATATCAACAATAATATATTTAATGATCTTATTCATCATTTCCAGTTTGGATGATCCTTGCAATGGCCCTGGATAGCTTTTCTTCTCCCGTTTGTTCCCGTAATATTTTAAGGGGCTTATGAAATTTTACTTTTCCTTCCTGCATATAAATGATCTCTGTTACCAGGTCGTCAAGTTCACTCAGTACATGAGAAGTGATCAGGATCAGTTTACCTTTTTCTTTTTCTTTAATGATCTTCCCTTTTAATATTTCGGAGGAGAGCGGATCTAACCCTGCTGTTGGCTCATCGAGTATCAATACCTCCGCATCAAATAAAAATGAAAGTGCTGCACTCACTTTTTGCCTGGTGCCACCTGAAAGTGTACGCATTCGCTTATGCATCATTTTATCCAGGCCAAATGCATTCAGCAGCTCTTTATCAGGTGTTGTTTTTTGATTGCTGCGGATGTCTTCTATCATATCGAAAACCTGCCCGATCGTCATATTTTCAGGATACCTTCCAATTTGTGGCATATAGCCTATCTGGGTTCTATACAACCAGCTTTTACTGATCAAGCTCCCGTTGAATAAAATACTTCCGGCATCGGGCGAAACCATTCCTAAAATACATTTTATAAAAGTTGTTTTTCCGCTGGCGTTCGGGCCTATCAATGCAATGCATTCGCCCTTGCTGCATTGAAGGGACACATTGTTCAGGGCGTACAGCTTTCCAAACTTTTTGGTAATGTTTTGTGCAATGATCATAATGGCAAAGGCGACATTAAGGGCGAATCATCTTTTAAATTTTCTGGTGTTACACCGGGTAATATCCTTTCTGTTTTATCCATCAGGGCTACGATAAAGCTGCGGAAGAGCATTAATGCGGATGGGTTATTGTCTATGATCATTGAATACATGCTTACAGGGTGGAAAGGAACATCTCCTGTTTTATCCCTGTTCAAATCGTAGCCTTCATATTTATCCCAGTAGTTTCCATTGAATTTATTTAATACAAGTGATCCGTTGGTACCAATATCAAATGTATTTCCGATGAAATTATTTTCTCCAATATTATTATTATCGCAACTGGCCTGTATTTTTATTGCCCACCCGTTATAGGTGAATTCATTCTTTTGCAATTCGATACGGCTACTGCCTTCCATATGGATCCCAACTGTGTTTTTTGTAAAATGATTTCCTTCAATGTAGCTGTCGGATATATCTTTTAAAAGAATTCCATAAGCTGCATCTCCCCAATTCTCTTCAAAATAATTGTTGAACATTTTCACACCGTGAGAATACATCACTGCTACCCCGGAACCATTATTCTGAAAAATGTTAGTGATGTAATTGTTGTCCTGTGAGAACATAAAGTGCAGGCCATACCTTATATTTTTTGCTGCAACATTTCGCCATATCGTTGAATGGGTGACAAATTCAAAATAAATCCCATCCCGGTGCCCTTTGATCGTATTGCCGATGATCAGCATGCTGTCGCACCGCCAGCAGTGGATCCCATTGCCGCTTTGTATTTCTCCGGTGCCATAAGAAGCAAGTTGATTGTTCTTTATTGTGCAGCTCTTACTATTTTCGGTGAATATCCCAAAGTTGGTGTCATCTAAAATATTGTTGATAACATACACATCAGAGGCATCGTAAATTTTTATACCTGCAATATCATCAACTGCGGCCCTTCCTGAATGCTGAATTTTGAAACCATCAACTGTAACATGATCGGCTTTGATTGAAATGATTTCAAATTTATTGTCACCATCCAGCACCGGATAATTGATTCCTTTCAATACGATTGATTTACTGATAACCAGATTCCCTTCATGATAGATCCCGGGACGCACTAAAATTGTATCATTGTTTTGGGAAAGTTGCAATGCTTTTTGGATGGAGGTAACCAGTTCAGTTTTTCCTACTCGTATCGTTTTACAAAAAGCACCGGAAGCCCAGCAGCAAAGAAGTAAAATGCCAATGAACCTTTGCATATTGTTTATTTGATCAATGCTTTCCAATTTAGTTCTGCTCCCTTAAATTTTTGTAAAGCATTTTGCAATTTCATTTCATTGGAGAATGCGGCGATATTGCCAGCCATAGGGGTGCGCAGATCATCGCTTTTTAAAAGAAAAGCTTTATCAGCATCAATAAAATTATGTGTATCAAAATCTACCAGGTAAATATCGTGTACTTCACTTTTATCGGATTTGCAAAATGAAACCAGGCAATGCATGTCATCATATTTAAAAACTTTACCTTTCTTTGTGATGATTTCTCCTCCAAACCGGTTATCAGCAATTGTCATTTTACAGAACGCACAATTATCTGTCCCGATCCTGATTGGCTGTGGCCCTGATTGGCAGGAGTTGAAGAATAAAATAACCATCACAGCAACTGCCAGGTGTTTTGCCTTCTTAATTTTACGCCTCTCTACCATTTGCACAATGGCCGTTGTCAATAGTATGATCCCAACACCGAAAAATAAAATTCCTCCAATGTCGGGTATGGAATATGCACCAAAGTTTAAAAGCTGCTTATATCCTATCAATGGTGGCTGGTAAGCCATCCCGGGTATTTGTATCGCTGCCTCCGGGTTCAGGTCATGTCCATAATTATACTCCCATCTCCAGAAATCTATCATCGCCACAATGCCAAAGATGCAGAATAGTATACTGAGCACCATCAGCCACTTTTTCTTATTCAAAAAAACTACGACAAAACACAACAGTGCAAAAAATGAAATGATGTAAGGCAATATGGTAAACTCAATAAAATCCTTTGTATGCAACGTTTTCATGCCGATGTAGTGATTGAGACCATTTATGATATCAACACTTCCGGCTAACTTATTGGGATAAATTTTTAAGACAAGTCCTTCGGGGTATTGTGGCGCACTTAATTCTATTTTCCACATGGGTACCAGCAGTACGGCAATAAGGGCTATTCCGCAAACAAGGATAATTGCTTTTACTGGCACTGTCAGTTTGTTTTTCATGTAGCCGATGATTTATTTTTTTGCCGGTGGCAGCAACACAGCATCAATAATATGTACAATGCCATTTGATGCTTTGATGGATGCAACAATGGTTGCAGAATTATTAAGCATTACTTTTCCGTCTTTTACACTAATAGTTATGTTCTCTCCATTCACCATTCCAAGCGTTTGCCCGTCGGTGAATGATTCAGCCTTTTGCGCCGCTAATGCAACATGGTATTGCAAAATATTTTGCAGGTCTTCTTTTTTATCATCTTTCATGAGATCCTCTACCTTGCCTTTGGGTAATTTGTCAAATGCGGCATTGGTAGGTGCAAATACGGTAAATGGGCCTGCATTGGAAAGAGAAGTTACCAGGTCCGCCTGTTTAATTGCAGCGACCAATGTGGTATGATCTTTCGAAGACATAGCCACTTTCACAACATCCTTTTCGGAAGTGCTGTCGTTTACTTTTTCCTGGCCACCGCTGATTGGTGTTGTGGCTTCAGAGGTATCCTTTGTTGAAGAATCCGTGGGTTCGTTACAGGATGTAACTCCTAGCAGGATCAATGAAAATAAAGCAATGATCTTCATATTTATCTATTTATTAAATATTAACGTGTTGTGCTTTTACAAAACACGACAACCCTTAGTTCTTTGATATTATTTTTTACCAACGGAATCCACAGGCACTGAGTTTTTGCCAAGACTAAAAGAAATTGGAACACTTGAGCCTGCGGGTGAAACCCTTACATAGCCTGACATTTCCTGGTGCAGTGCGCTGCAAAAATCTGTACAATACATGGGAAATATTCCAACTTTCTCCGGAACCCATTTTAAGGTTTGGGTTTCGCCAGGCATGATCAGTAATTCTCCATTGTTGGCTCCTTTTATGGCAAAGCCGTGCGGCACATCCCAATCCTGTTCAAGATTGGTTACATGGAAATAAACTTCGTCACCCAATTTTACCCCTTCGATATTATCAGGCGAAAAGTGTGAGCGGATGGCCGTTGCATAAACGTGCACCTGGTTCCCTTTTCTCACCACTTTACTTTCTTTTTCTCCCATGGAAACGCCCGGATTCTTATTATCTTCTATCTTAAATATTTTTAAAGAATTTTTTGAGATGAGATCAGCCGAAACAGCCTGGCCATAATGTGGCTCACCAATAGTTGGATAATCCAGGAGCAATTTCATTTTATCACCACTAATATCAAATAACTGGGCAGCCTGTGCAAGTTCAGGCCCGGTAGGCAAATACCGGTCTTTAGTAATTTTGTTATATGATATTAAATATTTCCCGTAAGGTTTTTTGGTATCTCCACCTGGGATACATAAATGACCCGGTGAATAATAGCTTGGTTGCCTGTCGAGCACTTTTAAATCTTTGATACTCCATTTTACAATTTCAGAAGAAACGAAGCAGGTAGTGTAAGCGTTCCCTTTCCCATCAAACTCAGTATGCAAAGGCCCTAATCCGGGCTTTTTCACTTCGCCATACAAAGCAGCTTCGTATTTTATAACCGGAATCCCCTGGTAATCTCCGTCAAAAGTTTTATTGGTAATGGCTTGCTGGATTTTTGTAAAAGAAAAAACCGGAATCAGTGCGGCAAGCTTACCGCTGCCTACTATATATTCACCCGTCGGATCTACATCGCATCCGTGTGGCGATTTGGGGCAGGGAATCATATATACCAGGCCGGGCAGATCTTTTGCATCCAACATGGTGATCTCTGTTTCAATGGTAGATTTTGAGGTATGGGTTTTATCGTCATAAATGTTGTGTGCATATCTAACCTGCTGTTTGGTTCCCTTACCCTGTTGCAAATATTCTTCAGCTTTTTTCCAGTTTACAGCCAGTATAAAATCTTTATCCCGTTGGGAAGCATTTACTTCCAATAAACTATTGGCCTGCTCAGAATTATAACAGCTAAAAAAGAACCAGTCATGACTTGGGCCTTTGCCAGCGTGGCTTAGATCGAAGTTCATACCAGGTAATAATATCTGGAATGCGATTTTCATTTTGCCATCAGCCGGGGCAACACTTATAAAACTTAGTGTCCCTTTAAAATTTTGTT
>JBDUCQ010000104.1:0-10262 GCA_040003385.1 Ginsengibacter sp. | reverse complement strand
TTCACTGCGGATTGGGATCCTATTCACTCTTTAAATCACCTTAACTAACCCTAAACTGCAAAATGGAGCTATTACAGGCGACTCAAAGTTCTACGGTGTCAACCGTATTGTTTTTGGGCACATTAGGGATGTTTGTTATGGCCATAGGCATTGTCGTTTTTGTGATATTTCATCAACGCAAGGTAATACGCTACCAGTTGCAGATGAAACGGCTTGAAGAAGACAAGCAACAAATGCTTTTGCAGGCTTCGATTCGTTTCCAGGAAGAAGAAAGACAACGCATAGCAGCCGACCTCCATGACGACGCAGGTCCACTCCTTGCAACCGCGAGATTGTACCTGAACGAAAACCTTATACACCAGGAACCCGCTATCCAGCTCCAATCAATTTATAATGCCAAACAGATCATTGATGATGCCATACAGCTGATCCGTAATATTTCGCACAGCCTGATGCCGCCAACTCTTAAGAATTTCGGGTTGGAATCAGCAATGACCGACCTGTTCCAAAAAATAAATGGTTCGGGAACACTGAATGCCAGTGCACGTTTCCACGATTACCGGCAAAGATTAAAGCTGGAGCAGGAACTTCTTGTATTCAGGATCCTGCAGGAACTCGTTACCAATATTATTAAACACAGTAACTCGGGGTTTATACACCTTACCCAAAATACCAACGGCAATAACCTGTATTTTAGAATTCACCACGACGGCCAGGGGATCGTACAGTCTGAATTTGACAAACTTAACCACAATTCCACAGGTCTTGGTTTAAAAAATATCCAGAGCAGGGTGAAAGTATTGAAGGGAAGGATATTTTTCGAAATTGACAGTTCTCATACTTATTATAAAGTGACACTGGAAGTTCCAAAGGATTCAATATTATAAACGGCATGAAACGCTACCATAAAGATTATTTATCTTTATAACAACTGAACCCCACCCCAAAGCGGTTTTTACATATGGATATTATAAAAGTTGCTATCGCAGATGACCATAAAATATTCAGGAAAGGGGTCATACTCTCATTGCGGCAATATACCAATATCAAATTTGTGCTGGAAGCCGACAATGGCGAGGAACTTATCAAAGGCCTTGAGGCTGCTCAACCGGATATTATCCTGATGGACCTTAAGATGCCCGTGAAAGATGGAATTGAAACCACCAAGCACGTCAACAAATTTTTTCCGGCGATCAGGGTTATCATACTCACTATGTATGAAGATGAACGTTTTGTAGGACATTTAATGGACAGTGGTGCCAACGGCTACCTGCTGAAAAGCACCGACCCTGCTGAAATAAAAAAAGCAATCACTGATGTTATGAGAACAGGCTTTTACCTCAATAATTTCGTGAACAGGATCCTGATTAAAAAAAATTATGCCAAACAAAAATTCAACCCGAGCCTGAACAGCGAAGTGGTTGTGAGTGAGCGGGAAAAAGAAGTTCTCAACCTGGTTTGCATGGAATACACTGCCCAGGAAATTGCTCTGAAGATGGACATCAGTGCGCGAACGGTGGAAGCGATCAAAGACAGGCTCATGGAAAGATTCGGAGTAAAGAATTCTGTAGGGCTTGTATTTTATGCGATGAAGAATTCGCTGATCGATTGAATATTTTACAATGCCATTTCCGGGACCTCATTGTCAAAAAATAACCTACCTTCTGTTTTACTTTTTATTTCTTCCACACTTACTCCCGGTGCCCTTTCCAATAACCTGAACCCATCGCTTGTAACATCCAGCACAGCGAGTTCTGTTACTATTTTTTTCACACAACCCACACCAGTCAGTGGCAATGCGCACTTTGGCAACAATTTCGATTCACCTTTTGGATTTGTATGCATCATCGCAACAATGATGTTCTTTGCACTGGCTACCAGGTCCATGGCACCTCCCATTCCTTTCACCATCTTACCTGGTATTTTCCAGTTGGCGATATCACCCGTTTCACTTACTTCCATAGCACCCAGAACCGTCAGGTCAACCTTACCCGCCCGTATCATCCCGAAGCTCATGGCGCTGTCGAAAAAGGCAGACCCCGGAACGATGGTAATGGTCTGTTTGCCGGCGTTGATGAGATCAGGATCTTCCTCGCCTTCCAATGGAAACGGCCCCATTCCCAATAAACCATTTTCCGATTGGAGGACCACATTAATGCCGGCAGGGATGTAATTTGCTACCAGCGTCGGTATCCCAATTCCCAGGTTTACATAGAATCCATCTTTCAATTCCTTGGCTATCCGTTCAGCGATCTGGTTTTTATTCAGCATAATGGCCTCAATATTTTGAAAAGAAATAATCCTGCATGGCTCTTTTTTTCCGAAGATTAAACACTTTTCGATCTTACAGTCCTTTGTTCAATTCTTTTCTCATAATCTTTGCCCTGGAATATTCGATGCACATAAATTCCAGGCGTGTGCACCATGTCAGGATCCAGTTCACCGTCAGGCAACAAATGTTCTACTTCGGCGATCGTCACCCTTCCGGCCATTGCCATCAAAGGATTGAAATTTCGTGCTGTTTCATGATAGACCAGGTTGCCCGATGCATCACCTTTCCACGCTTTCACAATTGCATAATCAGCATCAAAAGCATATTCCAGTAAATATTCCTTCCCGTTGAAATTCCTGGTTTCCTTTCCTATTGCCACTTCGGTACCGACGCCTGCGGGGGTATAAATGGCAGGCATTCCATAGCCAGCAGCCATGCAACGGGTAGCCAGTGTTCCCTGTGGAATCAATTCAACTTCCAGTTCCCCGCTCAAAAGACGACGTTCAAATTCGGCATTCTCACCTACATAAGAGGAAATCATTTTTTTTATTTGATTCCTTCTAAGCAGCAAACCGATGCCAAAATCATCTATGCCTGCATTGTTTGAAATACAAGTAAGATCCTTTATTCCCAATGCTTCAAGTGCGGCAATGCAATTTTCGGGTATCCCGCACAAGCCAAATCCACCAAACATGATCACACTCCCATCAGGAATGTCCTTAATGGCGGCCTCTGCATTCATGTAAGTTTTGTCCATAATAATTTAAATTCAGCGAGTTGCATTTCTACGTGCAGCCTTCATTTTTTCTTTTTCAAAAAAACTTTTCCTAACTCTCCTGGCATCAAGGCTGTCGAATATCGTACTCATGATATCCGGTCGACTTGTATAAAATTTCATACTCTTTTCAAACATGAGGTTATCAATGTGGTGAATTGCAAAAATTTTTGAAGTCAGCTGGTTGGTTTCGGTACTCAGATTTTTTGTGCTGTCCCTTTTTACGATCTCGTGAGCCAAAAGATCTGCCCTGATCATGTCCCACATAATGTCCTCCATTTTAGGTTTTTTGATCACGTCATCAGGGATGGAACTTCGGTTAGTACAGGAGCAAATGAAAATCAACAGTATGATCCGGATGATACGCATTATTTTAATCCTTCACTGTATTTTGAAAGATTGGTAATGTCAAGTTTTTTCAGAAATTCCAGGGCTCTCGCTTTATCAGGAGGTGTTGCCTTTGAAAAAACTTTAATAAGTTCCTGGGTTTTGCCCTGGAAAAAAAACTGAAGAATCATCGTATTGGGATTGTCAGCATTGTAAGTATTCAACATGCTCAAAACATTGAGCAGCTGCGAGCGTGCTGCAACTTCATTTTCATACAACTTATCCATTCCCTGCCTGTAATAATTGTAGTAAACATCGTGCATGATCGTGTAACGGCTGTTCAGCAAATTCTCTGCTAACCAATACCTGTTCCTGGTTCCATCAAATGGTTTCCACCCCGAGATGCTTCTGCCTTCAGGTGAATTGTTCACGATGTTCTGTGCTTTCTGAAAATAGACATCACCACCCCTTGGTGAAAAAGAATCGTAGTCGAGCCCAATGATGATATTAATATAATACGCAATTACTGCTGTTAAATTTGAGACAAGCGCATCCGTTCCGGCTACCCTGTTTTCATTGAATTCAAAGGGTTGAAATTCAAGGTATTTAAATGTGACGTTGTCATCCTGGAAATTGATCAGTGGAGATAAATAAGATGAATTAAAAATGGGCCTTGCAGACTGAATCGTTAATGAAGCTTTATAAATATTCACATCGCCTCCTGGTTCAAGATTCAGCAGGAAGCTGCAGTCAATTTTTTCCTGTGCAGTAAAATTATCAGCTGTCCATTTACGGTTATTGATAAAATTATTCAGTGCTGTTTGAAATGTTTGAAATACTTTTTTGTCAACATTTGTCCCCACCCTGTTGCTGATTACACTTACACGCGCCCTTAGTTCTTGCGCATCAGAAAAGTGAAAAGCAAAAAGGAATAATAATCCTATTTGTAGTTTACGCATTTTTATATTCAATGATTGAGTTTACAATATCTATGGCTACTTCGGACTTTGACTTTTTTTCAAATGCTGCTTCCCCACCCTTCTTGTCAAAAATAGTTATTTTGTTAGTATCCTGTCCAAAGCCGGAGCCCTCATCCTTCAAAGAGTTCAGGATGATAAAGTCGGCTTTTTTACCATTGAGTTTTTTGAGTGCATTTTCTTTCTCATTGTCTGTTTCCAAAGCAAACCCCACTAAGAGCTGGCTATCTTTTTTAAGACCGCCTATGGTTTTTAATATATCATCCGTTTTTTTTAAATTTAGCTTCATCTCCTCATTATCCTTTTTTATTTTCATCCCAGAAATTTCTGCCGGGGTATAGTCTGCCACAGCCGCTGCCATGATGATGATATCAGCCTGCTGGTACCTGCTGATGGCTTCTTGATACATTTCCTTTGCTGATGTGACCCTTCTTATTTCAATGCCATGATTTACACTTTCACCGGATGGACCTAGTATGAGCGTTACGCTTGCACCCCTTTTTCTGAATTCTTCCGCAATGGCCACACCCATTTTACCGGAAGAATGATTGCTGATAAATCTTACAGGGTCAATCGCCTCCACTGTAGGTCCAGCTGTGATCAATACATTCAAGCCTTTGCAGATTTCCGGCTTAAAAAAAAAATCCTTTATCTTTTCAACAATAAAGGCTGGCTCCGACATTCTCCCTTCGCCGGTCAGTCCACTTGCCAGCTCACCATTATCAACAGGGAGTATAGTATTTCCGAAAGAAGTAATTTTTTGAAGATTTAATTTTGTCGCCGGATGGCGCCACATGTCTTCATCCATTGCAGGGGCAACCATCACCGGACAGGTGGAAGAGAGGTATACTGCGAGTAAGAGGTTATCACAAAATCCATTTGCCATCTTCGCCAGGGTATTGCAGGTTGCAGGAGCTATCAAAAAAATATCAGCCCACCTTCCAAGTTCAACATGATTTGCCCAGGAATCTTCACTCACCAATTCGGTCAGCACCTTGTTTTTTGACAAAGTGGAAAAAGTGAGGGGGCTTACAAAATCTTTTGAAGATGGGGTCATAATGACTTTTACTTCAGCTTCTTCCTTTACAAGCAATCGTACAATTAAAACGGATTTATAAGCAGCAATGCTGCCAGTAACCCCGATCAATATTTTTTTACCTTTCATCATGATAAAAAAAAAGACGATAAAGATTTATCGTCGCTAAAATTAATTTTTGTTATGCAAATAATTGAATAAAATATGCACCCTCTAACGTATACTTAACTAAAAAGATCATCTTCATTTTTACGGTAGTACACTTTGTCTTCCATAAATTCAGTAGTTGCCAATAGTGCTGGATTCGGCATTCTTTCATACGCCTTTGAAATTTCGATCTGCTCTTTATTTTCATGGATCTCCTCGAGGCTGTCTGTATGGCTTGCAAACTCTTCCAGCTTATTGTGAAGCTCCTCCTTAAGAGAAATATTAATCTGGTTGGCTCGCTTTGCAATCACGGCTATGGATTCATATAAATTTCCTGTTTTCAATTTGATATCAACAAGATTTTTTGTCTCAACAACATTACTGGTATTAGCGTTCTGCTGGCGTCTTAGCTTGCTCATTTTGTAGTGCTTTTATGTGATTTAAACTTAAGTTGTTATAATCCTGGGCGTCTTTTAATAATTTGCTCTCGGGGTAGCGGTCTGTAAAGTCATTGTATTCAGTGAGAACTTTTTCATATCTCTCCACCTGCTTTTCGGCGACACTTAGCTTTGCGAACTGGTAGAACGACTTAACGATCATCAGTTTATATTCGTCACCCCTGGACGATTCAGTGTATGTGTTCAAAAGGTCAGTAAACGCCAAACCGGCAGCTCTGTAGTGCTGAAGGTTATAGTAAAGGGTCGCATTTCTGTATTCCTTTTGTTCCAGCTTTTGCCTGCTTTTTTCAATGACTGCCGTTGCATCGGCGATCCTGGATGATCCCGGGTGGTTGCTGATATAAGTCTGCATCATCCCAATGGCCTTTTGCGTATTAATCTGCTCAAGCTCTACTTTTGGTGACTGAAGGTAAAACATGTAAGCATGCATGTAAGAGATTTCATCTGATTTTGCACTATTCGGAAATACCTCCAGGAACCCTTTAAAGAGATTTTCTGCATCTGAGTAGTTCTTCAGGTAAAAAGAACAGTATGCATATTTGTAATAGAGTTCTTCAAATTTTTCGGTGCCCTTAAAAACCGGGAAAAGATCGATGTACAGCTGCTCAGCATATTTGTATTTTTTTGCAGTAAAATATTCATCTGCTTTTGTAAGCTTATAAGTATAATCCTTGCTTTTGGCAATTTTTCCGAATTTGCCGGAACAGGAAACGAGAAAAAATAAGGCAATAAATAATGGGAACCTGAGTAGTCTCATAAAGAAGCGCAAAATTAAGTGATTTCAGGCAAAAATGTCATTTATATCTAAAGAAGCGGGATAACGGGTCGTTAATGTTTTTATAATAGCATGGCAATCAAATAAAAAACCCCTCCCGGAGATCCGGGAGAGGTTTGTTATTGAGCAAAAAGTGAATTTATTTATTCGTCGTCTTAATATCTACAGTATTCGCATCTCCCCCGCCCACTTCGCAGTTGGTAGTGATTCTGTCTCCACTGATGCCTTCAGTTTCCATCAGGTACATCCTGATTGCATCGATCCTCTTGTTGCAAAGTGCCTGAGAAGCTTTTGATGCTGCCGGGTAACCAGTAACAGTGATACCACAGTTAGCGCTTGCTTTCAGTTTAGAAGCAATCGTTGCAAGCATCGCTTTTGCATCGCTGCTCAAAGAACGTGAGGTGCCTTTAAAAGAAAGACTAGGAAGATCACCAAGGTTACATCCCATTGTGCTGTCTGCCATCCTATTCTTGCAACATTCCGGATCTGGGCACTTGCCTACACCATCAGCGTCAACTGGTTGACATTCTGTTGGAGTGATCAATTGTTTGTCTTTGCAATCCGGAACACCATCACCATCAGTATCTTTAGTAACACCATGAGTGTCAACCGGGCAACCTGCCGGAGTATTCGGTTCCCTGTCAAGCTGATCAATTACACCATCCCCATCAGTATCATCCAAAATTGGCTTTGGAAGCTTCATATGACGCGGGTTATTCAATTCGCTGTATGCATAATCAAGTGGGTTCAACCAATATAAGGGTTCAACCGCTTTTGATCCAATATTGAAGTTCAAACCGATAGAAGCATAGTTATAAGAATCATAATCAGGTGTTAAGGCAGCGTCTCCATCAGGGTGCTCCTGCCAGCGCTGACCATCAAGTAAATCATCTTTCACTATTGTAAACCTGTCTTCTAATGCAAGGTTAATTCTTTTACCCAGTTTAAATGCCATTCCACCCAGAACGGTACCACTTGGCTTAAATGTATTGTCACCGATTTTTGGACGACGGCCACCCTGGTTTTCTGCTTCAGTTTCGTAAGAATCATCCATTCCAGCTTTCAATTTATCCAAAACATCTTTCCTGTTTTTGTACTGATCAACACCCGGAGTAATGCTATTGAATAAAGCAGTATAAGGATTGCCGCTTGCATCAAGCGCATTTACCATCGTGTGATAAATAGTTCCACCAATACCAGCACCTACATATATCAGGAATGAATTCTTTTGCTTGTGAAACCGGATATTGTTTAATGTAAAAATTCCCTGTAAACTAAGGTCTTGCACTTTCGCTTTATAGTTATAAAACACTTTGTCGTAAGGACCACCCGGAGTTCCGGTTGAAGAACTAACAGTTTGTCCGCCTGCCGTACGAACCGGTGCAGAATATTTGCCAGCCCACGCAGGATTGTGCCCAAAGTTATTAGAAGCAACAAAGTCCAGGCCTTTGCCAATGCCGTATAAATATTGCAATCTCAGGGAAAATAAGTAACCGAGAGCTTTCCTGATATGAATTGCTCCGCCTATTGTAGGAAATTTAGCGCGAACATCACCACTCACAGTGAAAGCGCCACCTGAAATCCCGATTTCCATCTGGTTACGGGGTTTTGCAGGAAAATCATATGTATTGTTTAAAAATTCGTTCTGCTGGGTTCTGCTCTTACTTGATATTACAGATGAGTCGTAAATATCATAGGTCCCACCCTGTTGGGCAAATGACCCATATGTAAGTAAGGAACATACCCCTAAAAGAAATAATTTGTACTTTTTGCTTGCCATAACTTAATGATTAATAATTTCAAAAATAGACTTGTGATTAAATGCAAAAATATTAAACCGACAATTAAATCCAAACTTTTTTAGCAATTATTTAGATTTCAAAACTTTTTAATATTCTATATTTTTTGTAAACGTAAGACTTATTTCTGAACATAAGCGCTGCATTCGGTAAAAATATTTGATACTCAAACAACTAAACACAAAAAAAACGGAGAAAAATCACCGAATTGTTATGTAACATCTACGCGTAAAAGATGCATTGTTTATTTGATTCTGCATTATATTGCCCTTTCATGAAAATGCATCTGGCAAAAAGTCTGATTTCCCACGAACTGGCTACATTTGAAAAAAGATTCGAAGAATCGGTGAAGAGCCAGGCGCCACTGCTGGATACGATAATGAAATACATTATCAAAAGGAAGGGAAAGCAGCTGCGCCCAATGTTTGTTTTTTTAAGTGCAAGGCTTCATGGGCCCGTCAATGATTCTACATACCGCGCTGCAGCGCTGGTTGAACTTTTACATACCGCTACACTCGTTCACGACGATGTGGTAGATGAGTCTATGGAAAGGCGCGGCTTTTTTTCCATAAATGCACTATGGAAAAATAAGATCGCAGTGCTTGTAGGAGACTATCTTTTATCAAAAGGATTGCTGTTGTCTACACAAGCCGGCGACTTTAAACACCTGCATATTTTATCTGAAGCTGTAAAACAAATGAGCGAAGGCGAACTCCTGCAGATCGAGAAAGCAAGAAAACTGAATATCACTGAAGATATTTACTTCGAAATCATCAGAAGCAAAACTGCATCTTTGCTTTCGTCAGCATGTGCCGTAGGTGCCTGGAGTACCAGCCAGGATGAAGGCATCCTCCAGAAAATGAAACTTTTCGGGGAGAAAACCGGCATTGCTTTCCAGATAAAAGATGACCTCTTTGATTATGGAAAGGAAAACGTAGGAAAACCAACCGGCAATGATATTAAAGAAAAGAAGCTGACACTCCCTCTTATCTATACTTTAAACAACGTATCCGATGCCAGGCGAAGGCAGATCATATATATAGTCAAGAACCAGAATAAAGATCCCAAACAGGTACGAGTAGTTTTGGATGCAGTAGTTGAAGCGGGTGGCATCCGCTATGCAAATGAAAAAATGAGGGTATACCGGGATGAGGCTTTAAAGATCTTATATGAATTCCCAGACAGTGATATAAGGCAGGGGCTGGAGGAACTGGTAAGATATACTACCGACAGAAAATATTAACTAGGGATTCAAATAGCTGATTCAAAACGGGATTGAAATTGCAATGAAGAATAAATGGAAAAAAGATGGAAAATATTATCTGCACCTGAAGAACCAGTGCAGCAGCTTCACCTGGCATTGACTGTAAGCCCAGTACTTTGCAGTATTCTCGTCCAACGCGGGATTGATAATTTTGATAAAGCTAAAAAATTTTTCAGGCCACAGCTCACAGACCTCCACGACCCATTTCTGATGAAAGACATGGATGTTGCTGTTGACCGGATTATATCAGCGGTCAACAGCAGGGAGAAGATCCTTGTGTTTGGTGATTACGATGTGGATGGCACAACATCTGTTGCCATGGTATACCAGTTTTTACAAAAACTTTGTAACCCGGGCCAGGTTGATTTTTATATACCCCATCGTTACCGGGAAGGATATGGCGTTAGTAAAATGGGAATTGATTATGCTAAA
>JBDUCQ010000103.1:0-10265 GCA_040003385.1 Ginsengibacter sp. | reverse complement strand
GATCAAAGGCTCATCATCTCCTTAAATTTTACTGCCTGCCTGCGGCTCACTTCCACTTTCTCATTCCCGGTAAGTTCAAGTAAAAGGCCACCGTTGAAATAAGGTTCTATTCTTTCGATCATCCTCAGGTTCACAATATGTTTCCGGTTGGCCCTGAAAAAAATTTTGTCATCAAGCCGTTCTTCAAGCGAATTCAACGATTTCAGGATGAGTGGTTTGTTGCCTGCAAAAAATACTTTTGCATAATTTCCAACACTTTCAAACAGGCGCACATCCGAAAGTTTCACAAACCAGCATCTTTCACCATCTTTTACAAACACCTGGTCATTTTCTCCCAGTAAGCCACGGTTAATACCCGAATAAGAAAGCTGCTCCTCTTCATCTTTTTGTTTCACTTTCATCAGCGCATCTGCCAGCCGTTTGGGCTCTACGGGTTTCATCAGGTAGTCGAGCGCATTTACCTCAAAAGCCTTTAATGCATACTCATCATAAGCCGTCACAAAAATTACATGCGGTGCGCGTTCCAATTCGGTGAGCATGTCAAAGCCTGTTTTACCGGGCATCTGGATGTCTAAAAAAATAAGATCGGGGCTCATGTTCTCGATCTTTTCAATCCCTTCATTTGCATTTGCGGCTTCGGCAACAACTTCCACTTCAGGAAATTCCTGCAGCAGCTTTTTCAATTCGTTCCTCGCCAAACGTTCGTCATCAATAATGATCGCTTTATGCATAGAATTGTATTTACTTTTTAATTTTTTTGTTAGATCCTGTTCATTCAGTGAGAAAATGTTTTACTTCCACAAAATTACAAACCACAATTCTTTAATACTCGACCGGCATGGTTATTTTACTCTGAACCATGTTTCCATCAATATTTTTTATCTCAAAACGTGCCAGGCCCTGGTACAAATATCCAAGCCTGTCCTGGGTGCTTTTTATTCCAAAGCCGTTGCCGTTGATCTCGCTTTCTATATGCCCTGAATTCTGAACGATCACCTCATGGCTGTTGATCTTAAACCGGGAGATGATCTTTACAAAACCACCGTTGATGTGCTTGCTGATCCCGTGTTTAATGGCATTTTCCACAAGGGTTTGCAGCATCATCGGTGGCACCGGCATTTCGAGCGTGTCCTCATCAATGTCCATCTCAATTTTTAATCTTTCTTCAAAGCGCATCTGTTCCAGCGCCAGGTAATCTTTTACAATATCCAGCTCTTTTGTAAGCGGAACAGTTTCCATTTTTTCTACCTGCATGCTGCTGCGCAATATATTTGAAAGCTCGGTGATTGCCCTGCGCGCGCGTTCAGGATTTTCATCAACCAATGCACGGATGCTGTTCAATGAATTAAAGATAAAATGAGGATTGATGTGAGACTTTATCGTTTTAAGTTCTAACTCTTTTACATTTTTCTCGAGGTTTAATTTATCTACCTGGTCGTTCCTGTTTTTTTCAACATAGTGCCACACCATGTAAATCAGCAACCACAAGGCAACAAGGATAAATGTAAAAATGATGTCCCACCAAAACCTGCCCAGGTGCTGTTCCTGATATTGCCAGGCACCTGTTGTGTTTCTGAACCAACCGGTAGAACGTTTGATGGACTGAACATTTGCATATAGAGCAGAATCGGGTTTATTGCTTTTGGGTGAAAAATAATCCACCCCTGCCAGGTTAAGCTGTTGTTCTTTAATGATAGCTTTCTGCAGGCCTTCCTTTTTTTCGAATTCCACCATCGAAGTTTTCGTTATAAGGGCTGTGTACTTAGAACCATAATACACGGTAAGGCCTGTAAGCGTAACCCCGGCTATGAACAGCATCATCACCTTTTTGGAAGGCAACCGCATCCATTGTATTTTTTTGAGAACGAAGCGCAATAAATGTGTCGCCAGTATTGCCCAGACAAAAACAATGAAGAGATCACCAAACAGCACTTCTTTTTTACCAGGCGGCTTGAGGTACATGTCACTGGCAAACAAATAGACAAAAAAAACGTTGATCATGGTCCACCCACCCCAGCCAAGAACCTGGCATATCCAATATGTTACATTGACTTTCATGATCGCCAAATCTACAGCCTTATGGGTTTAAATAAGATCTTCTTTCGATTAATGGTGATATCTGCTGCTGGGAGGTTACAAATTGTTGCTTAATTGTCACTAGCTTGTCACTTCACGATCTTAAAATTGAAATCGGCAGTACCCAGTGTAACCATCAGCCTGATCCATATGGGCAGCAATTGCTCTGTTCCGCGTGAATTGGTGATATCCCCGAGGTCAATGATATTTTCAAGTTTCCAGTTAAAGTCTTCATGAAGAAGTGATAAAATCTTTTGTTTGGAAACGGGATCATTACCACAGATAAAAATATGGTGATCTCCATTTCCAATTTTACCCGGGTTTACCATCAGGCTGCAATTCAGGGTATTTAATGTTTTCACCACATGGGTTCCGGGAAATTCATTCTGAATTGTTTCACCAAGCGAATTATCATTTACCAGGAATAAAGTTGGAGGCATCCCTTGTGAAAAATCAAGTGGGTTGGATACATCTACAAGAATTTTTCCGGCAAGATTTTCTTTCCCGGCTGCTTTCAACGCATCCAGTGAGTGCTCTCCTTTGGTACAGTTGAAAATAATATCGCCAAATTTTGAAGCATCTGCAAACGATCCCTGTGATGCATTTGCTCCGTTTTGTGAAGCCCATGTTCCTGCTTTTTCATTGCTGGCGCTCCTGCTTCCCATTTTAACTTCATGACCTTTCTGAATCAATGCAGATCCAATGGTATTTCCAACTATACCTGTACCGAGGACTGAAATTCTCATTGCGAATATTTTTAGTTTTAATGTTTAGTTTTACAAAGCTGATAAAGATAATATGAATAATCAAAATTTAAATACCGGAAAGGAATTACTGACAAGTGCAGAAAAGGAATTTGAAAATAATATAAGGCCTGCAGTGATTGAAGAATTTGCAGGGCAGGCACAGATTATCGAAAACCTGCGGATATTCATCAAGGCTGCGAGGCAGCGCAGCGAAGCACTCGATCATATTTTATTTCATGGGCCTCCGGGCCTGGGTAAAACCACTCTCAGCCGGATCGTTGCCAATGAACTGGGTGTAAACATCAGGGAAACAAGTGGTCCTGTAATTGAAAAGCCAGGCGATCTTGCAGGCCTGCTCACCAACCTGGAACCTCATGATGTATTGTTCATAGATGAGATCCACAGGCTCAGTAACGTTGTGGAAGAATATCTCTACGCTGCCATGGAAGATTACAGGATTGATATTATGATCGACAGTGGACCGAATGCACGAAGTGTACAGATCAATTTGAATCCTTTTACGTTGATCGGCGCCACCACCCGCAGCGGCCTGCTTACAGCACCCCTGCTATCAAGATTTGGTATTAAATCGCGTTTGGAATATTATGATGCCTCAACACTACAAAAAATCATTCTCCGTTCTTCCTCTATTTTAAATACAAAGATCACTTCGGATGCATCTGAAGAAATATCACGTCGCAGCCGTGGCACCCCACGCATTGCCAATGGCCTCCTGAGAAGGGTTAGGGATTTTGCACAGGTACTGGGCAACGGGGTGATAGACCTTGCAATTACAGAACATGCATTGAAGGCATTGAATGTAGATAAGCACGGGCTGGATGAAATGGACAACCGGATACTTTCTGTGATCATAGAAAAGTTCAAGGGTGGGCCTGTAGGCATCACAACAATAGCCACTGCAGTAGGCGAGGAAACAGGCACGCTTGAAGAAGTATATGAACCATTTCTGATCCAGGAAGGATTTATTATGCGTACTTCACGCGGGAGGGAGGTTACGCAAAAAGCTTATGAGCATCTTGGTAAAATTCCGTACGGACGAAGCGGCGAACAGGTGTTGTTTACGTAGCAGTCCACTGTCGACAGTCCACTGTCCACAGCAATGTCTTGTACTTCGTGGATAATTATTAATTGAGATTAAGGTGCGTTAACAATTTATGGAATCATTCTGCTCAAAAGCCAGTGTGTCTTGCCCAGAATGATCTTCTGTGGACCGTGGACTGTGGACCTCTTAGGGTGCCACAAGCCTGAAACCGTTTCCGTGAATATTTACGATTTCAATTGTAGTGTCATCCTTGAGGTACTTGCGAAGTTTTGCAATGTACACATCCATGCTTCGCCCATTAAAGTAGGTATCGCTTCCCCATATTTTTTTGAGGGCCGCATCGCGGGGCAACAAATCATTTTTATACTCACACAGCATCTTCAATAATTCATTTTCTTTTGGAGAAAGAGTTTGCACTATTTTGTCTGCACCCAACTGACGTAAACGCGGATTGAAATGATATTTACCCAGGTCGTATTCTGCATTTGCCTCTTCCCTGTGCAGTTCTTCATTTCTTTTTAAGATCGCCTTTATCTTATGCAGCAAAACATCGCTGTCGAATGGTTTTGTAATATAATCGTCAGCTCCCAGTTTGTATCCCTGGATAATATCTTCCTTCATTGTCTTGGCCGAAATGAAGAAAAGAGGCATGTCAGGATCTACATCACGGATTTCTTCAGCAACTGTGAATCCATCCATATTAGGCATCATCACATCCAATAAACAAATATCGAATTTCTCACGTTGAAAGGCAGCAAGCCCTAATCTTCCATCTCTTTCCAGCACCACCTCATAATCATTCAGCTCCAGGTAATTCTTCAACACCATACCCAGGTTGGTATCGTCTTCGCAAAGTAATATTTTAGGTTTTTTGCTCTCCATATAATTATTTATTGAAAAATAAAGATATTTTGTTTTTGGCAAATGGATTCACAATATTTAAAATCAACCTGGGCTTGTGATTTTTCCAAAATCAGAGTGTAACTTTCCTTAAAACCATATTATGTCTACAACAGATGCATTTATCGAGGAAATAAAAAAAGGCTATTCATTTAAAGGGGAAACCATTAAAATCGGTGCAGGCATGCTCGATGGCAAAGTAATTCCTGAAGCTGAGATTTTTCTTCCCCTGAAAACTATGAACCGTCACGGCCTTGTAGCGGGGGCAACTGGCACAGGGAAAACAAAAACATTCCAGATGATCTCGGAAGGGCTTAGTAATGCAAGTGTGCCTGTACTCCTGATGGATATAAAGGGTGACCTTAGTGGCATCGGTGCACCGGGAACCTCGAATGATAAACTGTCTGAACGGTACAACCAGCTTAAAATGACATGGAAGCCTGCTAAATTCCCTGTTGAGCTTCTGACCCTCAGCGAGCAAAAGGGTGTTCGTTTACGCGCTACCGTTAGTGAGTTCGGCCCTGTTTTGATGACAAAGATCCTCGGGTTGAATGATACCCAGGGAGGCGTGGTTGCCATGATCTTTAAATATTGTGATGATAATAAAATGCCATTGCTCGACCTGAAAGATTTTATCAAGATCCTTCAATACGTAGGCAACGAGGGGAAAAAGGAATTGCAGGACAGTTATGGAAATATTTCTACCACTTCCACGGGCACCATACTTCGTAAGGTGATAGAATTACAACAGCAGGGAGCAGATGTTTTTTTTGGTGAAAAAAGTTTTGAAGTGGATGACCTGATGAGGATGAGCGATGAAGGAAAAGGAATGATCAGCATATTAAGGGTAACCGATCTGCAGGACAAGCCAAAATTGTTTTCAACTTTCATGTTGCAGCTCCTTGCAGAATTGTATGCCACCTGCCCTGAAGAAGGCGACCTCGACAAACCAAAGCTGATCATCTTTATTGATGAAGCCCATCTTATTTTTCAGGAGGCAACGAGTGCATTGCTCCAGGAAATTGAGACCGTTATCAAACTGATCAGGTCAAAAGGCATAGGAATTTATTTTTGCACCCAAAATCCGATGGACATCCCAGCATCCGTTTTAGGGCAACTGGGTTTAAAAATTCAACATTCCCTGAGGGCATTTACGGCAGCAGACAGGAAAGTGATCAAACAAACAGCTGAAAACTATCCAGAAACCAAGTATTATAAAACAGAAGACCTGATTACTCAACTGGGCATCGGGGAAGCACTTGTAACCCTGTTGAACGAAAAAGGAATACCTACCCCACTCTCAGCTACCATGATGCTGGCCCCCTGTAGCCGAATGGATGTTTTAAGCGATGCTGAAATCACTGACATCGCAGGTCATTCGAAATTGGTGAGCAAATACAACCAGGTAATTGACAGCAACAGCGCATATGAGATTCTGACAGCAAAATTAAAGCAGGCAGAAGCCAATTCTCCCGCAGTAGCTGCAGAAAATAAAAAAGCTGGAAAACCTGAAGAAACCACCTTTGAAAAGGTGGCGAATAACACAGTTGTCAAAAGCATCGTACGTACTGCGGGAAATACCATCGTGAGGTCGTTATTGGGTGCATTGGGATTGGGGGGGCGTACCCGGTCAAAAACCAAAAGTTGGTTTTAACTAATTGTTAAATAATGCTTTGTAGAATAACAAGCCTGAAAGTGTGTACCTATGATCACAAATGAGCCTTTTAGAGGCAAAAGGGGCTTTTATTAAAAAAAAATAAAAAAAAATGTTGCATTATAGTGTTTTCCATATTATCTTCGTCTCGGTTTTTCATAGGATATTGGATTTTAAAGCGGGACTAGATTTCTATCTGGGTCCCTTTTTTTTTAAATGACCTTTCGTCTCGATATCAATCCCCTTTCATCTATAGTCAGTTTATGTTCTCCCTGGAGATAATTCACTACTTTCCAAACTTTATTTTTTTTGGCTGGAGCAAAGCCTTTTAGCACCTGTTCCATGGATAAAGATCTTTTTATTAGCATTTTATCTATCATATCTGTAATATTTTCAAATTCAGCGTTGCTGATCACCAACTCTCTTTCATTGATACAATTGTCGCAGATGCCGCATGCAGCTATTGCCAGGTCATTGAAATAATTGCCAATCAATTTGCTTCTGCATGTTGTGTGGCTATGGACAAACGATATCATGGCGGACACCCTTCGTTCGTAATTCAGCTTTCTTTTTTGGATGTCAGTCTCGTTGATGATGAGGTTTTCAGTGGGTACCCTGTTTTGAAGAAATTGCAGTTGGGGCTTATCTTTTTGAGGTGTATAATCCAATATGCCCGCCTGATTGAGCATATTGAGAATGATACGAACTTCGTCCCCATCTTTGCCGATGAACTTTGCCAATTGATTTTCATTGATGTTTGAAGGATTCTCAAATATCCCTTCATAAGAACGGAGTAGTCCTTTAATGACAACACTTTCACCAGGAAAAATCTTTTCAAACTCCCGGAGTTCAGATTTATCTGTTTTAAAAACGACCGTTGAAGGCTGAAAAAATTGTTCGCTGTAACTTAATATTTCTTCCTCTTCCAATACTTTGAGCACATAATTGGTTGTGTATATATCAAGTTCAAACTTTTTTACAAAATCATTGATGTCAAAATCAAAAAATAATCCCTCGCCATCTTCTGCAGGGAGTTGCAGATAATTCATCAACGCCTTGTATACTTTTTTTACCGTTGCCAGTGAAGGATACCTGGTGTCTGACTGTTGAGTAAGATCTGTCAGCTCATTTTCATTGTACAACAGTACCGCATACGCTCTTTGCTGATCCCGTCCTGCCCTGCCTGCTTCCTGGTAATAATTTTCAAGGGCATCAGGTACATCATAATGTACAACCACTCTCACATCGCTTTTATCAATGCCCATTCCAAATGCATTTGTGCAAACAATCACCCTTGTTTCATTCTCAACCCAGCTCTGTTGTTTTTTGTTACGTTCAGGCGTAGTTAAACCCGCATGATAATAATCAGCACTGATCTTATTCAAAACAAGGTGTGTTGCAATTTCTTTGGTTCTTTTCCTGCTCTTACAATAAACAATTCCTGTACCCTTTACATTTTTAAAAATTTCAATGAGCTTGTTTTGTTTGGAGGCTGGTGAAAAAACGCTATACGACAAGTTGGGACGCTCAAAAGATTGTTGAAAACGGCAATGGTTTGCACGGAAAAGAAGCTTGTCGCAAATGTCATCCTGCACCTTCTTTGTTGCCGAAGCAGTAAGTGCTATTATAGGCACTGACGGCATCAGTTCGCGCAGACCGGCAATTTGCAAATACGACGGGCGGAAATCATATCCCCACTGGGAAATGCAATGCGCCTCATCAACAGCGATCAGGCTCACTGTAATCAGGGGCAGGTGTTCAATAAAAAGATCGGAACGCAGTCTTTCAGGCGAAACGTATAAAAACTTATAATTGCCATAGGCCGCATTTTCCAGTGTTTTTTTTACTTCCCGGTAGCTCATTCCTGAATAAAGGAGTAAAGCTGGTATATTTTTCTTTTTCAGGTTTTCAACCTGGTCACGCATCAGTGCGATGAGCGGGCTCACCACCAGGCATATGCCTTCCATGGAAAGGGCAGGCACCTGGAAACAGAGAGATTTACCACCCCCCGTTGGCAATATGGCAAGCGTATCATTCTTTTCCAGCACTGAGGAAATAATTTCTTCCTGCAAAGGCCTGAAAGCATCATAACCCCAGTATTTTTTTAAAATATCGACGGTAATATTCACCATTTAAAATTCAGAAATTTTATCATACAAAAGATTTAAATCTCTTTCGGATCAAGGCCGTGATTTTATTTGGGGCATAATTTTTATGGCAAAGTAGTAAAGGATAGTATGAAAGATGATGGTTTTCTTACGGGTTTATGGCAGAATAAAATCCCTGATTACATTTTCCAAACCCAGCTCGTTCCCAGGAAATAACCTTGAAAAAAATTTGAAAAAGATTTCTGAATAAGTGAAGGTTACGTTACCTTTTTCCACCTGAGCCTCACCGAATTGATCGCAAGGACCACATCACTGAATCCCATGGCAAGTGCTGCAATACCGGGTGTCAGGTACCCAAATCCCGCAATTGGGATCGCAATGATATTATATAAAAATGCCCAAAATAGATTTTGACGGATCGTAGTAAAAGTATGCCTGCCAAGACCGATCGAAAGAGGCAGGTATTTCAGTCCCTGTTTCATAAGTATCACCTGCGAATTTTGTATCGCAATGTGTGATGCATCACTCAGAGAAATTCCAATGGTCGCTTTTGCCAGCGCCGGGGCATCGTTGATGCCATCTCCCACCATCACTGTAGGAGCTTTCTCATTAAGAGAAGTGATCAGCTTCAATTTTTGTGAGGGTGATTGCTCTGAAAAATACTCATCGATACCACATGCCTCTGCAACCTCTTTACATTTTTCATTACTGTCACCACTTAAGAGATAGGTCCGTATATTTTTTTCTTTGAAATAACTGATTGTTGCTTTTACTTCTGGCCTGATTTCATCCTGAAGATCGATCCATCCAAGCAGGGTTTCATTTTTGAGAATGTAAACATTATGACCCTTCTCGGTTGTGAACCGTGAGGCCATCTTGTAAGATCCAGCGATGTATAAATTGCCGGTGCTGTCCATGGCAGTTACGCCATAGCCTTTAATTTCTTCTGTGCTCTTCCAATCGATGATCTCCGGGCTTTTCCATTCATTTACAATGCAATTCGCAATGGGATGATTTGAGAATTTTTCCAATGAATAACAGATTGATTTAAATTCTTTTTCGCCAATGGCTCCCGCATGCCACTTGGCAATAGTGAATTTGCCTGTTGTGAGCGTGCCCGTTTTATCGAAAACAATTTGACGGATATTTTTAAAGAGTTCAAGATTTTTTACATTCCTAAACAATATGCCTGATCTTGCTGCCCGGCCGATCCCAACAGCAATGGCGGCGGGGGTTGCAATCCCCATCGCACAGGGGCACGCAATGACCAATACCGCAATGCTTCTCATCAGGGAACGATCGAAAGGAAGGTGTAATAAATATAAATTGCCTGCAAAGGTGAGAACTGAAATAATAATGACAACTGGAACAAAAATGGCGCTTATTTTATCAGCCAGTTGCTGAATCGGCGGCTTGGCTGATTGCGCCTGTTTTGCCAGGTCAATGATGCCGGCGAGGATGGTATGTTCTCCAGCCGCAGTCACTTGAGCTTTTACAGTGCCTGATACGATGATGCTTCCCCCGATGAGGTTGTCTTTTTTTTGTTTCTCCAAAGGCATGCTTTCGCCGGTAAGCAATGATTCATTTACGCTGCAGCTTCCCCATAATATTTTGCAGTCTGCCGGTATTTTCTCTCCACTTCTCACCAAAACAAGGTCACCGTTGCGCAGGCTTGCATTGTCAACAGGGAAGATCTGTTCCCTGTGCTCATCATCGAA
>JBDUCQ010000102.1:0-10322 GCA_040003385.1 Ginsengibacter sp. | reverse complement strand
CTGTTGCTTCCAAACTTTCAAAGATCTTTTGGCCTTTTTTGACCACCAATTTTTTTATTGGAGTGCAAAGGTAAGAGCCTTTACCTACCCTACCAAATATTTTTAGTTATTTTGAAGATAACTCCCTGGTATTTTTCGTGTTGAAAAGAAGAACTTTTTCTGCTTTTTTAAAAGCGGAGGGCAAAGATACGCTGAGTTTACCAAATGCTCCAAAAGTTTTTGGTACAAATTTGTTAACGAGTTTTGAACAACTACAGGTACTGGATTATATGATCATTGTAATTCACTTTCATTAAAAAAAGGCCATGCGCAGGAACTGAAAAATTTGCATATGCCGGGTCTTTGTTTTGTATCACTGATTCAAATTCTTCAAGACTTGTTTTGCCCGTTGCAACCTGCAACATTGATCCAACCAAACCTTTCACCATTCCACGCAGAAAACGGTTAGAAATGACTTTGTAAATCAATAAATCACTTCCCCCTGTCCATTCACTTTTTTTGATCGTGCACCTGGTATTCCCCGACTGCGAATTTTTTTTACAAAAGGCATCGAATTCTACGTACGACAATATGATCTGTGAGGCAGATCGCAGCTTTTCTGGATCAAGCTTAAATGGATAGTAATATGCCCTGTCCTTTAAAAAGGGGTCTTTGTGCAGATAGATGTGATAATGGTATTCGCGGTCTGTGGCATCAAAACGGCAATGTGCATGTTCAGCAACCGGGAAAATCCTTTTTATTACAATGTCTGCGGGTAAAATTGAATTCAAATGATAAACCACATCCCTGCTTTCCATCCCTGTTATAAAATTTTTCCCGGTTGCCCCCTCAATCACAATGTCAAAATGAAAAAAATTCTGCAAAGCGTGGACCCCCGCATCCGTCCGGGATGACCCTGTTAATTCAAACTGTCCATGAAAGAAAACAGCAAGCGCATTTGTTACTTCGGCCTGGATAGAATTTGCATTCTGCTGTACCTGGAATCCTGAATAATTTGTTCCCCTGTAGCAAACCTCAATAAAATAACGTGGCATGTGGAAAGTAATAAGCCGGTATTACCAGCGCCATCAATGGTGAATCATCGCCTTAAACCGAGTAATATAATAGGGGTCTGTAAGCTGGTTTTCCAGGGTTGAAAAAATTGCAGAGTCAGAAACAAAAGGATAGGCAGCATCAAAAAAATTATACCTCCCTTCATCTTTTAAAAACAAGCTGCTCAAATTCTTTACCTGATCTGTAGCAAAGCATTTCGTTTTAAAAATTTTTTTCGCAACTTTTACCATATCATCATCACTTTTTTCTGCCACCATCTTTTTGCGGAGTTTGAAAAAATCATCTTCAGATGCAAATGATTTACAATCTGAATTTACAGACAATCCACCCGAACTCTTTTGGTTTTTAAAGTCTTCAATAAAAACCGGCTGTTTCCCAGGCCTTGGCTCGTTTATTTCTTTCTTCAGTGATTCTGGTGTGATGACTTTTGACGAATCCACCATCGTAACCGGCTCACTTTGTTTCAGTACCATTGTATCTGCCCTGGTGACCTCCACCACCTTAACTTCCTCATCTGATTTTTCGGCAGGAATAAATATCCTGATGGTGTCTTTTTGATTTCCATATTGATCTTCGTAGATCAGCTCTGTTCCGGTTTTATCTTTTTTATGCAAACGGCGCTTTATGATTGAAGCCACAACAATAGGCTGTTGCGTAGTCACTTCGGGAGGTGTTGGATCCACAACTACTTTGTTTTTGGTTACCTCAGCCTGTTTCACAGCCTTTAGAGGTTCTTCCTTAACAACGATTTTTTCTGCAGGAAGCTGGGGTACATCCTTTTGCCTGATGGTAGAATCATTCACAACACTGGCAAGCATATTTGAAAAAGCGTCATTGTTCGTTTCGCTAACATTTTTGCTTGCCGTTAGAGACACACTTTCAGCCATGATTACATTGTAACTCTGAAGATTGAACAGCCCTATTTTTTTATCACCAAAATTTTTAATTAAAAATCCTGCATCCTTATTCTCAATTCTGTACTTCACCTGTTGCTCTGCCCAGTCATTTTTCGGGGAGCCTACGATCATCATATATTCCCCATCTTTTATTTTGGGAAGTATCAGGTAGCCGGCGGATGATGAATTGATTATTTTATTGCCTTCTTTAATGTAAAATGGCGCACTGTTCTCACTCTGAAAGTAAACGAAATGATCCTGCTGGGCCATTGTATGTAGAGGGAAAAAGCAAAGGGCCAAAACCGCGTAGTGTATCTTTTTCATCCTTCCAAACATTTGCTACAAATCTAATTCATTAAAATATAATTTCCGTTGGTCACAAAAAGATACCCGTTTTAATGTGATCAGGATTAATTTTGCGGGAATTTAAAAATTATATGAAAACATTCATTCTCGTACTCGCCCTGTTAACCACCCAACAGTTATTGAAAGCACAGAACGAGGCGCCTGACAGTTCCTGGAAAAAAATTTACAGGGGCAGCGCTCCAAAAATCAATGACCTTGTTCATACCAAACTTGATGTAAAATTTGACTATGATAAATCATGGATGTATGGAAAAGCCTGGATCACCTTACACCCGCATTTCTATCCAACTGATTCGCTTATCCTCGATGCAAAGGGAATGGACATCAAGGAAGTTACTATGTTGAAAGGCAGCTCAAAAACGCCTTTGAAAATGATTTACAATGGCATGCAAATGCGTGTTACCCTTGACAGAACCTATAAAGGTGCTGAAAATTATACCATCTACATAGAGTATATCTCTAAACCAAACGACCTGAAGGTCCATGGCAGCGCTGCCATCCTGGACGCAAAAGGACTTTATTTTATCAATCCAAAAGGCGTAGACAAAACGAAGCCAACACAGATATGGACTCAGGGTGAAACTGAGGCCAATAGCGCATGGTTTCCTACAATAGACAAACCAAATCAAAAAACCACGGAGGAAATTTATATGACGGTGCCCTCGAAATACGTAACGTTAAGCAACGGGCTTTTAATTAGCCAGAAGAAAAATGCGGACGGCACGAGAACTGATTACTGGAAAATGGACTTGCCACATGCTCCCTATTTATTTTTTATGGGTGTGGGTGATTATTCCATTATAAAAGATAATTATAAAGGGAAAGAAGTAAGCTACTATGTTGAAAAGGAATATGCCCCGGTGGCCCGCCGGATATTTGGAGAGACGCCAACCATGATTGGATTTTATGAAAAAATCACAGGTGTGCCTTTTGCATGGCCGAAATATGCACAAATAGTAGCAAGAGATTATGTGAGCGGCGCAATGGAAAATACTTCATGCACATTGCACGGTGAAAGTGCCTACCAAAATGCGCGGCAGCTTGCTGATGGAAACTCCTGGGAAGACGTGATCTCACATGAATTATTTCACCAATGGTTTGGGGACCTGGTAACTACAGAAAGCTGGAGCAACATCACTTTAAATGAATCCTTTGCCGATTACAGTGAAACTTTGTGGAATGAGTTCAGGCACGGTAAAGACGCCGGGGAGGCACACATAGAAGAGAACCGGCAGACCTACCTGGAAAATCCCGGCAATTTCAGCAAAGACCTCGTGAGGTTCTATTACAAGGATAAAGAAGATGTTTTTGACAACATCAGCTACCCAAAGGGTGGATCCATATTGCATATGTTGCGGAATTATGTAGGTGATGATGCATTTTACAAATCCCTGAATAAATATTTAACCGACAATAAATTTAAAAGTGCAGAGGCCACCCAATTGCGCTTAGCCTTTGAAGAAGTTACAGGACAGGATTTGAACTGGTTCTGGAATGAGTGGTATTATGGAAGTGGCCATCCTCAATTAAAAATCGATTACAGCTACTCAAATGGCCAGCAGCAGGTAATTGTTGCACAGACACAAAATACCGGGGAAATTTTTCGTTTGCCTGTAGCTGTAGATGTCTACAATGGTTCCAGCCGTCAACGTTACAAAATATGGCTTCAAAATAAAATCGATACTTTTTATTTCGCTTCAGCATCCAAACCCACCCTGGTAAATGTTGATGCTGATAAGGCTTTGCTTGCAGAAAAAACAGACAATAAAACTGCTGACAATTTCAGGCAGCAATGGAAATATGCAAAAAATTACATCGACAGGAAAGAGGCTCTCGATTATTTTTCTAAAAATAAAATGGAGGAATTAGAAGAAGGATTACAGGACCCGTTTCATGGCCTCAGATTATTTACACTCAATAATTTAAGTGAATCAGAATCTCCCTCGCATGAACTTTTGAGCAAGATTGTAAGTATTGCAGAAAAAGATCCGGATAACCTTGTGAAAGCAAAAGCCATTGAAATATTGGTGGCAACAAAGGATAAAAAATATCTTCCCTTATTTACAAAACACGTATCCGATTCCTCTTATTCAATTTCTGCAGCATCTTTAAGCGGGCTGATGAACCTCGACCCTGCAGGCGCATACATACTGGCAAAAAAATACAGCAAAGATGCAAAGGGCGACCTGGCCAATGTTGTTTCATCCGCAATTATTGCCAATGGCACTGAAGCTGATTTTGATTACATCGCAAATCAATATAACAACGCTCCAATAAGCCAGGAAAAATTGCAAATGTCTGCTGATTTTGTGAGTTATTTAATAAAGGTAAAAGACGCAGCCAGGGTAAAATCTGGTGTTGAAATGATCATGAAATTCAGGAGCGGGATTCCTGAACAATACAAGGAACTGACAGATCCGGCATTTAAGAAATTTTTTGAAAAACTTTCAACTGCAAAAAAAGAACAGGGAGACCCGGCTTTGGCTGAATTTATAAATGGGTTGATAAAATGACCACTCCCAGACTTGCAGGTTACTGAATAAATTATTTACAGAATCGAAGATATCGGGGTAGGAGAATTTAAGCATTAGCTTCAGGCTGTGCATTTATGGTTATTGCTTTCTTATAAATAATTCATCAAAATCCCGGAACTACCATCTGTTTCCATGCACAGCATTTTAAATGATCCTATGCTGAGAATGGAAAAAATCTTATGCATTAAAATGGTATCTTTTTAAGATAACAATTGTATTTTGGAATACCGGTAATCTGCTGACCCAATAGATTTTACCGCGACACCAATGAAAAGAAGGTTACGAATAACAGGTTCTTCTATAGCCAAATTTATCTGCTGCGCCACCTATTTTATGACCCTGGCTTTTTGTGTTCGTTCACAGGATATGACAGTCAGGATATATACTACCAAAGATGGGCTTCCCTCAACCTACGTTTACGGGGCGTTCCAGGACAAGCTGGACTATTTGTGGGTAGGCTCACCAGATGGACTTAGCCGTTTCGATGGAAAAAATTTTATTAATTACGGATTAGCGGACGGACTCCCTGATACCAGGACCACTTATATGTTCATGGATAGCAGGTTAAGACTATGGATAGGTACGGCAAGGGGAGCGGGTGAATTCAAAGGAAACAGGTTTGTTGAATATCCATTATCCGATTCCCAGAATATTCATTGGGTATCTCAAATTTTTGAGACGAAAGAAGGACAAATTTGGCTACTTACCAATGTGGGTGTTTACCAGTTTGAATTAAATAAGTGGGCTAAAATAAAATTATATCCCGGGTTCGACAATCATCCATGCAATAAGATAATTAAAACTGATGAAGGTTTCTATATAAGTTATGGCGACTTACTCGTGTTAAAAAAAACAGATGGTAATTTTAAGATCATAGGTGAATTAAAAACTCCCGGTTATTATTATAATGGCTTGTCAATATCAGGAGGGCAAATTTTTATCTCAACGCTGGATGGAATTTATGAGATCAAAAACCAGCAGTTGGTCAAATTACCAGGATTGCTTGGGCGCTTAACTGGTTTTTTTTCTTGTTTCAGGGATAGTAAAAAAAGGTTTTGGATAGGGAAATTTAATAGTGGGATTCAATTGTATGAGACTGCGGGAGCAGATCATTTTACTTTAGCCTATAAAGGTCCGGAAAACTTTCTTCCCCAGGGTTTCTCTGAAGATAACCAGGGAAATATCTGGGTGGGTAGTGGAAACGGATTAATTAGGATCTCAGAACCAGGGTATAAAATTTATAATGCGAAACAAATTGTGGGAAATAGTATTCTGCGCAACGTTTTTCAGGTACCTGGCGGGTCTTTGCTGATCAATGATGGAAGTCTAAACTTAAACACTTTCCAGGATGGCGAATTCACTAATAAAAAACTTCAGTTAAAGGGAAAAGATTCGCTCCCTAATAATGAATTAATCATAGACAATTATGCTTTCGATGATAAGAACCGTTATTGGTACATGGTAAGAGGAATGGCCCTGGCGATGCAATCGGGTAACAATATTTATGTACAGACCAGACAATTGGCATCTCTAAGCGCCGAAGTGTTTGACGTAATGTTTGATACATTCAGAAAAAAAATTACAGTTGCTTTATTATCTCAAAAATTTCCGTGCCAGTATAATGATACCGGTTATAAATTGTTACCTGTTGCCAACAATATACCCGTAAAAGGATCCGTAACATCTTTGCATCAATGTATAAATAATGTTATATTATTTGCCACTGACCGTGGTTTAATTTATTCCATTGATAAGGAAAACATTTGTAAGCTGCAGTTAAACGAGTTTAATGACGAAGGTCACATCAGCAAATTTTACAATGATCCTTCTGGAGATGTTTGGATCATTTATAATGGAAGAGGATTGCGTCGTTATACATGGCAGAAAGATCAACTTGTATTTAAAGCACAGCTTACGAAAGTAAATGGGTTGTCAAGTGATAATGCAAGTTCCCTGGTTTTTGATAATCACAACAACTTATGGGTTTCTACTAATTACGATGTTTGTGTTTTTTCAAAAAAAATAAATGAAACAGGCGGCGGGAATTATCAGATTGCAAGTTTTTTTAATGGAGAAAATCTGGACATCGAAGATTCTTACAGACCTAAATTAACCAAGGATAAACAAGGTAATATCTGGCTTTTCGCTGAAACAAATTTATTATGTTTCTTCCCTGATAAAATCAATTATAACCCTCAGACGCCTTCCATTCAAATCGAAAACGTAGAGCTTAATCTTCAGGAAACAAACTGGAAAAAATATGTGGATTCTTTAGACGGCATTTTCCAATTACCCATCCATCTTCAGCTTTCCCATGAAAACAATACACTTAGTTTTTATTTTAAAGGGATTTCATCCTCCGGAATCGAAGGGATAAAATATTCATACCATCTTGATGAATTTAAAAATTCATGGAGTATTCCATCCATCAACGATTTTGTTTCATTTGAAGGTTTGCTACCGGGGAAATATAGATTTGAGGTAAAAGCAAAATTACCAAATACCAACTGGAGCAACGTTGCCCTATTTTCATTTGAAATTAAAAAGGCTTTCTGGCAAACCTGGTGGTTCTACTTACTGGCCGTAATGGCTTTATTTACTGCTGTCTACTTATTATTTCGTTACCGCCTGAAACAAAAGACAAACCTATTTGAAATGCGTAACCGCATCAGCCAGGATCTTCATGATGAAATAGGTGCATCCATAAGTGGCATTAATTTGCTTAGCCAAATTGCGGCAGAACGTTTGAGTAATCATCAGCTCATAGAAGCATCCGAATATATATCCAAGGTAAAAAATTACAGCCAGGAGGTAATTGAAAGGTTGAGTGATATGGTCTGGATATTTAATCCACAGAATGACAGCATTGAAAAATTATTACAACGTTTGAAATCATTCACTATTTCCATTGCGGCTTCCAAAAATATAAAGACACATTTTACAAATGACAAAGAAAGCGAACAGGTTAATTTAACCATACGCCAGCGTAAAGACCTTTACCTGATCAGCAAAGAAGCCATCAACAACGCTTTAAAATATGCCGAGTGCGATAACATCTATTACAGCCTTACTTTGCAGGGTTCAAAACTGAAGTTGCTTATTCAGGATGATGGCAAGGGGTTTATAGTATCGCAAAATGGCAATGGCAACGGGTTGAACAATATGAGGGCAAGGGCTGAAGAGATGAAAGCAAATTTCACCATTGATTCTGCCCCCGGCAAGGGAACGATCATAACTTTGGAATTTTAAATACCCAATTGAGGGTTAGAGAAAAATAATTATCCACCTACATTTACAATGTGACACAGGCGAAAGAAATAAGGGTGGCCATTTTTGAAGACAATCCAATCATGATGGATGCTTACCGTTCTATCTTGAATGGCTCCAATGGATTTCTCTGCACCGGAAACTTTTCGAGCTGTAATAACTGGAAACATGATATTGAAAAAAGCAATCCTGATGTTGTGTTGATGGATATTGAAATGGCAGGAATCAATGGGATCGTAGCAACACGTTTAATAAAACAAGAATTTCCCCGTATTAAAATACTGATGCAGACCGTTTTCGAGGATGATGCAAAAATTTTTGAAGCCTTATGCGCAGGCGCAAACGGCTATATCTTAAAAAATACATCACCTGTAAAAATGCTGGAAGCCGTAAGCGATGTACAAAACGGGGGAGTCGCCTTCAACCCTGCAGTAGCTGCTAAAGTGGTTGCGCTTTTTCAGCAATTCATTGCGCCTTATACAACAATCCACGACTATCACCTCACTGAAAGGGAAAAAGAGATATTGCACCTGCTTACGGAAGGGATGCCCATGCCCCGCATTGCTGAAAAAATCTTTTTGAGCTATGAAACCGTACGCGGTTACGTTAAAAATATTTACCAAAAATTACACGTTGCATCCGCAACAGAAGCTGTTGCCAAAGCCCTGAAAGAAAAACTGGTATAATTTTTTTATCTCCCATCAAATACCCCCAATTGAGGGGTTGGAACAGGCAGAGATGCCTATTAGCTTTGATTTATCTCCCTCCTATAAAATTCTCTCACCCTTTTGAAACTCTATAATTTAAATCAATTCACAGATCACCAAAAACTTCCTCAATATGAAAAAATTAATCTTCAATACTGCAATTGTAATGGCAATCATTACCGTAAACAGCTGTCAAAAACATGATTTTTCTGATCCTGGTAATCCAACATCAATAGAACAGGGATATCTGACCAATGAAACAACTGCCCAGGTAGCTATTGACTGGTATAAACTGCAGCTACGCTTTTTCCTCCAACGAAATTCAACAATAAATGGTGGTTACCTGGGATACCTTGGTATCGGCTTGTACGAATCAGTGCGGTATGGTATTAAAAATTCGGTAAGTTTTTCGCAATCATTGTATCAAATGCCGGAAATGCCAGCCAAAGAGAATAACAATGGATATCATTATGCTGTCAGCGCTAATGCAGCTATGGCCGCGATGTTACGTTCATTCAATACCGGGCTGACTACTGCAAACAGTGCCAGCATCGATTCTTTAGAAAATGCATACAATCAGAAATTATCACCTGATGCAGGCTCAGCAAGTTTTAAGCGCTCCCAGGCGTTTGGACGAAGTATTGCAGCAGCAATGCATGACTGGTATTTAACTGATAATTTAAATCTATCAAATGCAGGTTATACACCGCTTGGTACTCCAGGATCATGGATACCTACTCCACCAGCGTATGGCCCTGCCATAAATGTAAATCTTGGTTCAGGGCGCACCTTTTTGGCCTCAGACTTAAGCTTTGTGGCACCACCTTTCCCTGCAGCCTATTCTGAAGTGCCAAACTCTGATTTCTATAATATTGTGAAGATGGTTTATGATATTTCAAAAACATTAACTGATGATCAAAAGAACATCGCCCGCTTCTGGATTGACCAGGGTAATGGAATTGGTTACACACCAAACGGTCATGAATTATCATTGACGGTACAGGCATTGGAACAAACACATGCCAGCCTTGCAGTGGCTGCTGAAGCATTTGCAAAAGTATCGATAGCCCAACGGGATGCCATTGTAGTAGTATTCAGATCCAAGTTTATCTATAATCTGATACGTCCCGTTTCCTACATTCAAAAGGTAATAGATGCTACCTGGTTACCTTTAATTCCTACACCACCACATCCTGAATATCCGGCTGCTCATGCATTAATAACCGGTGCGGCAATGCAGGCACTGGAAAGAGTACTAGGCGCAAATGTGCCAGTATGGGATCATACTTATGATTTCAGAGATCCTCTTAAATATCCTGCAAGGCATTATAATAGCATCACCGATGCGGGAGCAGAAGCAGGAATTTCCCGGTTATATGGGGGCATACATTACCTCCCTTCCATTAATATAGGCCTAACAATGGGACGCGAAATAGGGAATAAAGTGGGGGATATTAAATTGCACGATTGATCATATACGAATCAGAACCTGCCGGCAG
>JBDUCQ010000101.1:0-10334 GCA_040003385.1 Ginsengibacter sp. | reverse complement strand
TAATGATGATGCAGGGGACTCATTAAAAAAATCCTTCTTCCTTCTCCGTATTTTTTCCGGGTATATTTGAAATAGCCTACCTGCATCATCACACTCACATTTTCTACAAGGAATACGAAGCAAAAAAGAGGAATCAGTAGTTCTTTACGCACTATAATTGCGAGGGATGCAATAATGCCTCCCAAAGCCAGGCTTCCCGTATCACCCATAAAAACCTGGGCCGGGTAAGCATTGTACCATAAAAAGCCAACGCATGCACCCACGAAAGCTGCAATAAAAATGGACAGTTCTTTAAGGTTGGGTATGTACATGATGTTGAGATAATCTGCAATGTTTACACTGCCGCTCACGAAAACAAATACGCCAAGGCACAAACCAATGATGGCACTTACACCGGTGGTGAGGCCATCCAGCCCGTCAGATATATTCGCCCCGTTAGAAACTGCTGTGACGATAAATATCACGATCAGGATATAAATGATGTAGGTATATTTTTCAAGGCTTTTGGGCAACAGCTTCGCATAGTTGAATTCGTGTGTTTTTACAAATGGGATGGTGGTGATGGGTGTCTTTACTGTTACGAACCTGTGGATCCGGCCTTCGGTCAGCACCGTGTCTTCCTTCAACCTGATCTCACCCCTTTGAACCACACCTTTATCATTGGTGAGTATTTCCCGCTGTACAACTACATTCTGGTTAAAATACAAAGTGCTTCCAATGATGACCCCCAGCATTACCTGTCCAAAAATTTTAAACCTTCCTGCCAGTCCGTCAGCATCTGTTTTTTTATAATCAATTCCTTTGAGTTTGGCAATTCGCCTGGCTTTAATTTTCAGGTAATCATCTATGAAACCAATCACACCCAGCCATACAGTGCACAATAACATCAAACGGACATACACTTTATCCAGGTTGGCGAGCAATAAAGTTGGTATCAGGATAGCCAGGATTATGATGATCCCTCCCATGGTGGGAGTGCCGGCTTTTTCCTGCTCTCCCTGCAACCCCAGGTGACGAACAGATTCCCCGATCTGCTTAATTTTTAAATAATTAATCAATCGTTTTCCGAATACAGTGGCAATAGTCAGTGATAAAATAATTGTCAGCAATAGCCTGAATGATATAAAATGAAACAGCCCGCTACCGGGAAACCTGATTCCATTTTTTGCAAACCATTCAAACAAGTGGTATAGCATAATAGCCTGTTACTGATTATTAATTATTAATTAATGATTATTGTCTCGGTACTCCCTCATACCTCTTTCCTCATTTCCCCAACAACTCAAACATCTCCACCAATACAGCCTTATCATCAAAAGGATATTTAACCCCTTTGATTTCCTGGTATTTTTCATGACCTTTCCCGGCGATCAGCAGAATATCTTCTTTCTGTGAAAAATTCACCGCGGTTTTGATTGCTTCTTTCCTGTCGGCTATAGAAATTGATTTTTTTTTTGCTGTCATGCCCAGGCCCGCTTCCATGTCCTTTAATATCATTGCAGGATCTTCGCTCCTTGGATTGTCTGAAGTAAAAATGATCTTGTCACTGTATTCGCAGGCCACTTCGGCCATCACCGGACGTTTGGTTTTATCCCGGTCACCGCCGCATCCTACTACTGTTACGATTTGCTCATTTCCATGGCGCAGGTTTTTGATAGTTGCGAGTACATTGAGAAGTGCATCAGGGGTGTGAGCATAATCAATGATGCCAATCACTTTTTCCTTCCGGGAAACTATATAATCAAATCTTCCTTCTGCCCCGCTTAAGCTGCTCAATACTTTTAATACTTCATTTTTTTCTTCACCCAGGCAAACAGCGGCACCGAAGGCTGCCAGTAAATTGTAAGCGTTGAAGGTTCCTATCAATTTAAAATGAACTTCGATCTCATTTATATTCATAAGCAGCCCGGTCAAATTGTTCTCCAGTATCTTTCCCTTAAACTCAGCCAAACTTTTCAGGCTGTAATAATATTTTTTAGCCTTGCAGTTTTGAAGCATCACAATACCGCGTTTATCATCTGCATTGCTGATGGCAAATGCTGAAGACGGCAGGTCATCGAAGAATTTCTTTTTTGCCCGGATATATTCATCAAAAGTTTTATGGTAATCGAGATGGTCGTGGGTGATATTGCTGAACAGGCCGCCGGTAAAATGAAGACCTGCAACGCGATGCTGGCTGAGTGCGTGAGAACTCACTTCCATGAAAACATACCTGCAGCCCGCCTTCACCATGTTTGCAAGTAGCATATTCAGGCTAATGGGGTCCGGGGTGGTATGTGTGGCGGGTACCACTTCGGTGCCTATGTTGTTTTGCACAGTGCTGATCAGGCCGCTTTTTATACCCAGTGCGGAAAATAATTTGTATAAAAGTGTGGCAATTGTTGTTTTTCCATTCGTACCGGTAACCCCAACAAGCTTTATTTTTTCAGAAGGTGAACCGTAAAAATTGTGAGCCATGTACCCGGCAGCAATGGAAGTGTTTTCTACAACGACGAATTGAATATTTTCTGCCGTTTGTTCGGGTAGTTGCTCGCAAATAATTACGGATGCGCCATTTACCAGGGCCTCCTGCATATGATTGTGCCCATCAGTAAGAACTCCTTTGATTGCAATAAAGCAGGTACCTGGTTTCACTTGCCTTGAATCAGTTTGAAGGTCAGTGATCTGGCTCACCACTGATCCCCGGACTGAGCGGATGTTCACCTTATATAATATGTCTTGTAAGAATGCCATTAATTCAATTGGATATTTATCAGCTGTCCTTTATTAAAATTCGATCCTGCGGTGAGTGACTGGAATATCACTTTGCCCTTACCACCTGCTGCGACCCTCAGCCCGAAATTTTCAAGCAGGTATATTGCATCTTTTAAACCAAGACCATGTACGTCCGGCGTCACATTGCCAGCCTGCGGTGGAACACTTACAGATTTCAGCAATGCGTGGTTGTTGTACATGCTCATGGTGCGCCAGGATCCGGCTGTTGATGAATCAGTAAATGAAAAGTTGAAAACATTTAAGATCCGGTTGATGTCTTTTTGTAAACCGACATACTGGTAATTGATGCTGTCGTTCACTACGAGTGGCCTGTATTGAGGCTGGCCCTTTAATGTTGCTGCATATATTTTATCTGCCACTTCCCTGAACACAGGTCCTGATACCACTCCTCCATACGCCAGCTTGGATTCATTGCTGTTTTGTATTACAACCGCGATTGTATAAGTGGGTTTGTCAAAAGGAAAAAAGCCAATAAAAGCAGATTGATAAATTTTATTTCCCTTGTTGTATCCACGATTATCGAGTGCCGAAACTGCTGTACCCGTTTTACCACCAAATAAATACTGGTCACTTTTCAGTTGTTTGCCTGTTCCGTGTTCACTTTCCACTACATCAAGCAGGCATTCTTTTAATTTTCCCAGGGTTTCATCACTGCATATTTTTTCTACCAGTACCCTGGGCTGAAATGTTTTAACAACAACTCCCAGGTTATTGATTGAATTGACCAGGTAAGGCCTCATCATCCGACCATTGTTTGCAATGGCATTGTATACCATTAACATGTGAAGTGGGGTTACCAATTCTTCATAACCATGTGCCATGAATGGCAGGGTTGTTTTGGTCCAGTATTTACCACCCGGTTTTTTGATAAGTGGTGCAGCCTGGCCCACGATGTCTACGCCGGCCATGGTATCCAGCCGCAGCTTATGAAGGTGCTGATAAAATTGTTGTGGCTGATTGTGATAATATTGTTCAGCCAGCTTTGCAAATGCCACGTTTGAAGACCTGGCAAATGCTTCTTTTACAGTAATATTTCCTGACCCCAGGTGAGAATCAGTGATATGCAATCCATAAAAAGTTTTTCTGCCGCCTTCACAATCAACAATGGTGTTGGTGTCAACATATTTATCTTCCAGTAATGATAACAATGTTGCTACTTTAAAAATGGAACCGGGTTCAGTTTTTTTACCGATACCATAATTATAGTCTTCCAGGTATCCGCCATCGGGTCGTTTACCGAGGTTGGCAATGGCCTTTATTTTGCCTGTTTGCGTTTCCATCACCATGCAGGTCCCATGTACCGAATTATTTGAAACCATCATTTTCATCAGCGCATTCTCTGCAACATCCTGCATGTAAGTATCGATGGTGGTGATGATGTCTTTTCCATTTTCAGGTTCAATTTCGGCGCCATCCACAGGAACATATGCGCCTGCCATATAACGCATCAGGCGCTGACCCATCTGGCCTTTTAGTACGCTGTCGTAGGCGCGCTCCAAACCCACATTTTTACTGGTATCACCCCTGGATAATCCGATGGTGCGGTTGGCGAGTAAAACATAAGGGTTCACCCTGTTGTCCCTGACATCGATGATGAACCCACTTTTATTCCTTCCTTCTTTAACCAGGTTAAATTCCCTAAGCTGCTTATATTGTTCAAAGGATATTTTCTTTTTCAGCGGGAAATAGCGGTCTTCATTTTTATAGGCGATCAACAATTCTTTCTTATACGATGCCGCGGAAGCATCATTAAACAGTGCAGACAGTGAAAGGCTGAGTGAATCAAGATTGTTAAAAAATCTTTTCCCGTTTTTTTCTCTCAGGCCATCCGCGTTGAAATCTATGTATACATCAAATACGGGGATGGAAGTGCTTAGCATATTTCCATCTTCGCTGTAGATGCTTCCCCGTTCAGCATTCAAGGGCATGTACCGTAAGTGGAGACTGTCGCTCATGCTCTTCCAGTATTTTCCCTGGAAGGCCTGTATGTAAAAGGTCCGGCCGATGACAATGCATCCCAGCATGATGATGCCGAGGAAACAGAGGTAAACACGCCATAATATATCCTTCTTTACATCCAATGTTCCCGGGTTAGTTTTAAGTTCTTATTTCTAAAAGCAATTACTTTATAATAGAATCTGTTAACATCAGCGGTGGGATCACCAGTTCCCTTAAACCCAAAGGTTCAACCGCTTTTGCAAGCTCACTCTCCTTGCTCCGGAAGATCACATCTCTTTTCACTGTTTTAAACTCATACTCCATTTCTTTCAGGTGACGGGCTGTTGAGTTTATTTTTCTGATAGTCTTATCGGCATAATGCCCATTGGCTATGTAGAGTACTGTTAAAACCGCGGCGAATAAAAAGAATGGTATGTTCTTTACTATCCATCGCTGGTACAATAATTTCCGCCAGTCTTTCTTCTGGGTGAACAATGAATCCTTATATTTTTTTGCTGTTTTAAGCGACATGCTTTCTGGAAATGCTTTATATTTTTTCTGCAATCCGGAGTTTCGCACTCCTTGCCCTCGGATTGTTTTTGATTTCTCCCGGCTGTGGTGTCATAGGCTTCTTGGTGATCAATTGAAAAATATTTTCTGCTTTTGTTCCGTATATCCGGTCAGTGCCATCCATGTTTCCTGCCTGTGCACTTTTCATGAATGTTTTTACTAGCCGGTCTTCCAGGGAATGGAATGTTATGATGGCAATACGACCCCCGTTTTTCATCAGTTCGGGCAGTTGATGCAGCATCATTTGCAATGATCCCATTTCATCATTTACTTCTATCCGAAGGGCCTGGAAAACCTGGGCGAAATATTTATTGGGATTGCCTTTCACCAGTGCATGAACCGCATTTTTGAATTCACTAATCCTGCTAATCGGATTTTTTGCTCTTTGCTGTATGATGGTTCGAGCCAAGGTTTTTGAATTGGTGACTTCGCCGAATTGTTCAAAAATTTTTTGAAGCCTTTCTTCAGAGTAATTTTTTAAGATGTGTCCGGCTGTCAATTCCTGGCGTTGATCCATTCTCATATCCAACGGCCCATCCGTCCTGGTGGAAAATCCACGTGCGGCGGTATTGAACTGGTAGCTCGATACTCCCAGGTCCGCCATTATCCCATCCAGTTTTTGGATATTATGCAGCCTGAGAAACCGTTGCAAATGCCGGAAATTATGAGGAATGAATATTAGCCTGGAATCTGGCGGACTGTTCTTCCGCGCTTCCTCGTCCTGGTCAAACGCAATTAGCTTTCCACTGGGGTCAAGTCTTTCAAGTATCGCCGCGCTATGCCCACCGCCGCCGTATGTGCAGTCCACATAGATCCCGGACGGTTTAATCTGCAATCCATCCATCACTTCCTGCAGCATCACCGGAACATGATAATCTTCCACTACAGCCGGGGTTTTTGCTCCCCCGCCATAATTTCTTTTGCCAGGTTGCTAAATGCTTCTGGTGAAAAATTGTCAAAGAACTGTTTGTATTGTAGTACATCCCATATTTCAATTTTATCCACTGCCGAGACCAGCACGATATCTTTTTCAAGCCCTGCATAATCCATCAGGTTTTTAGGTAATAACAATCTATTGGCACTGTCCAGTTCTATCTGTGTTGCACCGTTCAAAAAATAACGGGTAAATTGCCTGGTTTTAGGATCAAACTGGTTGAGTTCGCTGATGTCAGAAAAGATAGGTTTCCAGCTTTTCATTGGGTAAAGGCTAAGGCATTTTTCGAAGCCACGGTTTATGATAAAATGATCTGAAGTACCTTCAGGAATCTGTTTCTTAAATCCTGCTGGAAGGAGAAAACGGCCCTTGGCATCTAATGTAGCTTCATACTCACCTATAAAACCTATCATTATTAATGGATTAGAGAAATTTATATAAATTTCCACAAAATAACACTTTTTCCCACTTTAACAACTAATTTGGTAAAAAGATTTTTATCCACGTCGATTTAGTTCAACGCCAGCAAGGCTTTTACAAGGGATTGAAGAAGAGGTATGTTAACAGGACTGTATAACCTGTTGATAACGCATAAAGTTTATGCAGATTTCGTATCCGTGAATATTTTGAAAAACTTTCACATTTTTAGCCCCGTTTCAGACAATATCATTAAATGTGAGAAATTTTAAATATGTAGAAGATGGCTGTAATAAACATCCATGAATTACTGCTGGGAAGAAATGGGAGAATGCTCAGGTAATTAGGTACCCGGAATTTCTGCAAGGGGGAAATCGATAATAAAGCAGCTGCCCTTTCCTGGTGTGCTTTCTGCCTTTATTTTTCCATTGTGTGCTTTCACAATTGTTTTTACATAACTAAGTCCCAGTCCAAATCCTTTTACATTATGAATATTTCCCGTATGTGCCCTGTAGAATTTTTCAAAAATCCGGTGCAAAGTTTCCTTACTCATACCAATGCCATTGTCTTCGATCTTAACCCTTAGCAAATGGGGAAGATTTTGAGTACTTAGCTTTATCAGCAGGTTGTCTTTGGAATATTTCACCGCATTATCGAGCAGGTTATTGACGAGGTTAATAAAATGCACTTCATCTACCATCACTTTATCATCAGGTGCAGATAAACAAATTTCCAGTTTGCCCTGCCTTTCTTCAACCGGTAGCCTGATGTTGTTTACTGCACTTGTGATCAGTTCATGAGCATGCAAAACTTTCAGGTTCAATTGTATCTGCTGCTTATCCAGGAGTGCAGCCTGCAGGATCGTTTCAACCTGTTTATTCATCCGCTTGTTCTCATCTTTAATGATCCCGGTAAAATATTCCGTCTTAGTCCGGTCATGAATCACCTTTTCATTTTTCAGCGCATCCACCGCCAGAGAGATCGTTGCGAGCGGTGTTTTAAATTCATGGGTCATATTATTGATAAAATCCGATTTAATCTCACTGAGCTTTTTTTGTTTCAGCAAAGCCCGGATGGTTAGAAAGAACGCGCAAAAAATGATGAATGTGAACAACACCGCACCCAGTACCATCCATAACATTTGTTTCCACACAATATTTTGAACGTGGGGAACCAGGATCACAAGCAATTCTTCCGGCGAAACACCTTCTGAAAGGCTGCCGCTTGGAGATTCGAGTGGTATGGAAAAAGTTTTATTGTGAACAGTATCCGCATATAATTTTGAAAAGTTTTCAGATTGTATTTCTTCACCCATCATAGAGGTCGGCGTAACTGCAAACTCGAACGGAACATCTTTCATCTCGTGGAGTTCAAAAGCATTTTTTATGATCGCCCGTATTTCATCCCTTGTAAATTTGTGTGTAATCGTCGGGGGAAAAATGTTCAAAGGTGATAAAGCATCGTTGTTTTTTTTATTCTGAAAAGGAGACAGATTCCCTTTTCGCTCTACCAGCTCATTCGCGGCAGCAGCAGTCACGATCGTTATGTGCTCCTCAAACTGTAGCTCCTTTGAATCAATTGCCTGCCTGATCCACAGCACCTGGAAAAAGACAATACCGAGCAACGATAGAAAAATCAATATCGTAATAACAGGAAATATTCGCTTCATGTGTATCTACAAATTTAACCGGAGTGCTCACTTACAAAGAATAAGGTGCTGGATTTTAAGTGTTTTAACTCAGTATTATCATTTATGGCAGGCAGCCATGTTCAAAAGCAAGATAACATACTTCAACAATAAAATATAATTTCGGGATATGATATCACCTGCAGCAGGGACGTTACTGATCGCCAATCCATTTTTAAAAGATCCTAACTTCGTCCGCTCTGTTATTTTTATCTGTGAACACCAGCCCGAAGGTACTCTCGGCTTCGTCCTGAACAAAAAAATTTCAAAAACACTGGACGAGCTCGTTCCCGAAATGAACGATTGCACAGTCCCGGTTTATTATGGGGGGCCTGTCCAGATGGATTCAATCCATTTTCTTCACCAGTATCCAGAGATCATCCCCGGTGGCCATGAAGTGCTGAATGGTATTTACTGGGGCGGCAATTTTGAGAGTATGCTGTCTAACATCAGGCTGAACAATATAGATTTTGACAAAGTGAAGTTTTTCATCGGGTACAGCGGCTGGGGCAATGCACAGCTCGATGGTGAAATGAAGGAAAAAAGCTGGCTAACGGTTGAGGCTACACGCCATCTGGTCTTTCACCCGAAACACGAAGACCTGTGGAAGGATGCACTCCGGCACCTGGGTGGGGAATATGAAATGATGATCAATTTTCCGCTTGACCCTCAATTGAACTGACTGAATTTTTGGCCGAATTTTTGAACATTTCCGCTAAAGAAAAATCATGAAAAGACCAGGCGTTATTTTCGCAGTACTGTTCCTGGCCATTTTCAGTTTATGGCAAAGCGGCAAACAGCATAAAAGAAAAAATAAGAATATCGATGAAGAGGGGAAAATTGATAAGGGTATCACAGGGCCCCGCGGTGAAAGAATTTTCATCGGGGCCGGAGGGGGGAGATATTTCACCAATGACGAGAGAAAAATTTACGTAGGTTATAAAAAGAAAAAAGCCGATAGGAATACCTGAGCTCTCTGAAGCCACCTGGTTGCCGGCACCTTCGCAAGAATATTAGTTACCTTCCTGCAAAAATTCTTGTATACTCTCTTAAAAATACCGGCGCAAATAGCCCTTAACTTTTATTGCCGGAAAATCACCATCAACCAACCCCAATTATTACATCACAAGGGACCATTGCTGATAGCTGCCAACCATCCCAATTCATTTTTGGATGCAGTGATCATTGCCTCACTGTTTAAAAAGCCTGTTTATTCACTTGCCCGTGGAGACGTTTTTACCAACAGGATTGTAACATGGATTTTAGGACTTTTGAATATGTTACCCGTGTACCGGGTAAGCGAAGGCGCTGAAAACCTTGAACACAATTATACCACTTTTACCGAATGCCAGGACCTCTTCAAAAAAAATGGGATCGTATTAATATTCAGTGAAGGCAGGTGCATCAATGAATGGCACCTCCGGCCATTAAAAAAAGGAACAGCAAGATTGGCGATCAGCGCCTGGCAAAATGAAATCCCTTTGCAGATATTGCCTTTGGGAATCAATTACAGCTCATTCAGATTCTTTGGTAAAAATGTGATCCTCAATTTTGGAACAGTGATCAGCAGGGAAGACGTTTCGCCTGAAGCCGGTGACGGAAAAAATATCCTGGCATTTAATTCATTATTAGAAGATAGGTTAAGAAAACTGGTGATCGAAATTGATCCACGGGACAAAGAAAAAATAAAGAGGACATTTGAATCAGATCAACCATTGCTTAAAAAGATTATTCTTTTCCTCCCTTCGGTGACCGGATTATTTTTGCACTTTCCATTATATTACCCGGTGATCAAATTGCTTCAAAGAAGGGCCAATGACCATTATGATTCACTCGTAGTAGGATTGCTATTCTTCATTTACCCTTTCTATATTGTACTGATAACCTGGATAGCCTTTACGATCACGATGAATCCAATGTCTTTTATAATTGCCGGGTTGCTTCCGTTTACGGCATGGAGCCATTTACAATTAAAAAGGCAGATAAAGTAGGAATGAATATGAGGTATCAGGT
>JBDUCQ010000100.1:0-10371 GCA_040003385.1 Ginsengibacter sp. | reverse complement strand
GTACATATTTCTGCAGGTTGTGCGGCTTTGGCTGGCGCATTGGTTTTGAAACGCAGGAAAGTGCATCTTGAAAACCAGGAAATCCCACCCGCCAATATTCCTTATGTTTTGATCGGAACTGGATTGCTCTGGTTTGGATGGTTTGGATTCAACGCTGGTTCTGCAGGGGCTGCCAATGCTTTGTCTGTTTCAGCATTTGCCACTACAAATACTGCCGCCGCTGCTGCTGGTTTATCATGGATGTTCTTTGATGTACTGAAAGGTAAGAAGCCTTCAGTGCTTGGGTTTTGTATAGGTGCCGTGGTAGGATTGGTAGCGATCACGCCTGCCGCAGGATTTGTAGCTATTCCACAAAGCATTTTCATTGGCGCTGTTGCAGCGTTGATTTCAAACATAGCTGTTTATTACAGGTCCAAATCAATCCTGGATGATACCCTGGATGTTTTCCCTTGTCACGGTATCGGTGGTATGGTTGGTATGTTAATGACCGGGATCTTCGCTACTAAAACTGTGAACAGCGGCGGAAACGATGGTATATTTTATGGCAATCCTGCATTCTTTGTTACACAGGTGAAAGCACTGGCAATAGTAGTGACTTACAGCTTTACGGTTTCGTATGGTATTTTTAAGCTGATCAATTATATACTGCCAATACGTGTCAGCACTGCCGATGAAGAATTAGGCCTTGATGCCTCACAACACAATGAAAAATATTTGCAGGGAACTTTATTGGTAAGGTCCAATGGGGCCCTTACCGCAGAAGAAAAAGGGGCAGCCGAATTGACGAATAACTGAGAATAATTCGTTACTGGACATCCGGTACCTGGAACATAGTTAGATATGGATTTGATTGAAAAAAATAATGGTTCATTAACCGAATGAGAAAAGGGTACTGCTGAGTTGATTGACTTCTGAGAAAAGTCAATCAGCAATACCCCTTCCTTTTTAATCTTTAAAACTTAAACAATGTTAAGAAAATTTTTCTTAGGACACGTATTAATTATTGGGTTTGTTTCCTCTTATGCACAAACGGATTCCACAAAAATTCCTCCAGCAGCCGTTGCCGAAGAACCTAAGCCTGGTCCCACTATAACCGGTTCTGTAGATGTTTACTACAGGTATAATTTTGACAATCCTAAATCCGGTAACCTTAACAATTTTACAAGTTTTACAAATTCTCAAAATTCTTTTGAACTTGGAATGGCAAGCATCAAAGCTGATCACAGCTTTGGAAAGGCAAGCGCAACAATTGACCTGGGATTTGGGAGGCGTGCGGAAGAATTTTCGTATGGAAATCCTGATCACACTACATTGTTTGCAATCAAACAGGCTTATTTAAGCTATGCAGTGACTGATCATTTTAAGTTAACCATGGGCAAATGGGCAACCCATATAGGTTATGAGCTGGTAGACGCATACCTGAACCGCAATTACAGCATGGATTATATGTTTTCATATGGCCCATTTTCACACACCGGCCTGAAAGCAGATATTGGTTTGGGAAAAAAGAGCAGCCTTATGCTTGGTGTTGCGAATACTTCAGATCTTGTTTCAACAACATCCTCAAGAAAATTTGCGATTGCCCAGTTCAGTACAGGTTCAGCAAACGACAAGATCAAGGCATATCTTAATTACCAGGGAACTTATGGTTCATTAAGTGTTAACCAGTTTGACCTTGTGCTTACAGGAGCGGTAACAGATCATTTCAGTATCGGGTACAACGGCACGATCGTTACCGGTAAAACAGATTCAACCTCAAGCACTAATTGGTGGGGCTCAGCGCTGTATTTTAACTATGACCCTACCAGTGTTTTCGGAATCACATTGCGCACAGAATATTTTCACAATGAAGACGGTGCATCAAGCGCCCCTGCGACCAATATATTTGACGTAACGCTCTCTCCGAATTTTAAAATCGGGAATCTCACAATTATCCCGGAATTAAGATTGGATAATGGTAAAGATGCAATTTTTGAAAAGCATGATGGGGCAACTACAAAAAGTACGGTATCAGGAATACTGGCAGCCACCTATCATTTTTAAATATTTAATGAATTTACCCAACTAAAATAATTGACATGCGAAAATTAAATTTTATCAATCACCTGAGAAACTGGCCAAAAATTTATTTAAAGTTTATTATCACTGCGGTGATCCTGCTTTTAGTCGCAATTGCAATTCCTTCCTTTGCACAGGACGCAGCCGGTACTGCTACAGGAACAATAAGTGATGTAACTGCTGCAACTGCGGGTAAGCCCACTGTTGAGGAAGTTGCAACAACTGCCGGGCACAATAAGATCTCCATCAACATCATGTGGACACTCATCTGTGGATTTCTTGTCATGTTCATGCAAGCTGGCTTTGCATTGGTAGAAACAGGATTCACTCAAAAGAAAAATGTTGCCCATACCATGGGTATGAATTTTTTAGTATATGCAGTGGGTATGATCGGCTTCTGGATTTGCGGATTTGCATTTATGTTCGGTGGGGCATTGAATGCTGCAACCCTTGGGGGAGCACCTGGTGTTATTCCGCACGAATATGTTATCCACTTGTTTGGTAAGGATTTTGGAATCATCGGATCTGTTGGATTTTTCCTGAACAGTAAGGTATATGATGTAGGTGTATTTGTACTCTTTCTTTTCCAGATGGTATTTATGGATACAACAGCCACCATTCCCACCGGCTCAATGGCAGAAAGATGGTCGTTTAAATCATTCCTAATTTTTGGATTGTTCATCTCCATGTTTGTTTATCCCATTTTCGGAAATTGGGTTTGGGGTGGGGGTTGGTTGGCTCAATTGGGAGTAAACTTTGGCTTAGGACATGGACATGTGGATTTTGCTGGTTCTTCTGTGGTCCATCTTGTTGGTGGTATGGCTGCTTTGGCAGGAGCAATTGTAATTGGCCCGCGAATTGGAAAATATGGTAAAAATGGGGAAATAAATACAATCCCTGGCCACAATATACCAATGGCGATTCTGGGTACTTTCATTCTGGCCCTCGGGTGGTTTGGATTTAACCCGGGATCTACTTTGGCAGGTACAGATTTACGCATTGGTGTAGTTGCAGTGAACACCATGATGGCAGGTACAGCAGGTACTTTATCTGCGTTATTTTATATGTATCTGAAAAGGCAAAAACCAGATCCTGGAATGCTGTGCAATGGATTACTTGCCGGTTTGGTGGCGATTACCGCACCGTGCGCTTTTGTTAATTCTATGGCAGCAGTGATCATTGGAGCAATTGCAGGCATTTTAGTTATACTGGTTTACAATTTCGTTGACAGAAAATTAAAGATCGACGATCCTGTTGGAGCTTTTGCGGTACATGGTGCAAATGGAGCGTGGGGCTGCCTTGCATTAGGACTTTTTGCAGATGGTTCTTATGGAGATGGTTGGAACGGTGTGCCCGGTACAGTAAAGGGTTTGTTTTATGGCGACGGAAAACAGCTAATAGCTGAATTTATTGGCGTAATGACCTGTGCGATTTTTGTTTTCGTGGTCATGTATATTTTCTTCAAATTGTCAAATAAAATTACGCCAATCAGGGTGTCTCCTGAGGCTGAGGTTGCGGGTTTGGATATACCGGAAATGGGAGTTCTTGGATACGTTGATTAAATGTATCAAGGAAGAAGCAGCCAGCTGATCCGTTTAGGTCGCTTTTAAAACCTATAAAAAGAAGAATAAACAATGATAAAGTTGTATAAAAAAGCAATCAACCCGCTGAAGAGGTTTATTTCAGACAGCAGGTTTATAGGTATTCTTTTGCTTGCTTGTACAATTGCATCCCTTTTCTTTTCAAATATTGCAAACGGCGAATGGTATCGCGGAATCTGGAACAGTGAATTACGTTACCCAATTCCGTTACATCTTCCGCATTCAGGGTTAAAGTGGATCAATGATTTTTTGATGACATTTTTCTTTTTGTTTGCGGGGATGGAAATAAAACGTGAGCTTACCCAGGGGGAATTATCAAGTTTTAAAAAAGCGATCCTTCCTTTTGGTGCAGCCCTCGGAGGTATGATAGTGCCGGCATTGATCTATTCCTCATTCAATATCAATTCTCATTTCGCTCACGGATGGGGAATCCCAACGGCGACAGATATTGCATTCTCACTCGGCATTGCATCTTTGTTTGGAAAGCGTGTTCCTGCCAGCCTTAAAATTTTCCTGATGGCCCTCGCCATTATTGATGACCTGGGTGCTATCGTGGTGATTGCATTGTTTTATGGCAATTCTATTAACTGGGTCTTATTGTTTGTTGGTGCTTTTGTCTACGCGCTGATTTGGGCTTCTAATTACCGGAAAATGAAATTTGGAATTCTGCAGGCCTGTTTGGCTTTTATTTTATGGTACCTGATTTTTAATTCTGGAATAGAAGCCAGTATTACAGGGGTGCTGGTAGCATTTGCCATCCCGGTGAATTCATTGCCAAAATTTGAAAATGCAATACTTAAATTTGTGAATTTTCTCATTCTTCCTCTGTTTGCATTGGCGAATACCGCCATCCTGGTGCCACCGGATATTATAGCTTCCTTAAAAGATAACATAAGCCTGGGAGTCATCTCCGGTCTGGTGATTGGAAAACCGATTGGGATTTTTATTTTCAGCCACGTAATGCTTTCATTTAAAATTGCAAAACTGCCAACCAATACCAATTTAAGGCAGATTCTTGGTATTGGCTCACTGGCTGGTATTGGATTTACAATGTCAATTTTTACCACCACACTTGCTTTTGAAGGGGAACAATCCAGGGACATTGCGAAAATTGCAATTCTTGCAAGCCTTTTATTGTCAATGGTCCTGAGCTATATTTATTTTTTAATCCTTGAACGGAAAATAATCGAACCGGAGTATAAAAAACTTCGTCCGGTATACATTCCTAAGTCAGCTATGGGGTAACCATTGTTTATAAAACCGTAAAATGATAAATAAATGAGTTTTAAATTTGAAATAAATGTCGGCAATATTAATCATAACATTCATTCTTGCAATTGTTATTGCGTGTATATTCCTGGCATGGAGAGATGATAAAATCTCGGACCTTGAAAAGCGTATTGAATTTTTAGAACAAAAAGTAAATAAAAAATTAATTAGCAGGTTATTTTTTGTGGAATTGAAATCTATCAATAGTGTGCTGGATACGCTAAACAATTGTTTTTATGAAATAGATTCAAACGGTGATTATGATATTGATACAGAATACAGGCTGGAAGATGTATCGGATGAATGGTGGGAATCTTTGTCAATGAGTGAACTTGAAATTGTAAATAAAATAAAATGATAATCAGATAGCCAGATTTATTCAGTAACTGGCCTTCACATAAAATATTCAAAGATTTTCATATGGCAATCAATCGTTAGGACCGTCCATTTCTATGGAGGGTCTTTTATTATCAGAATTTTCAGAATTAGTGTTTTTCAACTTGAACATTGAGTGTTGAACATTGAGTGTTATTTTATCAAAAAGATTCTCAAACTAGGGTAGCTGATCTAGGCAGAGTTTCTCCCCGCATTGATGATCCCAAAGGAGCAGCGGATCACCAGCTTCTCATAAGTTTCTTTCAAAGGATCCTGTTCAACTTTTTTTTCTATATCCCGTATCCGGGTGATGGCAAACTGCTGTATGGTGATTAGTGGCAAAACGATCCTTTCACGCATGCTGACAGACAATTGCTCTACCGGGTAGTCTGCCATTAATTCTGTTTTTCCGCTTAGCCGGAAAAGATATTTTTCTGTTCGCTCATACTCCCCGTAGATCATATTCCAGATCTCACCATATTTTTCATCTTTGGACAAATATTCAGTCAATGGAAAAAAACATTTTTTCATCGCCATTTCACAATTGTCGATCAGCGTTTTAAAGAACATGGAAGATTTGTACAGCGATTTAAGCTGGCCAAACTTTCCTTGCTTTTCCAGCTTTTCAAACGCACTCCCCAGTCCATAATACCCCGTTACATTTTGCTTCAGCTGGCTCCATGCTCCCACAAATGGAATGGCCCGCAAGTCCTTCAGGTTTAATTTTTTCCCAGCTCCTCTTTTTGCGGGACGGCTTCCAATATTTGTCTCACTGTAAAATTTTAATGGACTTACATGCGAGAGGTAGTCAACAAAATCAGGATGATTTTTCAACGCGCTGTAAGCCACAAAGCTTTCCCTGGACAATTCTTCCAGAAGGGTTTCCTCCTCTTTTTGCAATGTAATATTCCTCGTAGAAAAAAGTTCATTTGAAATTCCTGCATGGATCAGCTGTTCAATATTATACTGCGCGGAATCAATGGTTCCAAAATTAGAACTGACCGTCTGTCCCTGAATCGTCAATTGGATCTCTTTGTTGGAAATGTTCTTCCCCATAGAAGCATAGAACTTGTGCGTTTTGCCTCCGCCACGTGCCGGCGGTCCTCCGCGGCCATCAAAAAATATCACATCAATATGGTTTTCCCTGGAGATGGCTGTCAGCTCTTCTTTGGCTTTGTAGATGCTCCAGTTGGCCATTAGATACCCGCCATCCTTTGTTCCATCAGAAAATCCAAGCATGATCGTCTGGCAGTTATTCCTGCGTTTTAAATGCCTGAGATATGTTTCATTATGGTATAAAGTTTTTAAAATCGATGCAGCATTTTGTAAGTCATCGATCGTTTCAAACAACGGGACAACATCTATGTTCATCTCCTCTTTTTTCCACCCGCATAGAATGAATAGGCCAAATACTTCCAGCACATTCAGTGCGCTGTTGCACTGGCTTATGATATACCTGTTACAGCCGGCTTCCCCATTGTATTCCTGAATTGTTTTTACTGCTATGATCGAGCTGATGGTATCGTTTACCAAGGGGTCTTTATAAATAGGTTCGGCCGGTAATTCATTATTATCCGTGAGCAGCCGGATCTTTTCAACAGCGTCCATGCCTGGATAACCAGCAGGCAGTAATTTGTCATCAGCTGCGATTGCTTCGAGTACAATGTTGTGCACCGAGCTCTCCTGCCTGATGTCAAGCGACGCAAAATATAATCCGAAAACATGTACCTTATTGATCAGGTTATCTACAAGGTGAAGAAACAATCCATTGTGCTGGTAAATAATGATCTCCCTAATTTTATTCAGCTCACCCAGTATTTCATTTTTTGAAAGCGGGGTGCGTTGACCGGGAATAAAAATGTTATCATACAGTTGTGTTTCCAGTTCCTGCAAAATGGTTTCAACTCCTTTAAAAGTAAGCCTGCGCCTAAGCCTTCGAATATCCAGGTAATAACACTTGATGATTCCGCCCCTGAGTGCGTCTGCCACTTTCAGGGTAATCTCAGCATTTACAAAGGGATTTCCATCCCGGTCACCACCCGGCCAAAATCCCATATTGATGATGGGATTATCGGGGCTCACTGCCGATGGAAACTGGTTTTTCATGAATGAAATGATCCTTCCTGCAGCTGCATAAAATACATTTTCAAGATACCATATCAGGCTCAGCGCCTCATCATAAGGGGTTGGTTTCTCTTTCTTAAAAAAGGCTGTTTTGCCAAGCTGCTGCAGGTACATATTGATCTGGCCTGTATTGTTATCTGTAAGCGCCTTTGCCAGGTCATTGATGATGCCCAAAACAGTACCTGGGTAAAATTGAGTGGGATGAGCTGTAAGCACCATCCTGATAGAAAAATCCATCAATTTTTTTTGCAAAGCATCTTCCTTGTTGTTTTGCAGAACCTCAAGTTCAAGCTGCTTCAGTGTGCCTGCGCCGCTTGTTTCGTGCACCTGTACAAAAGCAGCATCTTCGAGTGCATCAAATAAAACCACCTGACGTTCTACATATTGTGTCAGCCTGAAGAGGATATCCAGTTGTTCCGGGACAGTGGTAAATGAAGTATGTTTTTCGAAAAATTCTGCAATGATTTCAGACGGGCTCAGTTTTTTCTTGTAACCTTCTTCGCAAATATTGAGGAATAAGGTAAGCAGCATTCCCGTTTTTTCAATCCGGTGAAATGGCAGTGACGTGAACAGGCTATTGTAAAGCTGGTATTTTATACCCACGTAGTTTTTAAAATGCTGCAGCCCCCTGGAAGCCTGACTATCCATTATTGAAAGAATTAGAAATTAAAAAAATGACGGCAGCGATCGTTAAGAAGTATGAAAATACTTTAAAAATTCCGATTTTATTGTTGAGATAGATGTTCCCGGGGAAGAGGTCTCACAAATCTTTTCATCATCATTATTATGTCGCGAAGGGTTCTTAACTTTTGACTTGTTTCGATCTGATTTAAACTCCCGGGAGAACCTGGCGATGGAAGCTATGGCCGAACAGGTTACAAATAACTCAGCCACCATTTTTCTTTGTGGGAAGTTTTATACCGGTCGTACCATTTACACAATGGGTATAATGCCAGTACCACAGCTATCCAGATCAGGTAAACGACGGCCAGGGAAAATCCATATCCATGTATTTCAGGAAACCCAAAGGCCGCTACCATTGGCCGCCAGCCAAAACCTGTTACCTGGCTTGCAATCATTGCCAATAAATGTATTAGGTAAATATGTATTAAATAATAAAACATTGGAACCCTTCCGTACACGCTGATAAAGCGCGTAAAACGGTTTAATGGCTTTTCTATCAATGCTAAAATGATAACAGCCGGGCCTAGTGTAGCAAGTGTATACAATAAAGAAGGCGGGTATTTTACAACATTCATAAACGAAAGGAATGTATACGTGGAGGAATTTTGAGCTGACCAATGTTGAGCGTCTCCATAAACATTGATCATCCTGAGCACAACGAACAATATGATGGCGCCTGTGCCCAATAACAATAACCACTTTTTCCTTTGTTCTCTCGGAAAATCTTTTTTATAAAAAGCCCCGAAACAATACCCCAATAGAATAATGCCGATCCAGGAGAGAACTGGATAACCAGTAAATAAAAGATGCCCATGAAATTTAAATCCCTCCGGATCATGAAGCTCATCCCATAAAAAAGCCCTGATACCATGGCCTGCTACGTGAAAATCATCAAACAAATTATGCCCGGCTACGATCACGATGCAAGCAGCAAGGACCAGCCTGAAAGGTAAATACACAAATGCCGACAAAGCAACCATGCTAACCCCTAATGCCCATATCGTAATCAGGCCAATGAAAGGGAAATGGATATTGAATGACCAGCCAAAACAGACAATCGTTACTTCAAGGAACATCAACCACAACCCGCGTGTGAATAAAAAAAAAGACAATTGCTTCTTGTTTTTTCTCAAACCGATGAGGTAAGCGGAAGTCCCTGCCAGGAACATGAAGACGGGTGCACAAAAATGGGTGATCCACCTTGTAAAATAAATCGGAACGCTTGTATGGTTCAGGTCAAGCGGATTGTAAAATTGGGAGGACCAGTGAAAATAATCACGTACATGATCCAATGCCATGATGATCATAATTGAACCTCTTAATAAGTCTATAGATTGTACCCTTTGACGGGATTGCAACGGTTGCATTGTTGTTTGCATATTCAATATCATTATTAATTGACAACCCTTCAGAAAAGACTCTATTAATGAGTTGCGATTTGTAACAAAATACCAACATATAATTTTTTTTCTAATCTACCTAAAGAGTGAGTTTGTTTATTTTGCAATGTTTGTCTATTATCTGGACCCGGATATCCGCTATTCCATTCCCCGTATTTTTTTAATTTATATTTGTTGAAATAAAGATTACACCTTTACTTTGTAACAACAATGAATCAGAACGTTCACATACATCATCATACTTTCTTACCGCAAGGTGAGCTGACCTGATGTTTATGTGATTCAATCATATTCCTCAAAAAGGCTTACTTAAACGGTAAGCCTTTTTTTATTCGCTAAAAAAAATGTATGCTTAAAATTGCGATCCAGAAATCAGGAAGGTTGTACGAAGATTCCATAAAAATCCTGAAAGAATGCGGCATCGAATTGAACAATGGGAACAAACAATTAAAAACAACAGCATTCAATTTTCCCGTTGAAATATTCTTCCTGCGGGACGATGACATTCCGCAATATGTATTTGATGGGGTTGCAGATGCTGGAATACTTGGTGAAAATGTTTTACTTGAAAAAGGAAAGGACATTAGCGTAGTGTACCGCCTGGGATTCGGACGCTGCCGTTTGAGCGTTGCTGTTCCTAAAAATATGCCATACAGTTCTGTGGGCGACCTGCAAGGTTTGAAAATTGCCACAACTTACTCATCTCTTCTGCAGAATTTTCTTTCCTCAAAAAATATCGCTGCTGAAATACACGAGATCAGCGGATCCGTTGAGATTGCACCGGGGATAGGCCTGGCAGATGCAATTTGCGACCTGGTAAGCAGTGGCAGCACGCTTTTTACAAATGGATTGAAAGAAGT
>JBDUCQ010000018.1:0-32623 GCA_040003385.1 Ginsengibacter sp. | reverse complement strand
CAGAGAAACCAATCCCTGTTGTTCCGCCAACAATCACTATTTTTTTATTTTCTAAAATATGATCCGGCAATGATTAAAGATTAAAATTATTTATGTAAGTTTTTAAGCAGGTTGCGCGAAGCAGAAAAGTAAATTTTCAATGTTTCTCTTTTGTTTTCATTACTATAACATCGGCCAGGGAAATTTGCTTGTCAATTTTACTTTCATACCTGTAGCTGATGACTTTCTTGCACCTTCAATGATCTCAAGCACGTGCAACGCGTGTTCCACATTGATCCTGGGTTCTGTACCTTTCACTATACTTTCAGCGGTTACCCTTCCCCCTTCCTGCCATTCATAACCTTCACTTTCAGTGGCATAAAGTTTTGCTGGTTCGGTCCAGGAATTATCCAGCATTACTCCACTCGTTTCCCAATCATAGCCGATCAGCCGCATATTTCCCTTATCCCCATATATCTGTATGGAATGCAAGGATTGTCCTTTAGCATCATGTCCGTGAGGATCAAAAAAGTTGAAGCCGCACATCACATGGCTGATCACATTTTTATCATGTTCAAGCAAAAGGTGTGCATTGTCTTCAGCTTCCACTTTAATTTTTCCTTTGTCATCTACCGTTCTTTCAGGTGTTACAATGCTCAGCATCGCCATAACACTTTTTGCCGGTCCAAGCAAACCCGTCAGCGTTGCCATATTATAGACCCCAAGGTCCGGCATGCTGCCACCACCTTTTTCGTAAAAGAAAGCAGACCATGAGGGCCCTGTGTGCCCGTACTGGCCATGGGCGCTTGCAATTCGCCCCAACTTTCCTTCCTGTATTGTTTTACTCATGAAGGCAAACTGCGGGCTTTCAACGACTGCAGGCGCTCCCCAAAATTTGAGTTTCTTATGCTTCGCCAGGTCCAATAGTGCTTTGCCTTCAGCATAGGTATTTGCCATGGGTTTTTCGCTCCATACATGTTTGCCGGCTGACAATGCTTTTTTATTCAAATCACCATGCACCTGCATGTCGGTTAATGTGACCATCATGTCAAATGGAACACCCGCCAGCATAGTGTCAATGTTTGGATACGTGGATGCATTTACATTATATAGCTTGTTTTGTGCAAGAGCCCTTTCGTATTTAATATCGCACAGGCTTACAACATCTATCAGGGATGATGATTTTAATTGCGGCAAATAACGGTTGCTTACACTGCCACAGCCTATTAAACCAATTCTTATCTTTTTACCTGGCATGGTTAACGCAAAGTCTTTGAGTGATGACAACAGTACGGCTGCGCTTGCCATGGCGCTTTGTTTTAAAAACTGCTGCCGGGATATATGATCCATAATTGATGAATTAAAAAGATAAAAAAAGATTTATTTATTTAACCTGTTATGCTATTATTGAAGCCATGGACTTTTAAAGCCGAGTTTTTTTAGGCCGTTCTGTACTTCGGGGATTTTCATAAATAATTTCCAAATCAAACCGCTCCTGTAGTTTTCGATCATCACAACGATGGGCCCCTGGTCGATGGCCAGGTGAGTTTTTGCATACCAATTCCTGCTTTCACTGAAACCATCCGCAAATCCATATTCACCCCATATCTTATCACCCAGATCGTAATAAAAATGTTTCAATGCCCTCATGCTGTATTCAGGTGTGTACGGAAAAGAAGAGATTGCTGCGGTTGGTTGTATCACTCCAAGGTCTTCCTGCGGGCAATGGGCTACGTAACCTTTGTAACTATCACCGGCTGTCAATCCCCAGCAATTTTCACCGTACCCTTTGAATTTTTTTGGATTAGCGATACACCAGGCCCTGTTGATGAGCGTGTGGTTTTTTGTTTGCTCAGCATAATCAATTCCATCATCGTCCGTAAGCCGGTTCGGGTCAATCCCCATAAATGTATATTGTTCAAAAAATAAGGGGCCACCATAATCATAATTACCCAATGGCAATTTTATATTGTAATAAGATTTTCCATTTTTCCAGCCGGTGCTTTTTACCCATGAATTTTCATAAAGCTCTTTAGAAATCGGATGCCACTGAGATGATGCAGCAACGATATATGTGATCAGCGCTTCATCGTATCCATAAACTGGAAAGTTCATATCAAAATCATTGTCAGGGCTCCAGTGCCAGTACAAAAATTTATTGTCTCCTTTGCTGTGCCAGTTCCAGTTTGCAACTTCCCACATTTGCTGTACCCGCTTCCCGAAATATTTTTCCAGCTGTGAATCGCCATTAAAATATTCTTTTGCTGAAAGAAGTCCCATGAACAAATAGGACGTTTCTACAATGTCGGCGCCGTCATCCAGCCTTCCGAAAGGAATTGTTTTACCCGTGGCACCATTCATGAAATGAGGATATATGCCATGGTAGCAATCTGCTTTGATTAAAAAATCAACAATTTTTATTAGGCGTTTTAATGCGGTATCACGGCCTATCCAGCCGCGATTTACGGCCACAATGGTTGACAAAATTCCAAAACCTGTTCCACCAATGGCAACGGCTTCCGGACCGAATGTTCCTTTACTTAAATTGGGTTCGTCAGCAGCTTCATTGATGTAATCCCAATAATATTCTGCCTTTACAGTATTGTCCCTTTCTCTGGCCAACCCACTTACCGGATGCGCGAAGTGCCAGAAAAAACGAAATGTTTGCCGTTGTACCACGTCAAGCAATGCTGAATCCGAAAGTCCTTTAATGATCCCGACAGGTTTAATTGAATTTGGATAGCCATCCGGCTTATTTTGTTTTTGGGCATGGAGCAAGTTGCCAAAACAAAGTGCTAAAAGTGCTAATCCTGGCTTGGGACGCATGTATTAATTATTTAAATAACAGGTTTGAATGACTACCGCCCGAAACTATTGATCATTGATTCAATTCAAAATCCTGTCTTAACCTGATGTCTTCAGACGAGCTTCCAATCATCACTTCAAAAGATCCCGGTTCTGTGATCCACTGTAATTCCCGGTTGAAAAATGAAAGCTTTTGTTTGTCAATTTTAAAATGGATCACCTTACTTTCACCCTGTTTCAAAAATACTTTGTTGAAATCTTTCAACTCTTTTACAGGTCGCACCACTGAAGCGAATTTATCATGCAGGTATAATTGAACAACTTCTTCACCATCATAATTACCTGTGTTCGTCAATGTAAATGAAACATCAATCGAGCCGCGGACATTCATCTGTGCAGCACTTAACCGCAGTTGTTTATAATCAAAAGTGGTATAACTCAATCCATAACCAAAGGGAAATTTTGGATGTATGGAAAGGTCAATATAAGCAGATCGATAAAAACGATCGCTGTCATTTTCAGCTGGCCTGCCTGTATTTAAATGGCTGTAATAAATTGGGATCTGGCCCTCTGAACGGGGAAATGTAATTGGCAATTTTGCTGCCGGGTTGTAATCTCCGAATAGCACATCTGCGATCGCATTCCCGGCCTCGCTGCCTAACCACCAGGTGTATAAAATTGCAGGTATATGATCTGCGGTCCAGTTGAAGATCAGTGGTCTTCCCGCATTGATGAGCACAACAACCGGCTTGCCTGTTGAATAGATTTCTTTTATCAATTCTTCCTGAACACCGGGAAGCTGGATACTGGACCGGCTTTTTGCTTCCCCGCTCATATCCCTTTTTTCTCCCACACTAAGAATGACCACATCTGCCAGGCGCGCTGTTCTTACAGCTTCTGCAAATCCGCTGGTATCGTTGTCATCAATACCACATCCTTTTGAATAAAGCAGTTGCGTACCCTTTGTAAGTTTATTTTGAATGCCATCAAATTGAGATACAATATAATTGCTGTCGGGCCAGTCTGTGGACCAAAATCCAAGCATTTCCATTTTGGATTTGGCAAGGGGGCCAATCAATGCAATAGTTTTCAGATTTTTTGCAAGTGGCAAAAGATGATCCTGCCGGCCTACTGCATTATCGTTCTTGAGCAGCACTATACTTTTCTCTGCAACGCTTCTCGCTATTTTTGCATGTTCAGGATTATTGATTTCACTAAGTTCCCGTTTTGAATTACTGAATTTAAAAGGGTCGTCAAATAAACCCAGTTCAAATTTTTTCGTCAGAATTCTTTTTACAGATTCATTAATTGTTGCGATCGGAACTTTTCCTTCTTTCACAAGTCGTGCAAGGTTGTTCTTATAAGCACGGCTTTCCATATCCATGTCATTCCCGGAATTTACTGCAGCAAGTGCGGCTTCAGTATTGTTTTTCACATAGCCGTGTTTTATCATCTCTCCAATGGAACCCCAGTCGCTTACTATAAACCCTTTGAATTTCCATTTTCCTTTTAAAATTGTTTTCTGCAGGTAAGAATTTGCAGATGCCGGGATGCCATTGAGGTCATTGAAGCTGTTCATGAATGTTGCAGCACCTGCATCACAAGCGGCTTTAAATGGAGGTAAATAGATCTCCCATAATGCATGTTCGCTCATGTCAACCGAGTTATAATCTCTTCCTCCAATTGCTGCGCCATAGGCGGCGAAGTGTTTGGCACACGCCATAACTGCGTCAATATTCCCCAGTCCTTTGCCCTGGAATCCTTTTACCCGTGCAGTTGCGATGAGCGAACCGAGGTAGGGATCTTCCCCAGCACCTTCCATGATCCTTCCCCATCTAGGATCCCGTGCTATGTCTACCATCGGCGCAAAAGTCCAGTGGATACCGGCCGCTGCTGCCTCTGTTCCTGCAACTCTTGCTGATTGTTCAATGGCTTTAAGATCCCAGCTTGCCGCTTCGCCAAGGGGTATGGGAAATGTGGTGCGGTAACCATGTATCACGTCCTGCCCAAATAACAGAGGGATCTTCAACCTGGATTGCATTGCGATCTCCTGTAATTCTGTGGTATGCTGAACACCATTGATGTTGAGCATTGAACCCAATTTCCCTTCTTTGATTTCTTTAAGCTTGTTGTCGTCTTCAGTGATCGGCCCGGTGTGGGCCCAACTACCGGAATATTGGTTCATCTGTCCAATCTTTTCTTCCAGCGTCATCATTCTTAAAACGGAATCTGCTTTTTGATCAATTGTTTTTTTTTGCGCGGTGCATACAAACAACTGGAACATTAAAAAGAAGAAAAAAATGGGCCGAATAAAATTTAAAAACATATGTGAGGTTAAAGAAATTTTCAATTTTCAACCTGCCTGCCGGCAGGCAGGTGTTCAATGACCCAATGACCCAATGACCAATGATCTATATCACTCAGAGCTTCCTGATTTTTATATCCCTGAACCAAACATCTGCCCCATGATCCTGAAGTGCGATCTTTCCTTTTTTAAACATACCAAAGCCCGTCATTGTATTGAACTTTGTGCCTGCAATTAATTTTTTCCACTCATCTGTCCACAACATTGTTGACAAAACATGCTGGTCATTCATAAAGAAATCAAGTTTCCCCTTGTCGGAAATGATCTCCACAAGATTCCATTGACCTGCAGGCTTTACAAACTTTTGAGATGTTGAAGCCACCAGGTCATACAGATCTCCTGCACGGCTTTTTTCAATCTTCCCGTCTTCGTTTTTTTCATTATCTGCTACCTGCATCTCGGGCCCCGTGTTCCAGGAGTATTGATATTTTGAAGTGTCTTCATGAACATAAAACATGATGCCGCTGTTGCCGGCTTCTGAAATTTTCCATTGTAAACTGAGATCAAAATTTTCATATTCATCATCAGTCACCAAATCGCCGCCATCTTTAGTTTGCCAGTCTTTTTTAATGGATGCATCAAGGTGCAGGCTGCTGTCTTCTGCTTTCCATGCTGAGCCAGGGCCGCTTTTCCCATAAGTATGCCATCCTGATGTGTTTTTACCGTTGAATAAAAATTCCCAGGCAGTATTATTTTTTGTTGAATCTGGAATCAGTGAAGTAGAATCGCTGGCTGTTGTATTTGAGGATGAGGAGGGAGAACATCCCTCAATGTCAACCATCATAAAAATAAACGGGATAAAAAATACAGTGACTGGCTTGAAATAATATGTGGAAGAAAATGGCATTTGGTTCATAAGTTTCCTTTTTTCATTTCCTCAACAGCATGCGTCACAGCTCGTGCAGTGAGTGCCATATATAATATTGAAGGACTCTGGTTACCGGTGCTTGCCATACATGCACCGTCGGTAACAAATACGTTTGTACAATGGTGCATTTGATTCCAGTTGTTCAGGAGTGAAAGCTTTGGATCTTTACCCATTCTGCATCCTCCCATCTCATGGATATCCAGGCCTGGCGCCTGGTGGTTATCATGCTGCTGGATATTTTTACACCCTGCCTTATCAAGCATTTCGGCACTCTGGGTTAAAAAATCTTTGATCATCTTTTCATCATTGTCGTCATACCCGACAGACATGATCAGTAAAGGAATTCCCCACTGATCTTTTTTATCAGGGCTCAGGCGTACATGATTTGTTTCTTTCATGATCGTTTCACCTTGCATGTACATATATGTTTTCCATCCCCCAGGTTCTGTCATGGCGTCCTTATAAGCACCTCCGATCGTTTCAGAAACTGTGGATTCATCAATACCACCGCGGTAAGCCCCCATGAAGGTTGTAAATCCTCCCACGTAGTCAGTATCCTGTTTGTAAAGGTTCCGGTAGTTTGCCAGTATGGGCTCAGTGGGATTGCGTCCATAATAATATTTATCTTCCATCCCATCGAGTTCTGCATTCACCGAAGCCCTGTAATTATGGTGGCCAACAAATTTTCCAAGAAGGCCGCTGTCATTACCCAATCCATTTGGAAAACGGTGTGAAGTTGAATTGAGCAAAATTAAATTTGTATTCAGTGCTGACCCATTTACAAAAATTATCCTGGAAAAAAAATCTGTTTGCTCCCTTGTGTTGGTGTCAATTACCCGTACACCAACTGCTTTCCCTTTTTGTTCATCGTAAATGATTGAATGGACAACTGAGAATGGTCTTACGGTAAGATTGCCTGTTTTTTTTGCCCAGGGAAGGGTAGATGAAACCGAACTGAAATAACCGCCAAATGGGCAACCACGCATGCACATATTCCTAGCCTGGCATTTTACCCTGCCCTGGTCCAGGTGAATTTGTTTAGGTTCTGTGAGGTGTGCCCACCGCGCATGAACCAAATGGCGGTCTTTATAATTTTCAGATATTTTTTCCTGAATGTGCGCTTCGGCACAATTAAAATCAAACGGAGGCAAAAATTCTCCATCCGGCATAGCGTCTATTCCATCCCTGGTTCCACAGACACCGATAAATTTTTCTACATGCGAATACCATGCGGATACATCCTGGTAGCCAATAGGGAAGCCATTTCCATATCCATATCTTACAGGTGCAGTGAAATCGTAATTGCTCCAGCGTTGGCACGCACGCCCCCACGTCAATGATTTTCCCCCGACCTGGTAGCCACGTATCCAATCAAAAGGTTTTTCCTGGATATAAGGATGATCTTTATCCCTGATAAAAAAATGCGCTGTGTCTTCGCCAAAGCCGGCCGCTTTGCTGATGAGTGAATTTTGCTCTAAAAATTGTTTTGTCATCTGCCCCCTGTGTTTGAACTCCCATGGAGCTTTGGTGGCAGTTGGATAATCTTTGTTGTGCTCAACATTTCTTCCTCTTTCCAATACCAGGGTTTTTAGCCCATGGTCACACAATTCTTTTGCGGCCCATCCACCACTGATCCCGGAACCGATCACGATGGCATCAAAAACGTTTACTTGTCCCCGAAGGTGTAAATGATTAATTTTTAAAGGTTCATTAGGCATGTGGCAATCAATTAAAAATTGAGGGAAGATGGCTTTTCAAGTTAGTAAATTTTTACACCGGTTCAACATATATAATTGTATTACTTACAAATAATTAAAAACGAAAGAGTCACAATGATCAAAAGGATAAATTAATTTTTTTAAACTCTGCACTCCGCTTACCTTTCTTTCCCGGGAAGTGGTTCTTTCATTCAATGCACCCGGCTGTAGCTTATGAAAATATTTATTTCCGATACATATGATAAGATGTCGGTGAAGGCATTTAATGACATCATCAGTTTATTGCCCACTGACCGGAATCCTCTGCTATGCACGGCTTCAGGCGACACACCCACCGGGTTGTACAAGGAACTGATACGCCAAAGCTCCAGCAGGAAGCCTGATATGTTCAATTGGAATTTTGTGGGACTCGATGAATGGGTAGGAATGAATGGCACTGATGAAGGCAGCTGCAGGTACCACCTTGACAGGCAATTGTTTCACCGGTTAAAAACCCGGGAAAGCCAGATCTGTTTTTTTGATGGGCGGGCAAAAGATCCTGTCACTGAATGCGAACACGTTGAAAAGTACATCACAAAACTGGGTGGAATTGATGTAGCGATCATTGGCCTGGGGTTGAACGGGCATGTGGGTATGAATGAGCCCGGAACACCCGCAAAACTCCGGGCACATTTAACAGCCATTGACCCTGTTACCCAACAATCAGCCCAGAAATATTTTAAGGAACCCAAAGAGATAACTCATGGTTTAACACTTGGCATTGCAGATCTCCTGGATGCGAAGCACATCATTCTTTTAATTAGCGGTGAAAAAAAAGCGGGAATAGCCAGGCAAATCCTGGAAAGCGGGATATCAGAAAAGCTGCCAGCCACTTTATTGAGAGATCACCCCGGTATGAGAATTTACCTTGATGCCGCGGCAGGCAATGAAATAAAAAATTCCGGAATTGTAAATGGATAAAATTATCCTGGCCATCGATCTTGGCGGTACAAAGATCAGTGCGGCAATAGTCGATGGCAGCCAATTGTCTAAGGTCATTACAATGCCTATCAATGGTGCACTTGCTGCCGGTGAGGTATTGGAGCAGGTATTTTCGATTACTGATAGCCTGGTCAACAGCAATGTGCAGTCAATTGGGATAGGAGTACCTGGCCTGGTGGATGGGCATGGGGTTGTGTCTGATGTAGTGAATATTCCTTCATGGACAGAAATTCCATTACAAAAAATACTTGAACAACGGTATGGAATACCCGCAGTTGTCAATAATGATGCAAATTGTTTTGCACTTGGCGAATATCATTTTGGCAAAGGCAAAGGAACCACTTCAATGATCGGGCTTACCATTGGTACAGGCCTGGGGTCCGGAATAATAATCAATCAAAAATTGTACAGCGGCAGCAATTGTGGCGCCGGTGAATTTGGAATGGTGGAATACCTGGACAAATATTTTGAATATTATGCAAGCGGGCAGTTTTTTAAAAATGTTCATCACATAGATGGAGAAAAGGTATTTGAATCCGCTAAGGCAGGCCAGGCCGAAGCCATGCAAATGTATAAGGAGATGGGGTTTCACCTGGGCAATGCCATCAAAATGATCATGTATACGATGGATGTGGAACTGATCGTGATTGGTGGCTCGGTTCGCCATGCATGGCAGTATTTTTCAGAAAGCATGTGGCAGCAATTCAGAACCTTTGCTTTTCCCAGGTCGTTAAATCGTTTGCGGATCGAAGTTTCGGAGTTAGAGAACAGCGCTTTGCTGGGGGCATCGGTGTTATGCAGGAAGTGACCGGATAATTCTCGCTGACTATTTGAATGTTATTTCTAAGTAGCGATTTAGTGTTGTTTGGATAATTTCAGAACAAAACCCCCACCTGGAGCCAGTTTTATTATAACGGGTAAGCCACGACGTACGGTAAAATTTTTCAGCAGGTAATCAGACGGGAAAGTCTCAGCATTCATCCCATCACCACATAGCTGTGCATCATATAAGCCATTATCAAGAAAATCTAATTTCAATGCAAAATCACGTGGTGTCCAATCCGTCATTCCACCAATGTACCAGTCATTTCCTTTTTTTCGCGCTGTGATAATATAGTCTGACACCCTGGCTTCTAAAATTTCTGTTTCATCCCATGTGGTTGGAATATTGCCTAAAAATTTCATGAATTCAGGCTCCTGCAAACCCTGGGATGGGTTCCCTGAAAAAATTTGCATCGGGCTGTCATAGACCACGAACATGGCCAGCTGGTGGCAACGTGTACCCTGGCTCATCACTTTTTGTTGGATCGGCCTGAACTGGGCTTTTGTTGCATTGTCTAAGATACCGGGCTCATAATCCATTGATCCTCCAAGCATCCTTGTGAATGGCAGGGTTACATCATGTTCCGGTGACGCTTTATCACTCCAGATATTGTATTCAGAACCCAACAGCCCTTCCCGGGTGATAGCATTTGGCCAGGTGCGGTTGAATCCCTTGGGGGGAAATGCCCCATGAAACATGATCATGATTTTGTGTGCGGCGCAGGCTTTGGCAATCCTGTGATAAAAATTTACCATCAACTGGTCATCCCTGTCCATAAAATCGGTCATAATAAAATCAACTCCCCATTTATTGAATTGATCAAGAGCAGCTTCCAATTGTTTATCGAGTGTAGAACACAATGTCCACATACTTATTTTTACATGATTGACTTTTGCATAAGCCGCCAGGGAGTCCATATTAAGTGCCGGGTTGATGTCAAATAAATTTTGATAGTTGCTCCATCCGGCGTCCATCATGATCCTCTGCAAACCAAATTTTCTTACGAAGTCAATATAGTATTTGTATGTGGCGGTATTGATCCCACTTTTAAAAGGGACATTAAAAAGGTTGATGCCAATAATCCATTCATCAGTTGCTTTACCGGGATGTATCCATGAAACATCTTTTATTGTGGATACACGACCGAGTCGATATACGATGTCATTCCCCGGAAGATCTTTGTCTTGCGTAGCGATCATCAAAACCCGCCATGGCAGCATGCTGTTACCTTTTATCCTGGCAATAAATCCTTCTCTTTTATTTACTATGGCCTGAGGAAATTCACCAGTACTCATCTTAATTTCAGCAGGATAAGAAGCAAAAACACCCTCTACCATATTTTTACCAGTACCCGTTAAAAACATACCGGGATAATCCTGCAAGTCGGATTCCGTAATTGCAATTTTAATTTCATTCTCTGTGCCGGTTAACACCGGTGTATATGCAATGGTTGAAGAAGTTAAACTGTCGATCATTTTTAGTTGGTACAATTCTTCAAAGCTCGTATGAAAACGGTCCATGTCTTTTCGTGGTTCTACAATGGGCAAAAGAATTTTTTTGCCGGGAGTAAATGTAAATTGGGCTACTTCGTTTTTAACTGTGATCGAATCTTTAAATCCTGTGATGATCCGGTAAGCCACACCATCATTGTAAACTCTTATCAGCAAAGTATAAGGCTGCAGAAATTCTACAGTTAGCTGGTTATACTTGTCTGTTATATGAATTCTTTTTTCCGGGACGGGGGAAATGATTTTTTCATCAAAGGATTGGATTTTTATTTGCTGAATTCGCAAATCACCCGACAAGTTTTTGCCATCACCCAGTACAAGATCTATGTAAGAAGGTTGGAGGATAATTTCGTCCAAATATTGAATGGAATAAGAAAGTCTATTTTTTAGTCTCAGGAGAACCTTTATTTTTTTATCAGGGGAGCTGATTGAAAAAGTATCAGGAGTTAACTTGTAATCATCAGGCCCTGTGCATCTAACCTTACTGGCAATGCAGCAGCATGCTGAAACTGTCATCAAAAAAATCAGCAACAAACTTTTCATGAACTATTTTTCAAGTAAGATTTTTGTTATTCCACAGGTTACTTTTTTGCCCTCCTTATAGCTTATGGTCTTTGCTAATTGAATTTTACTTTTATTTTATGGGTATCTCCTCTTTTAATTTTCTCAAGCCATTTTGAATTTCGGGATTGCTCATAAATAACTTCCAGAGCAACCCGGTGCGGTAGTTTTCAATCATTACAACAATTGGACCCTCGTTTAGTCCCATATAAAGTTCGGAGCACCAGTTTTGTGTCAGGTTAAAGGCATCCTTGAAGCCATATTCACCCCATAAAAATTTTCCATAATTGTAGTAATAGTTCCTGAGCGCTTTCATGGATTCCTGCGGGGTATATACTATAGAAGAAATGGCACCTGTAGGTGAGATGGTGCCATCATTACGACCTGCAACAGGCTCGCTCGGAAAATAATCAAAAGGACCATCAGCGGCGGTCAATCCCCAGCAGCTATCTGCATAGCCTGTAAAGTTGCCTGGATTTTTTACGCAATACCTGTAATTGATCAGGGCAATATTGCGGTTATTCGAAAAGTAATTGGTGTATTTATCCGTGATCAAATGCGGATCGTACCCCACGTATGAATAATGCGTAAAAAAAAGTGGACCGCCATTTGAAACACCTACATCTAAAGGAATACCGAAATAAGTATTGCCATTCGTATACATAGAACCTTCGGAAGTTCCTCCCCAGCCTTTACGGTATTGTTGCCCTGTGCTGTCCTGGTTGGCCCAGCCACTGTAATAAAGACTTGCTGGCACGCTGTGCTTGGGTGATGCAATAGCCAGTAAATAGGTTACCATTGTTTCATTCCACCCGGTAAGCCTATGATTGATTATCCACGACTGATCGGGTGACCAGTGCCAGTATAAATAATTACTTGACGTAGAACGACGGTACCAATCCCATTCAATATTTTGCCAGATAGAAGTGATCTTATCGCGGATCAATTTTTCCTGCGGATTGTCAAGATTGAAATATTGTCTTGCAGCCAAAATCCCCTCTGATAAAAAAGATGTTTCTACAAGGTCACCTCCATTATCTCGCATGCCAAAAAACGGCTCCACTTTTCCCGTTGGCCCATCCATAAAATGAGGAAAAGCGCCATGGAATTTTTCTGCCTTCTCCAGGAAATATACAATTTTCAAAAACCGTTCTACGGATTGCGCGCGGGTTATAAATTTTCTTTCCGTACCGGCCAGCATTGCGAGCATACCAAATCCTGATGCCCCGGTGGCGATCATATTCGTACGGCCCAGGAAATTTTCATTGGCCAATCCACTTACTTTTTCTGCACCTTCCCAGTAATACCTGAAGCAAGCTTCCTGCACCATCGAAAGCAATTCATCATCTGTCATTGAATGAGTGGCTGCCGAAACAATATTTGAAAAATGATTTTCCTGATACCCGTAATTCAACATTGAAATTTTATAGCTGTATTTCCTTCCCGTAACACCGGTATAATCAGTATACCGATTCATTTGCGGCGTTTGAATTCCTACTTGTTTAAAAGTCGTACCATTTTCTGACCGGTAAATTTTAATGTATTTCACATTTGGATCCAGAACTGGGCGCCATGTAATATCGATGTGTTTTGCATAACCCGAACAGGTGAGAATTTCAGGCCTGGATGTAACACCAGCGTTTATTTTTGATGATAAGAATTCTATATCGTCCAGATAAATAGTATGTTTATTTCCATCCTCACTGTTTTGTGAAAATACCACACCAATATAATTCCCGGGATCCTTGTAATCAATTTTTTTAAACACTGAAAGTTCCAGGTAAATGGTTTGCCAGGTATTTATCTTTGTGTCTTCAAAATTGAACCGCGGTGAAAGGCTGCTGTCCCTGAACAGAAGCTGGTATGCCGGTAAATTCTTAGAACCGGTTTTCGATGAAGAAATATAAACATGGAATGAAAAGCATTGAACAGGCTTGAAATGATCCTGGCTTCTGATGGTTGGTTTAAATACAAATGCTTTCCAGTTTCCATTTTTCCCATTTACATATTCAAGCTTCAGGGCATTGCCCGGGGTTTGAAATAAAGCGGTGGTGACTGGCAACCTGTGATTTTCGTTTTTGATAAATGAAGGATCAATGGCGGAGACCTTGCTATAAAAATAATTGCCTGTCATGGATGAGTTCGAGAAGAAAGTATAATCATACAAATGTTCCTGTCCCCTGGCGTTGACTCCCACCAGGCAATACAACAAAAATTGCTGAACGATTTTGAAAGAGGGAGTATGATTCATTAAATCTATTTCTTATCAATAAGATAGGGGGAGTCAAAGCCTAATCTTGTCAGTCCTTTTTGTACCTCAGGGCAGCTCATGAACAATTTCCACAGAAGGCCACTCCTGTAATTTTCTATCATCACCACGATAGGGCCCTCGTCTATGGCAAGGTATGACTGTGCAACCCAGTTTTTTGTTTCATTGAACCCGTCGACGAAACCATAATTGCCCCATAGCTTATTGCCAAGGTCATCATAAAAATGCCGGAGTGCCTTCATCGAAAATTCGGGCGTGTAGGGAAATGCTGATATGGCTGCAGTAGGTGAGATCGTTCCATGATCGTTGGTGGGGGAATGGGCATCGTACCCATTATAAGTATCACTGGCTGTGAGTCCCCAGCAATTTTCCCCGTAACCTTTAAATTGTTTCGGGTTGTCTATGCAATACGCATGATTGATGAGTGTGTGATTTTTATTTTGCACCCAATAATCAGCATATTGATCTTTTAGGCCATGCGGGTCCAAACCTAAAAATGAATACTGTGAAAAGAACAAAGGGCCACCGTAATCAAATCCTAACGGCAAGGTGTACCCGTAAAATTTTTTTCCATTTTTAAAAAAGTTGCTTTGCGCCCAGCCGCGATGGTAAACATCACTTGCAGGCAGATATCGATCACCTGATGCCGCCAGCACATAAGTGATCAGGCATTCGTTGAAGCCGCGGATAGGGAAATTCATGGTCCACCCGTTGTTTGGGCTCCAGTGCCAGTACAAAACTTCTTCACCGCCTTTGGTGAACCAGTTCCATTCAATATCGTTCCACATCCAGTTGATCCGGTTGCGCACATCCCGTTCAGTGTTATTGTCGTCATTAAAATACTGGCGCGCGCACAACAGTCCTTCAAAAAGATAGGAGGTTTCAACAAGGTCGGCCCCGTCGTCTTTCCGGCTGAAAGGAATTGTTTTCCCGGTGGCACCATCCATCCAATGAGGGAAAACCCCGTGGTAAGCATTCGCTTTCATTAAAAAATTAAGCATCTTTAATAAATGCCTGGCCGCTGAATCCCTCGTGATCCATTTTCTTTCTGCGCCTACAATGATTGACATCACCCCAAATCCTGTTCCACCGGTAGTTACCACTTCATCACCATAATTGAAATCCCGGTTGCTTCTTTCTCTTGCCATACCACTTACGGGGTGCGCGAAATCAGAAAAATACCGGAAAGTCTGTTTTTCAACAAGTTCAAGCAATGCAGTATCAGATAATTTTTCACGGCTGGAGGCTACATTCGATGATGGCTTCTCAAGTGTTTTAACCTGGGCATGGGAAGCAGGGACAGCCACCAGAAAAAATAAAATGAAATGTAGAAAAAGACTCTTCATAAATACATGTTTAAATCAGAATCAGGCTGAATATCATCCCATAGATGAGTTGTACTTTTTAAAGGTAAGATGCTGTAAAACCAAGATTGCGCATACCTGCCTTCACTTCCGGGCAGCTGGTAAATAATTGCCAGAGCAGCCCGGAACGGTAATTCTCGATCATCACAATGATCGGCCCTTCATCGATCGCAAGATATGAATCGGCAAACCACAATTTATGAAGGCTGAATGCATCTTTAAACCCATAGGTTCCCCATAGTTTGTCTCCGAGCTTGTAGTAAAAAAATTTAAGTGCCTGCATTGATTCTGCGGGGGTATAGGGTAAAGAAGAGATGGCAGCAGTGGGTGCGATCACACCGACATCATTCGTTGGTGAACTGGCGGTATAACCATTGGGAATGTCGCTTGCGGTAAGCCCCCAGCTGTCGCTGCTATAACCATACCAGCCCAGCGGATTTGCTTTACAATATTCAAAATTGATTTTAGTATGGTTTACAGTCTGGGAATGATAATTTGCATAAGCATCCGCCAGATCAGTAGGGTTGATGCCTAAAAAAGAATAGTGTTCAAAAAAGAGTGGTCCGCCGACTGCAGGGCCTAACGGTAATGTATAGCCGTAATATGTACTGCCATTTTTCATTCCACCATTGGACGCCCAACCATTGTCATAAACAATTTTTGGAACCGGGTGAGTTGTTGAAGACGCGGCCAGCACATAGGTGATCAGTGCTTCATTCCAGCCCTTTAATTGAACATTCATATCCCAGTTATAATCAGGACTCCAATGCCAGAATAAAACATTCTGGTCATTCTGGCGAAACCAGCTCCATTCAACCCCATTCCATAAGCTGTTAATGTCTGCACGCAATGCGGTTTCTGCAGCATCGGCGCCACTGAAATATTGCCTGGCGGTTAACAATCCTTCCATCAGGTAAGATGTTTCCACGATATCGGCACCATTGTCCTTTGCACTAAAAGGAACAACTACTCCCGTGCCACCATTTAACCAATGCGGAAAAGCGCCGTGAAACTTTTGTGCTGTTTTTAGAAAGCCGGTGATCTTTTGCATCCGTGCAAGTCCTTCAGCCCTTGTAATGAAATTGCGGCTTATCCCGGTAACAATAGCCATGATCCCGAATCCTGATCCACCCGACGTTACTACATCGCCGGATGAATTCCTTTCTCTGGCCAGCCCACTTACCGGGTGACCAAAATCCCAAAAATATTTGAACGTTTGTGCTTCAACCAGGGTGAGTAAGGCATCATCTCCAATAACAGGAAATTTATCTGTTGAATCAATCCCGGTTATCAGTTCCGTGTTTATCGTACTGCTGAGAGATTGGTTTGTTTGTGATTTCAATCCCGTAGAGACCGATAAATTATAACGCGTTAGGTAAGCCAGTGGAGATGCTGGCTGAATGATCACTGTTTTATCACCGTTTTCAAATGTTGCTGCAAACGGTACTGCTGCACCACCTGAATTTGTAAGAGAAAAGGTGCTATTGACTGAAGCATGGTCGACAGGAGATGAAAAAGACAATTTTAAAACCGGGGAAACATCCAAGCCCACATAGCTTGTGCCTTTATTGATTCCATTCACCGTTTCACCCGAAAATGAAAATGTGCCAGGCGGAGTGGGAGTGGGGGCAGGCGTTGAAGAGTCATTTTTTTTACAAGCTGAAAACAGGATTGTAACAAAAAATAAGATCCGGAATGGTGTATGCTTCATGTTAGTGTTTTAAAAGACCAGTGTTGCAATTGAATGTGGCTGGCTCGTTACTTCTGCTGCCTGGCCACTGACCCACAAATTGTAAGTGATCTTCTGATTTCCCTGGTTCATTACCACAACTGCCACCTTTCCGTCAGTATTTACAAACGCAGTAGAAATCAGTCCGCTCCGGCTGGGAGCACTGCTTATCCTTTTTGCACCCGGCCGTATAAATTTCGAAAAATGACCAATATAATAATATGCATTTGTATAAATTACTTTGTTGGTTCTTGTATCTGCATGGATGGGGGCGAAACAAAAATTACCTACATGATTGGGCCCGCCTGTTTCATCAAGCAACACATTCCAGTCCGTCCACCCAACTGTACCATCATTAAAATCATTGATCATGGAGCGACCGTAGCGTTCGCCCAAAACCCAGTCACTCAGCCGTTCAAATTTAAACTTATCATTGCAGCCTTCAGTGAATAAAAGATTTTTACCGGGATAACTTTCATTCACACGTTTTACGTTATCATACACCTGGTCACCTCCGCTCCAGTCTTCGTACCAATGAAAGCCAACACCCCATGCATATTTTGCAGCTGCAGGATCGTTCAGCAATGTGCTGGCACGCTGAAATAAAAGGTCCCTGTTATGGTCCCAGATAATAATTTTCTTATTGCCCAGTCCTTGCTTAGCCATCGTTGGACCCAGGAAGTTCTTTAAAAAATCGCGCTCCTCTTCTGCAGTATACACACAGGATTCCCATGTCTGTGTTGCCATAGGTTCATTTTGGATGGTAATTCCCCAGACGGGTATTCCAATAGCTTCATATGCCTTAATAAATTTAGCATAATAGTTTGCCCATGACTGGTAAAACTCTGCCTTCAATTTGCCACCATGCAACATATCATTGTTGTCTTTCATCCATGCCGGGGGGCTCCAGGGGCTTGCGAATAAAGTGAATTTTGCCCCTGCAGTTGCCATTACCTGTTTGATGAATGGGATCCGGTATTTTTGATCATGCTGTATATTGAAAGTTTGTAATTCTTTGTCACCATCTTTTACATAAGTATAACTGTCGCTTGAAAAATCACAACTGTGTATGTTTGTACGACCAAGAGTATAACCTATGCCCTTTTTAGGATCATAGTAAGCATCCAGTATTTCTTTTTGTTGGGCTTTTGGCAATTTACTGATCGTTTCGGCGGATGCATCAGTGAGTGCTCCACCGATACCCAGGAAGGTTTGGAATGTTTTTGAAGGGTCAACAAAAACACAAACCTGTGTTTCTTTGGGTTGGCCCATTTCTTTGAAAGACAAAGTTTCAGTGAGTGATAAACGGAAGTTGGTGCTGTCAGCAGTTGTGTAAACCATGATTTTTTTCCCCTGTAGGGAGAATTTTTTACCTGGGTGCTGGCCAAATGAGATCATTGGAAAAACAAAAGCCGCTAAAAAAATGTGTTTCATCTTTGAGTTTTTATAATTACCAAACATACGTTGATACTCCCATTGGAATTGATGTAATGATCGATTTGTTGTAAAAGCGGATATTGACAGGTGCAGAAGTTCCCTCATTCAGTACCAGTAATACTTTTTTACCTCCCGGGGTTTTAAAAGCTACGTGTTTCAGTGTGCCGCCGCCAGTGCTGCTGATACGGACGGAGCCGGCAGGAACAAATTTTGATGCCTGGGCAATATTATAGTATGCAACATTCCGCGATACTGCATTCCCGTTGATGGTTAAGGCCCCCTTGCATTCCGTGCATCCACCGGGTGTATGAGGTCCATAAGAAGGGTCATTTGCTAAATTCCATTCCATCACTACCCGGCTCCAGTTTCGGATGGACCCAATCACTACATTTTTTAAATGCCATTTAAGATCACCATCAAATGAACCTGTAGATGAAGTGAACTGTTCTGTAAAAAAGACTGCCTTATCCGGGTGCGCATTGTGTACCGTTGACAATGCACTGATATCACCTGCATACAAATGAAAGGCAGAACCAAACACAAAGGTGTTTGCGGCAGGATCGTTTAAAATGTTCAATGGATAATCAGGATGATCGCAATTGTGATCGTAGGCAACAATTTTTGTAGTGAGCCCGGCGGCCTGGAAAGCGGGCCCGAGATTATTTTTTATAAAGTTGGTTTCCTGTGCGGAAGTTAATACCATACTGGGATTATTACCGGGATTCAGGGGCTCGTTCTGCGGAGTAATCGCTTCAATGGCAATTCCATTTACAAGCATTTGTTGAATGTACTTCACAAAATACTTTGCATATACATCATAATATTGTGGAAGCAGGCTTCCTGCTACAGAACTGCCATTGTCTTTCATCCATACGGGTGCACTCCATGGCGTTGCGATAATTTTAATGGAGGGATTGATTTGAAGTATCGATTTTAATACCGGGATCAGATCCACCTGGTCGTGTGCCAGACTGAAATTTGCAAGGTTGATGTCTGTACCACCCGCTGGCACATCATCGTATGAAAAAACAACGGGATCAAGGTCGGAGGCACCTATGCTTAGCCGTAAATAACTCACTCCAATGTCATTTGTACCATTGCTGAACAATTCTGTGAGCAGGCTTGCCTTCTCGTTAGCACCCATATGATTGATCAATGTGGCGCTGCCACCGGTTAACGTATAGCCAAAGCCATCTATCGTTTGATATTGCTGAGTGCTGTCTACATCAATAAAATCATAACCATTATTTGGATCGCCGAATTTGAGGGTAGCTTGTTTTTGTAATAATACTGAACCATCACTTTTTGTGATCCAGTAATCTGCATCCGGCCCGGGCCTTACCGGCGGAATTACAGGCGGTGGGGGCGGATTGGGCGCTGTATTACCTGAACCAGTTTTTGAACAATTCAACGAACACGAAAGCAGGAATATCAAAAATATTGGGAATCTAAACTTCCTAAGCATATCCATTTTGTTTAATTCAATTCTTAATCTCACTGAATTTTCTTTCGGAAAAATAAAAGTTTGTCTTTGTTCCTTGCCGCTACCAGCACATCACCATATCTTTCCGTATGCAGCCATTTCAGATCTCTTACCTGTCCTTTTATCTCAGCAAGATTTGGTTGTGCAAAATATTTTACATCATTTAATTTATTATCGCTAAACAGTGCCATTGGTTGTGCATCGTACCGCCCTTCATATGGGATCACATCAAAAAAATTGCCACCACATACATACGTTTTTTTGCCCTGTGATACCAGGCTGATCTTCTGAAACGAAAAAATGGGTGAAAGCTGCAGATCTTCAGGCAGGTCTCTCATGGTAAAACTGGTTTGCCCGGGTTTATTGTCATTCGTGAATATACATGAGCCAAGGTGCTCGGCTTTTAATTCCTGGTTGTCTTTGAACAAATCGTAAAACATATATTGCACTGTTTTACCTGCCACTTCACTGTACTTCAAATATGCTTTCTTTAGAACAGGCAAACGCCGTTCCAATTCATCTTTCCCTAAAAATGGATATTCATTGCCATCTACTGTATAAGCCATCACCTGCTCAATAGATCCGTTCTTATCAAAGTCTTTTGTATAAAGCTTTAAAGGTCCATTTTTGCCGGCATACAATTTCGAATTATGTCCCCAGTTGCCAGCAAGGATGTCAAATGAACTGTCTCCGTTTACATCATCGATCAGTAAACATTGCCACAGCCCGCTTGAATTCGGGATCTCAGATTTATCAAATTTACCATGGTGGTTCATAAAAATTGTAACAGGCATCCATTCACCAGCCACTACAAGGTCCTGCCATCCATCATGGTCCAGGTCCGCATATTTCGCGCAGGTAACAATCCCGATTTTGGTAAGATTGATTGTGTTTTGATCCGCAATAGCGAAATGCCCTTTGCCATCGTTGATCAATAAAAAGGAAGTTTGAGGGATGCCATATGCCTGGGAATTTGCAAGGTTCCCAACAAAAAGATCCTGGTCACCGTCATTGTCAATATCTGCTACTTCCACGCATGATTTATTCTCAGGGATGGCGGGCAAAGAATTGATGGACTTTGAAAAATGTCCTTTGCCATCGTTTAGGTACAACCTGTCAAGCAAGGACGTATCATTTTCGGGGTATTCGTTGCCCCCGCTCACAACATAAAGATCCTGGCTTCCGTCACCGTTTGCATCAAAGAATACAGCGTCTACGTCTTCACTTGCCGCATCTGATTTAAACACTGCAGAATCCAAAGACTGGAAGCGGGCATCTTTTTGTTGTATCATCAATACACCAGGTTGTCCTTTTGCTCCGCACACATAAAAATCGTCCAGGCCATCACCGTTTACATCCGCTACTGCGATCTTTGGCCCTCGTGTCGATTCGCTGTGCGGGATCAGGTACTGCACATTGTAATCATAAAAATCATTTTCACGGTGCGTCCAGTCTGGATTTATTAAACTGTCAAGGCTTGTTAAAAACTGAGGTGGGGGTGGAAAATTAGTATCATGATCAAATTTCCCGTTGGCATCTTTTTCAAAAAATGTAACCTGTTGATTCCCGGTTATCTTTTTTACCAATTGATATTTTTGATTGGGCCATACTATGAGAATGCTGTCAATGGTTGCATTTGAATCCAGGCCAAAATGCATACGGGTATCGGATGAGGATTCAAATCCACGCGTAAGCATCAGTTCCTGGTATTGTAATTTTTTGGATTGAAAGAGGTAAGCTTTACAGCCAATGCCTGATGTGTTGAGGCTATCACCTTTGAATGAAATGCTTATATAATTTTTTTTCGGGGACGTATTTTTTAAAATGACTGCCGGTGCATTGATGCAATTGATCACAACATCAAGATTGCCATCGTTGTCAAGATCAGCATACGATGCCCCATTGAAATATCCTTTTAAATTACCCGTGCCCCAGCTTTCACTTACGTTGCTAAAACCCAGTTTACCATCCCCTTTGAACAGGAATGGATGAGAAGAACCATCGGGCATGCTCGCTATCGCTTCATCATCATATTTGTCAGTTTGGTCCATCCCTTTTTTCATCTTTAGGTCCGAGACAAAACGTATATAATCCAGGTCTACAGGGCGTTTTACAATGCCGCTTGAAATAAAGAGGTCTTTATTCCCATCATTGTCAAAATCTGCAAACAGCGGGCTCCAGCTCCAGTCGGTAGCAGAAACACCACTCAGTAATGATGTTTCACTGAAGCTGGTCCCATTACCATTGTTGCGCTGGAGGCAATTTTTTGAGTATTGATCCTGGTATCCATGCATCGTTAATTTTACTTTGTACGTGTCAGGATTTTCATCACTTCCATAAGTTTTGAGTACCGCTTCATCTGGTGGAAGCATATCAACCGTGATCAAATCAGGCTGTCCATCATTGTTGTAATCAGCAACATCATTGCCCATGCTGAACCGGCTGTAATGGGAAAAGTGTTGTGCCCCGCTTTCAGTAAAAGTGCCGTCGTGGTTATTGATATAGTAATAATCATTTTCATGAAAATCATTCCCGATATAAATGTCATCCCAGCCGTCGTTGTTCAGATCAGCCACAGCCACTCCGAGACCATAACCAAGATTGCTCTGGTATATTCCCACCTGTGCAGATACATCTGTAAACTTTTTTGCTGGGGTATTCAGGTCATTTCGAAAAAGCCTGTCACCAGTTAGAGGATCATACTTCCTCCGGTTGCTTGTATCAGTAATATTTGCATTTGGATTGTGTGACTGGTTCAGGATAAAACAATCCAGGTCCCCATCATGGTCATAATCAAAAAAAACCGACTGGGTGGTAAAGCAGGAGAGATCCAGGCCATATTTCGCGGCGCTTTCGGTAAAAGTGCTATTGCCATTGTTGATGTATAATTCATTATGGCCGGTAAGCCGGTACCTGTTACTTACCGTGGAAACGTAAATATCCAACAGACCATCACCGTTTACATCAGCCATAGTAACGCCCGTGCACCAATCTGATATACCTTCTACTCCTGCTTTTTCGGTGATGTCTTCAAATTTAAAGTTTCCTTTGTTCAGGTAAAGTTTGTTCTTGCCTACTTCATTGGCAGTAAAATAAATATCCGGCAAACCGTCGTTGTTGATGTCACCAATGGCTACTCCACCGCCATTGTAAAAATATAAGTAATAGAGAATATTGAAAAGGTGTTTGTTCTCCAGTTTATTTTCAAAATTGATGTTGGTCTCCGAAGCGGGAAGGCTCGAAAATAATGTTTGAGGCCGTTTACAGGAAATAAAAAAAAGGGATAAAAGCAGGAAAAAAACAAAGTGTGCTTTTACAGGGGCAAGAAATCGTTTTATCATTCTGAATGATCTTATATAAAGATACAGGATATTTTACCGCTGTTATTATATAGGCAATCCGCGCGTTAAAATTATGTCCGGAAAAAAATGAATGTCAGCCGTAGCCAGGTCAACGATCAGCACATTTTTAATAATCATCCATATTATCAAATATTCATACTTTTAACCACTGCGATTGCCTGCCGTTTTAAATTACACAAATTTACCAGATGCACTTAACACCAGGTGAAACGGAAAAGCTAATGCTGTTCCTTGCGGGGGAGCTGGCCGAAAAGAGAAAAGCCCGTGGGCTTAAATTAAATTACCCAGAAACCATTGCACTGATCAGTAGTCGATTGCAGGAAGCAGCGCGGGATGGAAAAAGTGTTGCCGAGCTGATGCAATTCGGGGCAACTATTTTATCGCGTAACGATGTGATGGAAGGTATACCAGAAATGATAGATGAAGTGCAGATTGAAGCAACTTTTCCTGACGGTACCAAATTGGTTACTGTTCACAATCCGATTAGGTGAGGGCGAAGGGAGTTTAGGGTTTAGATGTTTAGGGGTTTAGAGAGTTTAGAAGGTTTAGTTGCGCAACAAGTAAATTGTAGACCCGTCTAAACTTTCTAAACTGAAATTATAAGGATGCTGCGATTTGAACACTCTACTAAACTTTCTAAACCAATATTAAAATTTTTAAAATTTTTAATTGATATCAAATGATCCCCGGAGAATACATTTTGGCAAAGGGCGATATTGATTGTAATGTTGGCCGTTCCACGATCCTGATTAAAATTATAAACACCGGCGACAGGCCCGTTCAGGTAGGGTCGCATTTCCATTTTTTTGAAGTGAATAGGCAAATGGAATTCAACAGGCGCAAATCTTATGGCATGCGGCTCAACATAGCTGCGGGTACTGCTGTACGTTTTGAACCAGGAGAAGAAAAAGAAATTGAATTGGTTTCTATCGGGGGCAAGAGGAATATTTTCAGCTTCAACAACCTGGTGAATGGCAATCTTGATGATGAAGAGAAAAAAAATAATGCAATTAAGCAGCTGTCAATAAAAAAATTCAAAAACAAAGAGATATGAGTCTTCACCTCAGCCGGGTTAAATATGCCGGTATGTACGGTCCCACTGCAGGAGATAAGGTACGCTTGGCGGATACTGACCTGATCATTGAGGTGGAAAAGGACCATACGGTATATGGTGAAGAAAATAAATTTGGAGGTGGCAAAAGCGTGAGGGATGGTATGGCACAATCCGTTAAGGCAACCAGAAATGAAGGTGTGCTTGACCTGGTGATCACAAATGCGCTGATCATCGATCACTGGGGAATTGTAAAAGCAGACATAGGCATTCGTGATGGAAAAATTGCAGGAATTGGGAAAGCTGGCAATCCTGATATTATGGATGGGGTGGATGAAAATATGATCATTGGTGCTTCAACAGAAGTTCATGGGGGAGCAGGATTGATTGTAACAGCTGGTGGAATTGACAGTCATATTCATTTTATTTGCCCGCAATTAATAGATCGTGCCTTATTCAGCGGAATTACAACAATGCTGGGCGGAGGTACCGGACCGGCAGATGGCACCCGTGCAACAACAGTTACACCAGGTGCGTGGAACATCAGGAAAATGCTTGAAGCAGCAGATTCATTCCCGATGAACCTTGGTTTCCTTGGAAAAGGTAATTGCGGTTCTACGCAGCCTCTTACTGAACAAATAGAAGCGGGTGCCATTGGCCTAAAGATCCATGAAGACTGGGGATCAACTCCTGCAGTGATCGATGCCGCTTTGCAGGTGGCAGATGCAATGGACGTGCAGGTGGCGATCCATACCGATACACTTAACGAATCAGGGTTCCTGGAAGATACCATCAATGCGATCAATGGCAGAGTCATTCATACCTATCATACGGAAGGTGCAGGTGGAGGTCATGCACCTGACATTATCAAAGCAGCTATGTACCCCAATATTTTACCTTCCAGCACCAATCCTACAAGGCCCTACACCATCAATACGATTGATGAACATCTTGATATGCTGATGGTATGCCACCACCTTGATCCAAGCGTTCCGGAAGACGTTGCGTTTGCCGACAGCCGGATTCGCCCTGAAACCATCGCTGCTGAAGACATCCTGCATGACCTTGGAGTTTTTAGTATGATGAGCTCCGACAGCCAGGCCATGGGGAGGGTTTCAGAAGTGATCACCAGAACCTGGCAAACTGCTGATAAAATGAAAAAGCAAAGAGGATTTTTACCTGAAGACAAGGAAAACAAAAATGATAATTTCAGAGTTAAAAGATATATCGCGAAATATACGATCAACCCCGCAATTACACATGGAATATCAGAATACCTGGGTTCTGTTGAAAAAGGAAAATTCGCAGATCTTGTTTTATGGAAACCTGCTTTATTCGGAGCGAAGCCGGAGATGATCATTAAAGGAGGAATGATTGCAGCGAGTATAATGGGAGATCCGGGAGCCTCTATACCTACTCCTCAGCCTGTAATCTACAGGCACATGTTCGGAGCGTATGGAAAGGCCGTTCATAAAACCTGCATCACATTTGTATCTACAGCTTCACTGGACAATGGAGCCATTGATTCGTATCAACTGCAAAAGACCATATTGCCTGTAAAAAATTGCCGCAACATCAGCAAGAAGGATTTGATACACAATGATAAAACTCCGCAGATCGATGTGAATCCTGAAACATATGAAGTGAAAGTTGACGGGGAGCATATTATTTGTGAACCAGTAAACACCGTGCCGCTGGGCCAGCGGTATTTTTTATTTTAACTCATAAATTTCATATATGCTGATAACCGGAAAGATAGGTAACATGTCTAATTTATTGAGCACCGGCCTCAATATGGATGAGGTTATCTTAGAATGGTATGAGGCTGACAAACGTATTCTGAACAAGGTGAGCAAATCAGGAAGAGATATTTCTATGAAATTTTTGCAAGGGAATCCGAACCTGAGGGAGGGAGATATATTATACCGTGACAATGAACAGGTGATTGTTGTAAAAATGAATCCTTGTAGTTGTATTGTAATTTCCCCGGATTCGATCCTAACGGCGTCGGCTGTATGCTATGAGGTAGGCAACAAGCATTTACCTCTTTTTTATGAAGAAGGTGATTTGCTGGTTCCTTACGAAAACCCTTTGTATAATTTATTGCAATCATCAGGGTATGCTGTAAGGATCGAAGAAAGAAAATTACAGCACCGAATAAAAACAACCGTGATGCCGCACATTCAATTAGCCGCCGGCGAACTTATTTTTAATAAAAATAAAGGGTTACCGTCATAATGTATTCTCCTAAGCTTTTACACCTTTTACACTTGTGCGACCCTGCATTGCCAATTGGGGGATTTTCACATTCTGCAGGGCTCGAAACGTATGTACAGGAAGGGATTGTTAACAATTTACAATCAGCCAGGGAATTTGTTGTCCGGCAACTCTCTCAAAATATTTTATTTACAGATGCAGCATTGGTATCATTGGCGTATGATGCTGCACGGATTCAAGACATTGATGAGCTCATAGACCTTGATCAAATCTGCAACGCGGTAAAACTTCCTGCTGAAATAAGGGCTGCAAGCAATAAGCTGGGCATCCGGTTATTGAAAATATTTTGGGACAACAAAAATTTTCTACTAATAAATGAATACAAAAGTAAGATAGCAGCCCAACACGTTACGGGTCATTATTGTATTGTATTTGGACTACTTGCTCAAGCACTGGAGATCAATAAGGCTGAAGCATTGACAGGGTTTTATTTTAATACAGCAACAGGATTTATTACAAATGCAGTTAAATTAATTCCATTGGGTCAGCAGGACGGGCAGGAATTGTTGATGTCTATGTTTCCTCTGATCAGTGAACTGGTTCAAAAAAGCATATCTGCTAATAAAGACCATGTTGGTTTTTGTTGTGCCGGGTTTGATATACGCAGCATGCAGCACGAACAACTTTATTCACGTTTATATATGTCGTGATGGGAAGAAATTATATTAAAATCGGGATCGCAGGTCCTGTGGGATCAGGTAAAACAGCATTAATTGAAAGGCTGACGAGAATACTGTACGGGGAGTACAGCCTTGCTGTGATCACCAATGATATATATACCAAAGAAGATGCTGAATTTCTTACCATGAACAGCCTCCTTCCTGCAGACAGGATCATGGGTGTTGAAACAGGTGGTTGTCCTCATACTGCGATCCGGGAGGATGCAAGCATGAACATTGAAGCGGTTGAGGAGATGGCAAACAGGATACCGGATGTGCAAATAATTTTTATTGAAAGTGGCGGAGATAATCTCTCTGCAACATTCAGCCCCGATCTTGCGGATGTAACTGTTTTTGTAATAGATGTTGCAGAAGGCGACAAGATCCCGCGAAAGGGCGGACCGGGGATTACTAGAAGTGACCTCCTTGTGATCAATAAAATTGATCTTGCTCCTTATGTGAACGCGAACCTTGAGATGATGGAGAATGATGCACGTAAAATGCGAAACGGTGCACCGTTTATTTTCACGAACCTCGTCTCCGGCACCGGGGTTGACCAGATTATAGGCTGGATAAAAAAGTTTGTGCTGATGGAATCAACGAAAGATCCCCGGCTGTGCAGATGAAAAGCAAACTACATATTACTGCAGGATACAATGATCATAAAACATACCTCAGGCAAAGTTATTGTGAACATCCCTTTAAGCTGGCTGATCTTAAGGAAGATCATTTACATGATTTCCTTTGCCTGGTGATCAGAAGCACATCACCCGGTATGCTTGATAATGATCACTACGGGATCACCATCGATGTAGAAGAGAATGCGCACCTGCAGGTGAAAACCCAGGCGTACCAGCGGTTATATACGATGGTGAATGAGGCCACCCAGCACATAAATGTGCACATGGGCAATCGCGGATCTTTTTATTTTCTTCCTCATCCCTGTGTGCCGCACAAAGCCTCCAATTTTTCGGGAGTTAACCATATTTATTTATCAGCGAAGCACAACCTGATCTGGAGCGATGTAATAACATGTGGACGAAAGCACAGCGGGGAAGTATTTGAATTCACAAAATTCAGCAGTATCACGAATGTTTACATCAATCACAAGCTGGTAGTGAGGGAAAATATTTTGCTTGAACCATCAGCAACGAACATAAATGGAATAGGCCAATTCGAAGGATTTACACACCAGTCTACACTTTTATTCCTTCATGATGATGCTGATCTGAATTATATCATGGATTCAGCAAGGCTGCTATTGTCGGCAGAGGATGACATACTATTTGGTATTTCAAAGCTTCCTGTGAATGGATTGATTTTTAGAATTTTAGGGTACAAGGGTGAGCAGCTTTTCGGGTTCAATCAAAAAATTTCATCTATCATTCAAAAAATTACTGAAAATAATATCCTGACCAAAAAACTAATTTAGCTGATCTATGCTTTAAACCTTAAATTAGGAAAGAGTTCTAATTTTTACCTTGTGTAATTTCTCGATTGGAAATACGGTGGAAAATTTACAGGAGGTCCGGCCTGTGAAAAGATTGCAAACAGTTTTACGATGAAGAAAATAATAGGGAAAGAATTCGCGGTAATATTTCTGATCATTTCTACGGTTTTTTTTCTTGTGCAGTGTATCAACAATGGGGAAGAGGAGGTATATAAGAAAGAAAAAGGCGTGGAGATCACAGAAGTCAGAAAAATAAAATTTCAGCAATATGCCGGATCTGCCACTTGTATAACCTGTCATAAAAAAATTTATGAAACCCATGTACATACCGCGCACTATTTTACTTCCCGACCCGCGGAGGAAAAATTCATTAAGGGAAGTTTTGAAAAAGACAGGAACGTATATGTCTTTCACCCTGGACTGTCGGTTTCTATGGAAAAAAGAGACAGCGGATTATACGAAGTTGCCTATTCCAACGGAGTAGAAAAAGCGGCCAGGCGTTTTGATATTGTCATGGGTTCGGGTGCAAAAGGTCAAACTTATTTGTGGTGGAGGGGGGCAAATCTTTACCAACTGCCCATTACTTATTTTACGGCAGCTGATCAATGGTGCAACAGCCCGGGGTTCCCCGACAAAGTAGATTTTGTGCGACCTATCACATCACGGTGCCTCGAGTGCCACACAACGTACGTGAACACAACATCCCCAGTTCAGCAGGTACCTGAAGAGTATGATCACAACCAGATCTTGTATGGTGTTGACTGTGAGAAGTGCCATGGCCCGGCGGAAAAACACGTAGAATACCAATTGCAGAATCCAAAAGACTCTACAGCAAAATACATCATCAATCCTGCAAGGCTGACAAGGCAGCAAAACCTTGAGCTGTGCGCCTTGTGTCATGGAGGAAGATTGCAAAAAATAAAACCTTCATTTGAATTTACTGCCGGCGATAAACTGTCAGATTATTTTGTGCCAAATACTACCGGTCCCACTGTCGGTGATGTTCATGGCAATCAATACGGGATGCTCAGGGAGAGTAAATGTTTCCTGAGAAGTGGAACCCTTACCTGTGTTACATGCCATAACCCTCACGAGAATGAAAGGGGGAAAATAGCCTTACTTTCTCAACGATGCATAACATGCCACAATACAGAACAACATACTTTTTGTAAAATAGATCCGGCAAGGGTTCCGTCTATGAAATCAAATTGCATAGATTGCCATATGCCAAAGCAACGATCTATGTCCATTGCAGTTTTACTTCCGGGTGATGTAGTACCAACGGCGGCCTTGATAAGGACACACTTAATCAAAATATATCCGGAGGAAACGGAAAAAGTAATATCTATGATGAAAAGACAAAGTGTAAAATAAGGATCATATTTGAGCCACCGGAATCAAAAATGAAATAACATGTATCAGAAAAGAAAACAATAAAAAAAGGCCGTACAATTGTACAGCCTTTTTTTATTATTAAGATTTTTCTTTATTGTTTATTATTATACAAAGCTGCAATTTCTCCAGCAGATAATGGAGTATTATAAAGTCTTACATTATCAATCATACCCGGAAAACCTGCCATCCATGTATTATCCCCATAAGTGCTCACTACTCCAGCTGCTTCCTGGAAACCACCCAGCACCAACTGTGATGGGGCTGTAAATGCGATATCCTGTCCGGTCTTTTGATCAAACTGCGCTCCATCACGATATACCGTTCCAATTTTTGATGTGGCGTCATAAGTAAATGCTACCTGGTGCCATTGGCCATCATACATATGGGGCCATGCATTTGAAAAATTATAACCGGCAAAATTCCAGTTGTCACCACCCGGTGCATTGAAATGCATTTTCAGATCCATGGAATCTGTAGTTCCTTTGGTATTATTGTCCGCGAAAAAAACAATATTGCTCCAAAAATTATCATTATTTGCAAAAGCTAAAACACCAACCGCATGATCATTGTCTTTTTGTGATAGCTTGATGTTTATCCAGAACGAAATGGTGAAGCTTTTAGAGTTTCCGAAATCATTTGCACTTGGAAAAGAAACATAACCGTTTTTAGAACCATCAAGCTGCGCAGCCTGGCCTGAAACACCCGGTCCGTAAGTGGCATCATGATTTGTTCCAAATAAAGCCCTGATACTATCAACTGGAGATCCATCCAGCGCTGCGTAAAATTTTAAAGGTCCGCCTGGAGGATTTGCATCTTTAGGATAATCACCCAACACAGGCCGGTTCATTTTTTGGCAGCTTACCATGATCAACGCAAACAGTATTGCTGTGCCCGCGTAAACTGATATTTTATTTAATATTTTCATTCCTAATATTTTTATTTTAAATTGTTGAATTGTGTTTTTACTATTAAAAACGGTTTCATCGCCTCAAGCTGAGTATTATGGATAATCAGGATTTTGAACGAGGTTTGGATTTGCGGCTATGGCTGTAGTAGGTAAAGGGAAAATCCTGTTTTTGTCCTTATATCCAAGTGGCGCCAATACAGTAGAAGCATCACCCCATCTCACGAGATCAAAGAATCTTTCAAACTCCATACCAAATTCAACCCTTCTTTCTGCCTTGATAGCAGTGCGCATCTGCGCCTGGTTGACGAATGCGATTGGAGGCAGCACACTTGCATTATTTCCCCTTGCCCTTGCTCTGATTTTTTCAAGTTGTTCAGCCGCATAAGCACCATCGCCAGTTTCATTTGCTGCTTCAGCAGCCATGAGTAATACATCTGCATACCGCAGTAATATCAGATCCTCGAAAGAAGCTCCATTGGGTTCTCCCGCCGCTTGTTGCTGTTGTACGCTTACGTAAGCTTTTTTATTCCAGTAAAGTGAATTTGTATAAGGTGGTACAGTACGACCATAACCCCCGTTTGACGGGTCATCAGACTGCCCTGAAAATAAAATGGTAGCGGGTTTTCTTGGGTCGCCGGGTTCATAAGCATCCACCAATTTTTGAGTCGGTGTATTCCAGCCCCATCCCAGGTTCCATCCATCTGCGTCTGCTCCACGAACACCCTGTGTAGTTCCAAACCAGCTCCAGTATAATCCCCCATCGCCAGGCTTTTCTGAGGCCTGTATTTCAAAAATGGATTCTTTATTCAGCTTATTTTCAGGTTTCCACAATAGGGCATAAGGAGTAAACAAATCATAAAGATTAGAGTTGATTACTTCTTTGCACAATGCCAGCGCTACACCCCATTGCTTATTATAAAGCTTTGATTTTGCAAGCAATGTTTTGGCTGCCCCCGACGTCAGCCGGCCATTGAATTTAGCAGACCATTCAGGAGGTAAAGTGGCCGCAGCAAATGTCAAGTCAGCATCAATCAGTGCATAAATTTCTGATTCAGGTGATTTGGGAACATTTGCATCAGTAGACCTGAAGATCCTGAAATCAATTTTAGGGATCGATCCATAACATCTTACAAGGTCCCAATAAGAAAGTGCCCTGTAAAATTTAGCTTCTGCTACATTGATCAAGGACCCCGGGTCACTTAATTTTAAAGAGTCAGCAGTTTGCAAAATTGTATTGGCTTGCCCGATTAACAGGTAATGTTTATCCCAATAAACTCCGCTGGCCCAATCATCTTTTGCATATCCAAAAAGATCGAAGGTTGTGTGCCAGCTTGCTGCGCCTGGATCTGATGTAATTTCCTGGTCATCTGATCTGAATGCATTCAGGCCTAACCATGGAATGCTGGTAAACCCATCCCCGATATATGGTTCAGATTTAGAATTCCTGATGGAACCATAGAGGCCAAGGGCTTGGGTTTCAAGTCCTCCCTGTTTCAGATCGTCGAGAGTGGAGGTCAATGGCTTCCTGTCAAGGAATTTTTTACAACCAAAATTCAGTAAACAAACAGCCATCAAAACCGGCAACACGATCGAAAAGTTTTTTATTTTATTCATGTCTATTGATTTTTTCAT
>JBDUCQ010000099.1:0-10469 GCA_040003385.1 Ginsengibacter sp. | reverse complement strand
GAGTAGGTTGTGATACGGCAAGAAGTGTGATAGATCTTACTGATGAAGAATTGGAACGCAGGACGGACCTTGAGAAAGAAACCATCACAGAGGTAAGAAGGGTATTGAATGATGAGTTTAAAAAGGAATAACCGGCCATACATAAGTTTGATATTATTATTTTTTTAAAAATTAAATTTCTCTTTTCACTGGAAAGAGATAGGGAGAGGCTGAATGTCAGAAGTAAATACACCACGTTTAATGGCTGCCGCAAAGGAGTTTAATATAGGGAAAGATACCCTGATAGACTTTCTTGTATCCAAAGGTTTCAACAATGATGACCTCAAGCCTACCTCCAAGCTGGGTGAAGACATGTATCGTGTATTGCAGACGGAATTTCAGCAGGATAAAGCCGCAAAGCAAAAAGCTGAACAAATTGATCTTCCGAAAAATGCCACTGCCGAGCAGAAGAAAAAGAGGGATGAGGAAGACCTGTCCATAAAGAAAAAAGAAGCGGCAAAAATAAAAGAACCACCACCACCACCTCCTCCTCCTCCCGCTGAAGAACCAAAGGTTGAAGAAAAGAAGGAACCCGTTCCGGAACCGGTTGTAGCTACCGTAACCAACATTGAAGCCCCCGAAATTGAACAACCTAAAGTGATTGATAAAATTGATCTCAGTACTATCGATTCATCAACACGTCCCAAAAAAGAAACGCAGGCTGATAAAGAACAAAAAGAAGAAAAGGAAGAAAAGCCAAAAAAAGAAACAGCCAAAAAAACCAGGAAGAAGGAAGAACCAGTTGTTGTAGCTAAGGTTCCGCCCGTAGAAAAAGTTCCGGAAACGGCAGATGAACCGGCTGTTATCACCAACATTAAAATCGATAAGCTGGAAGGCCCGAAAATAATGGGTAAAATTGAATTGCCCACTCACCATGAAACCCGAGCCAGGCCAAATGATGAAAAGCGTAAACGAAAACGCATCCCGGTAGACCAGAAGAAAGTGGGGAATGGGCCGCAGGGTACTTTTCAGCGTGCACCAAATCCCAATGCAGGCGGTGTAAGAACAGCAACTCCATACCAGGGTAACAGGCCACAGGGTGGTCGTTTCAGCAGGAATGCACCGGTTGCAAGGCGTGATGATAAAGAAATTGATCAGAAAGAAATACAGGATAAAATCCGGGAGACTCAGGCAAAGCTTGCAGGATCGGGTGGTCGCGGTAAAAGCCTCAAAGCAAAATACAGGAAGGCTAAAAGAGATGAAGCTGCTGAAAACCTAAATGGTGAATCAGTGGCTGATAATAAACTACAGCTGACCGAATTTATTTCGGTGAGTGAATTTGCAAACCTGATGGATGTAAGTTTTGCAGAGGTGATCAGCAAATGTATGAGCCTGGGTATTATGGTTTCCATCAACCAACGCCTGGAAGCTGATGTAATTGAATTGGTAGCAGGAGAATTCGGCTATGAAGTTGAATTTATCGGCATCGATGATGAGGCCGAACTGGAGGAAGAACAGGAAGATGACAATGCGGAAGATTTAAAATCCAGGCCACCTATTGTCACCATTATGGGACACGTGGATCATGGAAAAACCTCTTTGCTTGATTATATACGCCACGCAAATGTAATCGCCGGCGAGGCGGGCGGTATTACACAACACATCGGGGCATACGAAGTGATGCTGAAAGACGGAAGGGCGATCACATTTCTCGATACACCGGGTCACGAAGCCTTTACTGCAATGCGTGCCCGCGGTGCCAAGGTCACTGATATCGCAGTGATAGTGATCGCTGCGGATGATGCCGTAATGCCTCAAACAAAGGAGGCAATATCACATGCACAAGCGGCGAATGTGCCGATGATATTTGCATTGAATAAAATTGATAAGGAAGGTGCCAATTCCGAAAAAATTAAGGAACAGTTATCCGGCATGAACCTGCTGGTGGAGGATTGGGGCGGTAAATACCAGAGCCAGGAAATTAGTGCAAAGAATGGGCTGAACGTGGACGCACTTCTTGACAAAATCCTACTGGAAGCTGAACTTCAGGACCTGAAAGCCAACCCGGCCAAAGCCGCCAATGGTACAGTCATAGAAGCATCACTTGATAAGGGCCGCGGTTTTGTTGCAACGATTTTGGTACAAAATGGAACCTTAAAACAAGGCGACCTTTTGGTATCAGGTCAAAACTATGGCAGGGTAAAAGCGATGTTCAATGAACGCAACCAGCGGGTAGAAATTGCACCTCCTGCAACACCTGTATTAATATTGGGGTTGAATGGAGCACCACAGGCCGGTGAAACTTTTAAAGTTTACGAGGATGAGTCAGAAGCAAAGGATACTGCAAACCGACGGGCACAAATTCTGCGCGAACAGGGAATCAGGGCTAAAAAGCACATCACACTGGATGAAATTGGACGGAGGCTTGCTTTAGGAAACTTCAAACAACTGAACCTGATCATTCGTGGCGATGTGGATGGATCCGTGGAAGCCTTGAGTGATTCACTTCAAAAATTAAGCACCGAAGAAATAGTAATAAGCGTAGTTCATAAAGGTGTTGGCCAGATCACTGAGAGTGACGTATTGCTGGCTACTGCATCAGATGCAGTGATCATCGGATTCAATGTTCGCCCCGCTTTGTCTGCATCAAGGCTTGCTGAGCATGAGGGCGTGGAAATTAAAACGTACTCTATCATCTATGATGCGATTGATGAAGTGAAGAGTGCTATGGAAGGAATGCTGGAGCCTAAGATCCAGGAAAAAGTACTGGGCATTGTGGAAATTAAGGAAACTTACAAATTTGATAAAGCAACTGTAGCGGGGTGCATGGTAGTCGAAGGAAAATTTGCCCGCAACAACCGGATTCGTCTTGTACGCGAAGGGATCATCATTCATACGGGCGAACTGCAAAGCCTTAAGAGATTTAAAGACGACGTTAAAGAAGTTACCACTAACATGGAATGCGGTATGATCATTAAGAATTACAATGATATCAAAACGGGTGACATGATCGAAGCATTCGAGGAAATAGAAGTGAAGAGAACTTTGTAAATATGAGTTCTAAGTTCTAAGTCCTGAGTCCTGAGTCTGGAGTCAGGAGCCGGGAATTGGTAGAGAAATAAGATCTGAGAATTTATTTCTTTAATGTATACAGCCCATCTCCATTTCAATCATTGTACTAAATTTTTGACTGCATTAATTTAATTTAAGTTGATGCCTACGAGTTTAAGACCCGGAGCTCCCGACTCCAGACTTACGGCTCAAGACTTGCAACAGGGACTCTTTAACAAATCAACCTCAACTTTTAACGATTAGAAATTAAGGTATCATACTATACAAGTGTACTTTTGAGCCAATTGAACAATTATGAAGAATGTCTTTTTAACAATTGCGTGTACTTTTCTTTTTACAACTCTTTTTGCTCAGCCAAAAAGAGTCCTTGCTGATAAAATTATCGCAACCGTTGGCGATAAGATTATTCTGAAAAGCGATATTGATAATAACCTTGCAGATATGCAGCGCCAGGGCATCACAATTCCTGAAAATGGCAAATGCCTTTTGTTAGAGCAGGCACTGGGAGTAAAGGCTCTTGTTGTACAGGCAGAAAAGGATTCACTTCCGATTACTGACGAAGACGTAGATGCTGAAATTGACAACAGGATACGGGCTTTTATTAATCAATATGGTTCAAAGGACATTGTTGAGCAAATAGCAGGCAAGAGCATCTACCAGTTGAAAGAGGATTTCAAGATCACCTTTCGTGAACAGAAGCTTGCTCAGAGTATGAGAAATAAAATTGTTGATGAGGTGAAGATCACCCCCAAAGAGGTGAAGGCCTATTTTGATGCAATACCCAAAGACAGTCTCCCATTCTATGAATCTGAAGTTGAAGTAGGTCAAATTGTTATCTATCCCAAAGCAAGCCGCGACCTGGAGACCTATGCAATTGACCAGCTGAAAGAATATAAGCATGATGTGGAAAGCGGCGGAAAAAAATTTGAGACCCTGGCCTCATTATACACTGATGACCCTGGTAGTAAAGAGACCGGCGGGCGATACGATATCAACAGGAATGAAAAGCAATGGGATCCCATTTTCCTGGCAAAAGCATTCAGCTTAAAAGAAGGCCAAATATCGAACCCCTTTAAGGGCAAGTATGGTTACCACATTATCCAGATGATCAGCCGCTCCGGTGATGATGCTTCCATCCGGCACATTTTAAAAATTCCGCAGGTAACTTCAGTTGAAGTAAAGACTGCTCACGACAAATTAGACTCCGTGAGGGCGAAGTTAATCACGGGTTCACTTCAATTTGGAGAGGCAGTTGCTAAATACAGCGATGATGAGACCAGTAAATTTACAGGTGGTCGCATTCCAAGTAAGGAGGGCTCTACATTTTTAAATATCGATCAGTTGGATAAGGACGTTGTTCTGATGTTGAAAGATCTTACCGTAGGCCAGTATTCACAGCCGGCAGATTTTAGCGACGAAAGGGGAAAGAAAGGGGTGAGGATCGTGCAACTGATCACCAAAACAGAACCACACCGTGAGGACATCAAACTCGATTATGATAAAATTGCCCAACGTGCACTTGAAGAAAAAAAGAATGACAGCCTTGAAAAATGGTTCATGAAAAAAATTCCAGGGTATTATATCAATGTTGACAGTGAATTCCGGGAATGCCCCGAGATGCAAAAGTGGTTGGTTACCAGTACCGCAACAAAATAATTCAAGTTTTTTAACACCAATCCCCGCCATATCGCGGGGATTTTTATTTCTACAGTTTGTCGCTGTTTTTTAAACCCGTAACTTTGCGCCTCATTTACTATGAGCGACGAGATCAAACACGAATGTGGCCTTGCCTTCATTCGGTTGCGCAAACCTTTCTCTTATTACCAGCAAACATATGGCACAGTAATGTACGGTTTGAACAAGCTGTACTTGTTGATGGAAAAGCAACATAACCGTGGCCAGGATGGAGCGGGTGTAGCAGCCGTAAAACTTCACACTGAACCTGGATATCCATTTCTTCACAGAATCCGCAGCGGAGCTCAGCATTCTATAGCAGATGTGTTTGCCCAGATCGGTAAAGAAATTGATGAGGTTGAAAAAAACCACCCAGACATCAAAAAGCATCCGGGCCTGATGAAAGGTCATATGAAATTCCTGGGTGAATTATTACTGGGCCATCTCCGTTATGGAACCCAGGGGAAGAACAATGTTGATTTCTGCCATCCCTTTGTAAAACGGGATACGATGCCGGCAAGAAATCTTGTTTTGGCAGGTAATTTTAACCTGGTCAATAAAAACGAATTGTTTTCGCTTATAAACTGTCATCCCGATGAATTTGAGAGACAGAGTGACCTGGGTGCTATGATGGAAGTGATCCATCACTTTTTGATCAAAGCAGATGAGGCATGCCCCGGCAATCCTGATATTGTTTCGGTACTTAAAAAAGCAGTTTCATTATTTGATGGTGGATTCACATTCGGGGGACTTACAGGCAATGGAAATGGTTTTGTGATGAGGGATGCCCATGGCATACGCCCTTGTTACTATTACGTGAATGAAGATGTGATCATTGCAACCAGTGAACGCGCCGCTATTCGCACAGCCTTTAATGTGGCTGAAAACGAAGTGATGGAGCTGATGCCAGGAAATGCTCTGGTAGTGGATTCGGAAGGCAATTATGCCATTGAGAAAATTTTGGAGCCTTTGGAAAGAAAGGCCTGCAGCTTTGAGCGCATTTACTTTTCAAGAGGCAGTGATGAAAAGATCTACAGGGAAAGAATTGCACTGGGTTATCATTTAACCGAGGCCGTTCTTACCTCTGTTGACTACGATCTGAAGAATACCATCTTTTCTTTTATTCCCAATACGGCAGAAACCGCTTTTTATGGTTTGCTCAAGGGGGCTGAAGATTACCTCAATAAAATAAAAATAGAACGGATCCTCAGCTGGGGAAAAGAATATGATGAGGCCAAACTATCGGAGATGGTTAATCGCAAAGTGCGCATAGAAAAGATTGCCATCAAAGATGTAAAATTAAGGACGTTCATTACTGAGGACAGCAGCCGTAATGAAATGGTGCAGCACGTATATGACATTACTTATGGTACAGTGCGTAAAGGTGTTGACACATTGATCGTGATTGATGATTCAATTGTGAGGGGCACAACCTTAAGGGAAAGTATCATCCGCATGCTGTCGCGCCTGCATCCAAAAAAGATCATTGTTGTATCTTCTGCCCCACAGATACGGTATCCCGATTGTTATGGTATTGACATGAGTAAGCTTGGTGATTTTGTGGCTTTCAGGGCTGCAATGCAATTGATAAAAGAAAATGGGAAGGAATGCCTTTTAACAGAGCTGTTGAACAAGTGTAAAACTCTTCAGCGCAATAGCCAGCTGCACTCCGAAAACCTGGTAAGGCAGGTATACAAAGCATTTACTGTAGAGCAGATCTCTGCCAAGATCGCAGAATTGATCACCCCGCCCGAAATCAGCATTCCTGTAGAGGTCATTTACCAGACAATTGAAGATTTGCATGAAAGTTGCCCGACAAATTTAGGTGACTGGTATTTTACTGGCAATTATCCCACCCCAGGTGGAAACCGCGTGGTAAACCAGGCATTCATGAATTATATGGAAGGAAAAAATCAGAGGGGATATTGAGGTATCAGGTATGAGGTATTAGAAGTAACGTGATAGCTGATGAGAAATTAATTATTAATAATTAATAATTGATAATTATTCAGACCCAAAAATGCTGAACTGTTTAAATGAACACAAGACCTAATACCTAAAACAACAACACATGAAAACTCTTCTCCTCGTCCGTCATGCAAAAAGCAGTTGGGACTCGGCGGCAATTACAGATTTTGACAGGCCCCTGAATGAGAGGGGCAAAAGTGAAGCGCCCATGATGGCTAAACGTTTAAAGGAACTGGAGATCGACATTGATGTTTTTATTTCCAGCCCTGCCAAACGTGCTAAAAAGACAGCAAAATTATTTGCCCGTGAGCTGGATAAAAAAGAAAACCATATTATATACGTAACAAACCTCTACAATGCATCTGCAAAAGATTTTTATGAGGTGATACAAGGGATAGACGATAAATATAAAACGGTTGCCATTTTTTCTCACAACCCGGGGATTACAGAATTTGCCAATATCCTGACGTCTAAAATGGTAGACAATATGCCAACCTCATCAGTATATGTTGTAAAAGCTTTTACAAAGAAATGGATTGAATTTAAAGACACTGAAAAAGAGTTCTGGTTTTTTGATTACCCAAAGAAGGTGTAATGTATCAGTTTTGTGGTCATTTAAGATTAATTAATAATTATTAATTATTTCATCAGCACTTAACACCTAACATCTCACACCTTCTCCATTTCCTCTTTTACAAAATCCATCAATGTTTTAATATTCCCTGGAGAAAAATCAAATATTAGACCTGCAGCTTCATATAATTGTGGCAAAGTTTTCGTGCCACCGAGGCTCAATGCATTCATGTAATTGTCCAACGCTTTTTCGGGATTTTTTTTATACTGCATCCACATACCAATTGCACCCAATTGTGCAATGCCATATTCAATATAATAAAAAGGAACCTCAAATAAATGGAGCTGTCGCTGCCATGCATTTTCCCGGTATATTTCCAACCCGGCATAATCGATCACGATGTCAGAAAAATCATTTAAAATTTCCATCCATTTATTCTTTCGTGCTTTAACAGAATGGCCGGGATTTTCATATACCCAATGCTGAAATTTATCTACAACAGCAATCCAGGGGAAAATCGTGATCGTTCTTTCCAGCTGATGTTCTTTTGCTCTTCTCAGTTCTTCTTTATCTTCGAAAAAAACATCCCAGTGGTCCATGCTAAAAAGTTCCATGGCCATGCTGGCAACTTCGGCAATTTCCATGGGATACTCTTTGAATGCTGTCAGTTCAAGGCTGTGGGTTAAAAATGATTGCACTGCATGCCCGCCTTCATGAACCATCGTAGTAACATCATGCATCTGCCCTGCGGCATTCATAAAAATAAAAGGAGCGCCACTTTCTGCCAGGGGGCAGTTATAACCACCGGGGGCCTTTCCTTTCCGGCTTTCAAGGTCCAGGTGTTTCATTTGCTGCATTTGAACCAGGCATTCTCCGAAAAAAGGCCGTAATTGAGAAAAACATTCTATCGATTTACTAACAAGCTCCTCACTGGTGGTGAAAGGGGTAAGTGGCCTGGTGCCTTCAGGCTCCGCCTCAAGGTCCCACGGACGTAAATCAGCCAGCTTTAATTTTTCTTTTTTTCTTTGATAGATCTTGTTGACAAGAGGCAGGACGTGCTGTTGTACAGAATCGTGAAACTGGAAGCAATCTTCCTTAGAATAATCAAATCTGCCAAGTTCTTTGAATTTATAGTCACGATAATTGTTAAACCCCGCATTGGTGGCAACAAGATTTCTTTTGTGGATCAGTTGCGAGTACAGATCGTTCAATTCATCTTTATCCAGGAGCCTTCTTTCATTTATTTTCCTGTACACGCTTTCCCGTGTATCCCTGTCAGGGCTTTCTAAAAATTTAGCAGCCTGCTGCAGCGTATACTGCTGACCGTTAACCTCTACCATCATCTTCCCTGAAATCACACCGTATTGTTGCTGCATAACGGCCAGTTCAGACTGCAGCGGGATATTTTCTTCGCGAAAAAGTTCAATGTTTTTTTTTACTGAACGGAGGTACGTAAAATATTTTTGTGATTCGAGCTCTTTCGTAAATGGGCTATTTACAAGTTTCTTATTCAGGGCATCTGCAAAGGGCTGGATCTTAGGTTGTATTTCAAAACAGAAAAAATTAAAAGCCTCCTCCAGTGTTTTGTTTTCAGTATCACACGTCATTTTTATCTGTCGCCAGCAAACATCTTCGCTAACTACCGCTTCAAGTTCGCTCATGTCTTTCAGCCATTCTTCCAGCTCCATCTCACTGTTTATCTTTCTTTCAAGTAAATTCTTAAAGTAAGGTTCGAGGTGATCCCAGGTAGTAATGACAAAATCAGCAGGGATAAAATGGCGTTCTAATTTGTTAATGCGGGCTGAGTACATAGGATTATTTCTGAGCTTGATAAAATGATTGAGACTTTATTCTTCAGGGTCATTACTTTACCCCGCGGCTCTCTATTTTGCGTGTAGTTGGGTTTAGAGGTTTTCCTTCTTTTATGGAAGCAAGATCTTTTTTGGCGGGTTTGACTGCTTTTGGTTTTTCATCAGTAACACCTTCTCCCTCATCTGCAGCCTTAACAGAGATATCAATGTTGTTGGCCGTCAATATTCCATACCACCTGATCATTTTTTTCATATCGCTTACATATACCCTCTCAAAGTCAAGATCAGGATATACCTTTTCAAAGTAGGCCTTCAATTCTTTCCCGTCTGTTTTCACATCAGGTATTTTCTCCGTATTGTTTTTCATGGCTGTGAATAATTCACCCAGGTTCGTATTTTCCTTTACGGTAAAAACCTCGATGCTTTCAAGGTGGGAAAAATTATGCTGCCGGCTACTTACAAACCTGGAGGTGTTGTCTTCCAGGGATCTCACTACGGCGCCATCAGCTTTTGAAGTGATCAACTCGTACAATCCACCCAATCCGGTAACAGATATTATCTTATTGTAATCCATGTGAAGGCCCATTATTTTCGAATGCAATATAGTCGAAAATTAAAAAGTAATAATAGAGCAATCAATCTTTACAGTATCATGTAATTTTTTATGAAATTTTTTATCATTTCGAAGGTATTTCTTCTTCGCAACGTCAAACTGGCAACTAATTAAAATTATTATGAAGGTTATTATACTGGGAATCATTGTTTTATTGGGGTCAGGTCTTCATACTCTAAAAGCCCAGACTGTAAAAGGGATTCTTCAGGATGAAGAGGATAAAACACCATTGAACGGGGCGACAATTAAGTTACTCAATATCGCAGATTCGTCCATTGCCTACACTACAGTTTCAGGTAAAAGCGGAGATTTCATTTTTGAAAATGTTTTGCCTAAGAGTTATGTCCTTTCTGTTACTTCCATAGGATATGCCTCAATAAAGATGCCCCTGACGGTAAAAGATTCCACACTTGACCTCGCAGGAATTTCGGTGCCAAAATCTACCAAAGTGCTCAATTCTGTATCCGTTACCGGTACTCCTCCGCCGGTAAGGCAAAAACTGGATACTGTAGAATATTCAGCGAATTCATTCAAAGTAAACCCGGATGCAACTGCAGAAGACCTTATCAAAAAAATGCCGGGAGTCACTGTAGATAAAGGAACGGTAACAGCGCATGGTGAAACCGTAAAAAAGGTAACCGTTGACGGAAGGGATTTTTTTGGAGATGACGCAACTGCAGCCCTTCGGAACATGCCTTCTGAGGTGATAGACAAAATTCAGATATTTGATAAGCTCAGTGACCAGGCTGCGTTTACAGGGTTTGATGACGGAAGCTCT
>JBDUCQ010000217.1:0-3112 GCA_040003385.1 Ginsengibacter sp. | reverse complement strand
GACCTGCAACAAAAAAATATTTCCCCTGAAATATTTTCAGGCATTCATAAAAACCCGGTTAAGTCAGATGTTTACAACGGCACAGATGTGTACGATCAAACAAACAGGGATGCCATAATAGGGATTGGCGGTGGCGCAGCATTGGATGTGGCAAGAGCAATCGTACTGCGGGTAAATCATCGCCAAGATCTTTTTAAATATGATGATTTAATTGGCGGTGAACAATACATCACAAATGATGTTCCCCACTTTATCACGATACCCACTACCGCAGGCACAGGCAGTGAAGTAGGGAGGAGCGCCATTATATCCGATGATGAAACACACCAGAAAAAAATACTGTTCTCTCCAAAATTATTGGCAAAGATTGTTTTCGCCGACCCTTTGTTAACTATGGAATTGCCGCCATTCATTACTGCTGCAACCGGCATGGATGCATTGACTCACAATATGGAAGCTTACCTGGCAAAAATGCCCCATCCAATGTGCGAAGGCATTGCTCTTGAAGGCATCTCCCTGATCAGTCAATCACTTGAAAGATCAGTCAACCGGCCCGACCTGGAATCACGGAGTAAAATGCTGATTGCATCATTGATGGGAGCTGTTGCATTCCAGAAAGGCTTAGGCGTTGTGCATTCCCTGGCACATCCCTTATCTTCATTGTTAGACACTCATCACGGGCTGGCAAATGCAGTCAACCTTCCTTTTGGTATGGAGTTTAATATCGAAGGGTCAGAGGATAAATTCAGGCAGATCGCCAGGGTATTGAAGTTGAAGGAAGAAACAGGGAGAGCAGTGATTGATTTTTTGTGGGATCTTAATTCAGCAATCAACATCCCGCATAGGTTGGGTGATATCGGGGTCAGGCATGAGCACATTGAAACCCTGGCTGACCTGGCAATTGCAGATTTTGCTCACCCGAATAATCCAAAACCGGTTACCCGCGAAAATTTCAGCGATTTGTACCGCAAAGCACTGTAACAAATGAAAATAGCACTGACGAAAACTGAGAATCCTGTAAAGCATCAATATTATATTGACTGGCTGAAAGCAGGTGAGGAAATAGAGGTCATTACCCTTTCAGCCGAAAATAAAAATTTGGATGAACTCAATCAATGTGATGCTTTGGTATTATCCGGAGGCATAGACATACATCCTAAATATTATGGAGGAACATTAGACTACCCTGGGGCACCCCCAAATTTTAATGAACGAAGGGATGAGTTTGAAATTTCTTCCTTTGAAATTTCTCAAAAAAATAATATCCCTGTCCTGGGCATCTGCAGGGGAATGCAATTGATCAATGTAATTCAACAGGGTACTGTGATCCAGGACCTCACAAATGACCACAAGAATAATCATACCGGGCAACCTGATAAATATCACCCGGTTCATGTTGAAAAAGAGAGTTTATTGTCCAGGCTCACGGGTGTTGAAAACGGGGAGGTAAACAGTGCTCATCACCAGGCGATAGCCATGCTCGGGAAAGGTCTTTTGGTCAACAGCGTATCGGAAGACGGTACAGTAGAAGGGATTGAATGGCAAAATAAGGAGAAGGCGTTTATGCTGGCCATCCAATGGCACCCTGAAAGGATGTTTGAAAGGCCGGGCTCTCCCCTTTCAGCCGGGATCAGGAATCAATTCATTTCAGCCATAAAAAATTCTATTGTAAGAAATGCAGATCATTAACCCTGCCACGGAAGAAATCATATGCGAAATCCCGGAATACGACAAGGAAACGATAGAACGGTCTTTTCAGATGTCCCGGATGGCTCAACCTGCATGGCAGGTAAAGCCACTTGTTGAAAGAATACAGATCATTAGAAAGTTTTCGGTTTTACTGGAACAAAACATAGAAACACTTGCATCTGTACTTACGTCTGAAACTGGTAAGCCATTACAGCAATCAAGGAATGAAATCAATGGCGGCCGCAGCAGGATAAAATGGTTATGTGACAATGCAGCAAAATACCTGGAAGACGAAAGCATGGGCATTGAAAACGGGATGGAAGAAAAGATCGTCTATGAAGCGTTGGGAGTGGTGTGCAACATATCCGCATGGAATTACCCGTACCTGGTAGGGATCAACGTTTTTATTCCTGCATTGATAGCCGGTAATGCTGTAGTTTATAAACCTTCCGAATTTGCTACGCTTACCGGCCTGGAGATCGGTAAGCTGCTGCACGAATCCGGTATCCCCAAAAACATTTTTGATGTAGTTGTTGGTGGCTCAAAGGTTGGCGAATTACTATTGACTTTTTCATTTGACGGATATTTTTTTACCGGCTCTTATCATACAGGAAAAACAATTTATGAGAAAGTTGCATCAAAAATGATCCCATGCCAGTGCGAAATGGGTGGCAAAGATCCTTTGTATGTGGCTGAGGATATAATAAATATTAAACAGGTTGCATCTGCTACAGCTGATGGTGCATTTTACAACAATGGCCAGAGTTGCTGTGCAGTTGAAAGGATATACGTTCATGAAAAAATATACGACCGCTATATTGAAGAATTTATCAACGAAGTCAGCTCATGGAAAACGGGGCCGCCCATACAGGAAGGAATTTATATCGGGCCTGTTACTAGAAAAGAGCAGCTCAATCTTTTGGAAAAACAGGTTGCAGAAGCTGTGGAAAAAGGAGCAAAGGTTCTGGTGGGTGGAAAACGAATGAACGGCAAAGGATATTTCTTTGAACCAACAGTATTGGTCAGCGTTGATCATAGCATGCTGATCATGAAAGAAGAATCTTTTGGCCCTGCTATTGGAATTATGAAAGTGAGAGATGATGAAGAGGCGATACAACTGATGCAGGATACAGAGTATGGTCTTACCGCGGCTGTGTACAGTTCAGATAAAACAAGGGCCACCAATATTTTAAAGCAGATTGACGCCGGCACAGGTTATTGGAATTGTTGTGATCGGGTAAGTGCTGCGCTGCCATGGAGCGGTAGAAAACATTCGGGATTTGGTGTCACTCTTTCTTACGCCGGCATCAGGGCGTTTGTGAAACCAAAAGCATATCATTTTAAAAATTCCGAATAGAACCTGCCGGGAACTGGTATTTTAATATCTTAACACTATTTACTTCATTTTAATTTATATACTTTA
>JBDUCQ010000216.1:0-3161 GCA_040003385.1 Ginsengibacter sp. | reverse complement strand
GGGCTATCCCAATTACTTTGCTGCGAAAATTTGTAGCGAGTTTCAGTTCATCACAAACAGTGTTCACTTTTAAATTTCGCGGGCTCATTTTTCCAAGCTCGGTGTTACTGCCAACTGTGCTTACCGAATCATCCTGGGTGCAATACATAATTTTATTCAATGTATTGTCCCACCAGGTATTGCCTGTTATCCCGGTGATAGCGGGAATAGAACCTGTATAAATTGACGAATGGCCGCAAGCGGTAAAAGTAGGAGTGTAGGGGATGAGTGTATTTTCGCATGAGAAACCTTCGTTGAGCAATCTTTTAAATCCCCCATTCGGTTTATACCTGTCATAATAACGGTACAGAAAATCCCAGCGCATCTGGTCAACAACAATTCCTACCACCAGCTTGGGATGCTGCACTTTATTGGCCTGGCCGGCAGCGAGTGAAAAAAAACCAAAAGCAATCAAGGCAGCAATGCTCTTACGCATGAAGGAAGTTTTGTAAAAATTAATGGACCCGGACAATAATAACATGAAACCTGAACAAACAATTCCTCATAGTTTAAGGAAATATAGTAAAAAATTAAAAGAAAATTTACATTCTTTCCAGTCTTTCGTGACCGACACTATTCCAACTTTTATTAGTTTTCATTTAATGGCAACTGTATTATAAATTCTGATCCGGGTTCGTGAAAACCAGGAGCATCCGGGGCAGCTTCTTTTCCTGTTTCACCTTCAACCCTGGATGTCACTTTTATTTCACCGCCCAGTGCTCTCAGAATGTCATAACTCAGGCTCAACCCTAACCCCGTGCCTTGTCCCGAAGGCTTGGTTGTGAAAAAAGGCTGAAAAATTTTATCGATAATTTTTTGAGGAATACCTGGGCCATTGTCTTTTATCCGTATTTCCACTTTGTCACCATGTTTTTTTGTACTGACTGATACGGTAGGTTCATAATTTGTATGGCCCTGACCTTCGTCATCGCGGAGGTGGTTTGACTGTTCCGAAACCGCATAAAAAGCATTGTTGAACAAGTTCAATAACACTCTTCCAATATCCTGCTGAATGATATTTATTTTACCGATACCTGCCTCGCCGGCAGACAGGCTTTCATCAAGATCGTAATCCAGTTTCACCTGGAAGTTTTTATCCCGGGCACGAATTCCATGGTAACTTAAACGTAAATATTCTCCCACAAAAGCATTGATGTCTGTTGGTTCCTTCTGTCCCGCTTTGCTCCTGGAATGCTGAAGCATGCCCTTCACAATTGCATCTGCACGCTTACCATGCTCATTTATTTTTTGTTCATTTTCTTTGATGTCTTTCGCAATAGAAGCCGCCGCCGCTTTATTTCCTTCATCCAGTTCATGCTGCATTTCATCAATCAGCTCAGTATTTATTTCAGAAAAATTATTTACAAAATTCAAAGGGTTTTGTATTTCGTGGGCTATTCCTGCCGTGAGCTCGCCAAGCGATGCCATTTTTTCAGATTGAATGAGCTGGGCCTGGGTAGATCTTAGCTCCGTTAAAGTTTCTTCTGCCTTTGCTTTTTGTTTATCTGTCTCGCTCTTTTGTTTAATCAGCAATGAATAAGCCTTTTGCCTGTTACGGTTATTCCGCAATAAAATAATTGCCAGCAGGAAAAATATTGCCAGCCCGGTTAGCAGGCCATACATCTTCAGGCGATTCCTATAAGTTATTTTAGCAGCTTCAATTTCTTTCTGGCGTTGTTGTTCATCATAATCAATGTTCTGGAATTGCTGCGCCTGTTTGGAATTGAATAAGCTGTCGTTCAGCTGAATGATCAGCGATTGGTATTTTACGGTGCTGTCATTGTTGTTTGCGGATTTATAAAATGTCGCCAATGAATTGTACGACCTTAATAAAAGGCCCGGTGCATTCATGTATTGTGCTGTGGCAAGTGCAGAGTTTACAAAATAAAGGCTGGAGTCTCTTTTCCCCGATTGGCGGTAAAGGTCTGATAAAAAAATACTTGCGGCCACCACGCCCCGGAGGTAGTTTTCTTCGCGGCTTGCGCTTAAGGCCCGCCTGAAATAGTCGCTGGCCAGCGGGTTGTTTCCCTTTGCGATATAGCTCCGGCCGAAATTCAATAAAACACTGCCAAGGTATTTTGTAGAACCGAGCTGCATTAAGATATCATATGCTTTTTGGGCAGTGATCAGCGCAGAGTCGGGTTTATTTAATGACAGATATACACGGCTCATGGTGCTGTTGATACTGCTTAGCAATTGAAAGTTGCCTGATTGTTCAGCAAACTTTTTTGCCAGTATATAGTGGTGCAATTCTTTTTCATAATTATTTGCATTCGCATATACGATGCCGATATCCTGGTGTATCCTGGCTAAATTATCAAGGCGAAGGTTCCGGGATGTTTTTGGCCGGTGTGAGAAATCTTCAAACTCAGTGGTATTATCAAGAAGAACGTTTTTTTCGCTTTTCGGGTCTTCAGCGATGGAGATCGCGTATAAAAATGTTTGTAAAGATCTTGGGTAATTGCCCATGTTGAGCATGGCATATCCCATTTGTCCCATTGCATAAACTTCAGTTAACCGGAATTTTAATTTTTCGGCAAGTGCTAATACTTTTTGGGCATATAAAAGTGAGCTGTCAGGATTTATTTCGGTATACGCTTCCGTGATCCTGCTGAACAGGATTATTTTTGTGGTATCATTCCGAGTGGCTTCTGCTGCCTGGAATAAGCTGTCAATCCCGATTTTTTGGGCAGTAGTGAATTGTGCCGCAAGAAATAAAAGAGAAGTATAAAAAAACTTTTTAGTCATACAATACCTGTTAGGCATAATTCAGACAATGGGCAGCTCAATTATAAATTCCGATCCTTCTCCCTCTTTTGTTTCCACTTTTATTTCACCGCCATGGGCTTTGATCACATCATAGCTCAAGCTCAATCCCAAACCGGTACCCTGCCCGGTGGGCTTGGTGGTAAAGAATGGTTGAAATATTTTATCCAATACTTTTTGTGAAATGCCCATGCCGTTATCTTATACATGAATTTCACCTGCTGGCTATAGCACAGGCGGAATATTGAGATACACCTTATCAGGATTTTTAAAGTTTTCAAATGTTTTTAATTTTGGCTTTTCTATTTTATGGAACTCCTATCATATCTATTATCCAAACATAAATTTATGAGATT
>JBDUCQ010000215.1:0-3176 GCA_040003385.1 Ginsengibacter sp. | reverse complement strand
GTGCGGGAATAAATATCAAAGGAAATACCCATTTCGGAAAAGCTTTCTTTATTGAGGGTATGATATTTATCAACCACTTCCTGGGGCGAAATATTTTCCTTCATGGCCCGGATTGTGATCGGAACTCCGTGCTCATCACTTCCACACACAAATTTCACATCTTTCTTTCGTGCCCTCAGATAACGGACATAAATATCCGAAGGCAGGTAACAACCAGCCAGGTGCCCAATATGTAATGGACCATTCGCGTAAGGCAGGGCAGCTGTAACCAGGTATCTGTTAAATTCTTTCATATCCTTATGCGCTTTGCAATTGCTTGGTTTTACTTTGTATATAAACAATTATCCATCCGTCATAAATAAATCAATGCAAGCGCACAAAAATACCGCAAAGGCCGACATTGCCCAAACTAACAAAACCTCCCGACAATTGCCGGGAAGTTGAGCAATGGAAATCTGGTATTATTATTTATGGATCAGTTCGATGATAGGAACCTGCGGCGCCAGGAAATTCCGGTCCTTTTCTACTAAAAGTTCCTTAGGAACTTTAAAATCTGATGTGAGTTTAATATTTTCCGATGAAGAGCCAATGTTAATAGTATATGTCCCTGCTTCTGCGATCCAGGAAGCCTGTTTTGTAACAAATGATGCCAGATCCTTACCGTCAATGTGAAAGGTCAGGCTCTGCTTTTGCCCGGGCTGCAGCAATGATGTTTTTGCAAATGCCTTCAGCTCTTCAGACGGCTTGTTTGATTTTGCCGAAGGAGCTTTTATATACAATTGAACCACTTCTTTGCCCGCAACGGCTCCCTTGTTCGTCACATCCATAGTAACTGTAAGCCCTCCGTTGAATACCGGGCTGCCCAGTTTTAAATTGCTGAATGTAAATTCGGTATAGCTTAGCCCATATCCAAATTCATATGCAGGTTTTATTTTAAAGGTATTGTAATAACGGTACCCCACATAAATGCCTTCTTCGTACACTACCTCTGAATTATATCCCCTGGCAAAACCCCCTAAAACTTTTTCTTGGACTTCAGATAAATTTTTGCCGGGAAAATTTTTCGCAGACGGCACGTCTTCATAGCTCATTGGAAAGGTAGAGGTGAGCTTCCCGGATGGATTCACCTTGCCTGTTAAAATATCCGCAACAGCATTGCCACCCTCCTGGCCACCTTCCCACGCCAGTAAAATACCATCGGCGTTTTCTCTCCACGTTGCCACATCTACGATACCTCCGATATTTAAAATCACGATCACTTTTTTATTTTTCGCATGAAATGCAGCGGAAACATTTTTGATAAGAATAATTTCATCAGGGCGCAGGTCATAATCAACTTCCTTTTTCCTGTCCTGGAATTCACCGGCGTTGCGGCCAATTGTAATGAATGCGATGTCTGCTTCTGTGGCTTTAGACACCAGCAGGTCCTGGTCTATATTCATCTCATTGAACGGCGGCAACAATTCGAAGAAAAATTTTTTCTTTGGTTGTTTTAGCTTTTCTGCAGCAATGTATTCATCGTATTTGCTTCTAATACTGGCGTCTACCAGGTAACCCGCACCCTGCAAACCATCTACCAGTGAAATATTATATGCTTTGTTCACGTCACCACTTCCGGTGCCGCCAGAAATAAAATCATAAGATGTATTTCCAAATGCCGCAATCTTTTTTACTGTTGCAGGGAGGGGCAATGCATTTTCATTCTTTAACAGGATCATTCCTTCTGCTGCTGCACTGCGGGCCACAATTGCATGTGCTTTTAAATCCGGGCGATTGCTGAATGCGGATTTTGCATAAGAAGGTGATCCCAAAATCATTTTCATGATCCTTTCAGCATTTTCGTCAATGATGTGCACATCCAGTTTTCCGGTTTGTACTGCCTCCATGAGTGTTTTGACCTGTTCACCACTACCCGGCATTAGCAGGTCGTTACCCGATTTCATTTGGGCTACCGGATCTTTTCCCCCAAACCAATCGGTCATCACCACCCCTTTAAATCCCCATTCCTTCCTGAGTATTGAAGTAAGAAGGTCATACTCTTCGGAAGTGTAGGTTCCATTAATTTTATTATAAGAACTCATGACGGTCCATGGCTGAGACTTTTTTACAGCAATTTCAAACCCTTTTAAATAGATCTCGCGCAATGCCCTTTCACTCACGATGGTATTTACAAGGTTCCTGTTGGTTTCCTGGTTATTGGCAGCAAAGTGTTTGATAGAAGTGCCTACACTGTTGGATTCGATGCCGTTCACCATCGCTGCGGCAATATTGCCTGCCACCACCGGATCCTCAGAATAGTATTCAAAATTACGGCCGCCCAGAGGATTGCGGTGGATGTTTAAAGCGGGAGACAGCAAAATATCAACCCCGTATTCCTTCACTTCATTCCCCATTGCCCTGCCCACACTTTCTACCAGCGAGGTATCCCAGGTGGATGCCAGCAATACAGCCACCGGAAATGCAGTACAATAAAATGTTTTGGAACTGTCGTTGTCCCGGACAGGCTTAATCCTCAATCCTGCAGGGCCGTCAGCCAGTACAATCGAAGGAATGCCTAAACGGGGAATAGAGAAGGTAGTTCCCGCGGCACCCGGAACTTTATCCTGGGTTTCGCCCACCACAGGCCCTTTGCTCCCTGCCGCACCGCCAGATATTTTCATTCCCAGGCCAACAACCAATTTCACTTTTTCCTCAAGAGTCATTTTCAGGACAAGCTGTTTTGCTTTCTCTGCATTTGATTGGGCCATTGCATTGCATACGGCAATCGTCAGCACCAGGCATGAAATCATTTTTTTCATATTACATTTTTTATCATTGCGTTAATATGACACAATGATAATTTATATTTGTGATTTCGCAACCATTTACTTTATCACATGCCTTAACTTTAGTATATGAGCTTTGAACAAAAAATAAAATCCCTTTACCTGGACGGACCTCAGAAGTATGTAGAACATTTGTCGATCGATTGCGTGATTTTCGGATTTCACCAGAATGAATTGAAAATATTGCTCCTTCAACCACGCTATGCAGCCGAATGGGCATTACCAGGGGGATTCATCACCAGGCAGGAAGACATTGATGACGCAGCGCATCGCGTGCTTACCGAAAGAACAGGATTGAAAAAGATCTATCTTCAGCAGTTTCACACATTTGGCTCCCCCGGGCGTTCAACA
>JBDUCQ010000214.1:0-3207 GCA_040003385.1 Ginsengibacter sp. | reverse complement strand
GCTTCAGAAACTTTATCATCGATCCTTGTTTCACCTCTCTCACTGGTTTTGGTAGCGGTTATTTCATTGATGATGTCGTCGATCAGGAGCGCTTCAGATTCTACTGCTGCGGTACACGTCATATCGCCCACTGTCCTGTAACGCACCTTTTTTTTAAGAATGATGTCGGTGGGTTCCAGCCTTATAAATTCGGAAACGGCAACAAGCTGCCCTTCGTGTTCCAGCACTTCCCTTTCATGTGAAAAATAAATAGAAGGAAGGTCAATTTTTTCTCTACGGATGTAATTCCATACGTCGAGCTCCGTCCAGTTGCTGATCGGGAATGCGCGTACGTTCTCACCCTTGTGAATTTTACCATTATAGGTATTCCATAATTCTGGCCTTTGAAGTTTTGGATTCCACTGCCCAAATTCGTCGCGCACAGAAAATATCCTTTCTTTTGCCCTTGCCTTTTCCTCGTCTCTTCTGGCCCCACCTATCAACGCATCAAATTTGAACTCTTCAATAATATCGAGCAGGGTATATGTCTGAAGGGCATTGCGACTTGCAAACTTTCCCTTCTGTTCGGTTAGATTTTTGGTCCTGATGGTGTCTTCAACTTTCCCTACAATCAGTTTTTCGCCGATCTTTTCAACAAGAGCATCGCGATATTGTAAAGCCTCCGGAAAGTTGTGTCCTGTATCAATGTGTACAAGGGGAAAAGGAAACTTCCCCGGGCGGAATGCCTTTAGCGCAAGATGTACAAGTGTGATTGAATCTTTTCCGCCTGAAAAAAGCAACCCGGGCCTTTCAAATTGCCCGGCCACTTCACGCATGATGTGTATCGCTTCCGATTCTAATTGCTCCAGGTAATCAAGATGGTGACTCATATATTTATTTTCAAATCGCTTGTTGACTGTGTTCATGTAATCCACACTCTTTTTTACTACTATCTTCCCACCACCAGCGGCCTGCTCTAAAATCTTCCCCTGGCTTGATTGCCCTCGTACACGGCGCACACCCTATGCTGACAAACCCTCTATCGTGCAATGGGTTGTAGGGAATTTTATGTTCCTTGATATATTCCTTTACTTCTTCGGTAGTCCAATTGAGCAGTGGATGATACTTAATGAGTTCATTTCCTTCATCCCATTCTAGTTGGGATAAGTCTTTACGGTCGGCAGAATGTTCCGCGCGCAGACCTGTTATCCATACTTTATTATTTTTCAGTGCCCTTTTCAAAGGCTCAACTTTACGGATATTGCAGCACTGTTTGCGGTTTTCTAGCGATTCGTAAAATGAATTCGGCCCCTTTTCTTCCACAAATTCTTCCAGCGACGAATGGTCAGGATAATAGGCTTTAATATGTGTGCTGTATTTTTCGTTGGTGGCTGTCCATACAGAATATGTTTCGGGAAAGAGCCTGCCGGTATCTAATGTGAATAGCTTAATGGGATGTTGATTGCTTAAAATTTTATGTGCGATCACCTGGTCCTCATAGCTAAAGCTGGTTGAAAAAATCACTCCACCTGGAAATTGTAAAGCCAATGACCCGAATAATTCATCTATGCTTAAAATAGAGGCCTGGTCAGCGATCTGTTTTATTTTGTTTTTAAGCGTGGAGAACATTTTGCAGGTATTGTGCCTTGAGGCGGTGAAAAGTCGAAAAGTGGCAATGAATCGGGAAAGTTGGTTGCAACAATCAGATGATTAGCAACAACAGCACATTGGGTTGCAGAAAGTGCACATATACTTTATGGTAGAAATAAACTTCATTTCCGGGATATCCTGTTTTATTCTGTGAATTCAAAGATAAGTGTTGAAATTGAAATAATAGCCAAAATCCGGTTTGATTTTGATATGCGGATATCAAAAATTATTGTTGGGCATTGTAAAAGTTATTCTTTGAAATCCAGCACCATATTGGCTTTTGTGATATATTGATATTGTTGCTCACTGTAGAATTGCCTTATATTTTAATTCCGTTGTGAAAAGCATAAAATAAATAATTATTATTTATAGATTAATTTTTGTGTACTTTATTTGCATCAAAAATCACATAAGGTGTTACAGATGGCAATGAAAAAAATAAATGTGGGTTTGTGTTCTTTCGGGATGAGCGGGCGTATTTTCCATGCACCCTTCATTGTGGTAAATCCACACTTTCATTTATACTCGGTGTGGGAACGATCGAAAAATATTGCAGCAGGTTATTTTCCTGCCATCAAAACTTACAGGACGCTTGAGGATATGCTTGCAGATGACCAGTTGGAGCTGGTTGTGGTGAACACCCCGAATGCAACCCATTATGATTATACAAAAAAAGCACTCGAAGCAGGCAAACATGTGATTGTTGAAAAACCTTTCACGATCAGGGTTGAAGAGGGTCATGAACTGATCTTACTGGCAGCAAAACACAACAGGAAATTATCAGTATATCATAACCGCCGTTACGACAGTGATTTTAAAACTGTAAAAAAAATTGTTTCGGAGGGGTGGTTGGGAGATATTGTTGAGGCAGAATTCCATTTTGACCGATTCAAGGAAAATATTGGACCAAAGGTGCACAAGGAAACTCCGGGTCCCGGAACCGGAACTTTATATGACCTGGGGGCTCACCTGATTGACCAGGCCCTGCAACTATTTGGGAAACCCGATTCAATTTTTGCGGACATCGGAATAATGCGCTCCGTATCCAAAGTGGATGATTATTTTGAGGTTCTGCTTTATTACGGGAAAACAAGGGTGAGGATCAAGTCAAGCTACATGGTACGGGAAGCCATCCCGGCGTATGTTCTGCATGGAACAAAAGGCTCATTCATAAAACCTAAAACTGATGTCCAGGAGTCCATGCTTGAAGCCGGTGCCACACCAGGAGGGCCTGATTGGGGCAGAGAACCGGTTACAGAAAGAGGCCTTTTGCACACAGAAAAAGAGGGAACAATTATCAGGGAACATATTACATCCCTTCAAGGCAACTACGGAGAATATTATGAAGGCATGTATAATGCAATTATCAATGACCAACCTGTTCCGGTAAATGCGGCAGATGCTTTGGATGTGATTCAGGTGATAGAATCTGCTTACGAAAGTAACAAGTCAAAAAAAGTGATCCGGTATTAACAGGTGTTAAAAAAAATTAGTATTCAGGAACGTAAACTTTAGTAGCTTACAAAAAAAAGGCCCATCCGTAGAAACGGATTAGCCTAACGATTGCTTGCCATATGA
>JBDUCQ010000213.1:0-3227 GCA_040003385.1 Ginsengibacter sp. | reverse complement strand
GTGCAATCATTCTGAAAAGTTGAAGCATCTTCATAAGTTGCATGATTGGAAAATGGAATGGGACCATTAGAGTTAATTCCCCTGAATGAAGTGAGTGTTAAAGCAACTGCGCTTGCAGCAAAAAACAAAACCTTTTTCATGTTTTTCTGTTTAAGTTTGGATTTAAAAAAATAAACATACTACATATTTTTTTTTTGTGCAAGCAAAAAAGAAAATTATTTTATCTGCGCGTACATCCCCCCGTTAGTTATCACAAAATCACCGTACTATTACGATACATCGTACGTGTACTTACGTATATATTTCAAAAATGCCGTTTCAAATTGCAAATTTTTTTCTAAATTATTCATGAATGTATTTAAACGTGTGGTCAGATTTATTCCTTTATTTTTGCCATCAATTCATTCCTTCATGCACATAAAAATTCCTTATTATTTAATAGTTGTCACCTGTTTGACTGGAAATATTTTTTGTTCGCACCCGGTACTGGCACAAAGTAAGGCAGGTATTATCAGCGGCCCCTGGGCAGGGAATGTTGAGCTGAGAAATGCCACCATCTGGGTAGAAGTTTCTTCAAGGATTAAATCGGTTGCTGTAAGATACTATGCCGTGAACCGTAAACAGGATGCAAAAACAATTTTTTACAAAGGTGAACTTGGCAGGGATTTTAATCCCGTGAAAATTGACCTGAATGCGCTTGATATCAATACCACTTATTATTATGACGTTTTAACCGACGGAAAACTTCCGGTTACGGGGAGCAGCAAAAGTTTTATTACCAAAGAACTGTGGCAGTACAGGAAACCTGCTCCGGATTTTAGTTTTTTAACCGGCAGCTGTGCTTACTTCAATGAACCTTTGTATGACCGTCCCGGCAAACCCTATGGAGGCGATTCTTCAATATTCGAAACCATGGGTGATACAAAAGCAGCATTTCATGTTTGGCTTGGAGACAACTGGTATACGAGGGAAGTTGATATCAATAGTGCATGGGGGTTAAATTACAGGGCGAGCCGGGACAGGAGCTGGCCAGTATTGCAGAAATTAATGGCTGCAATGCCACAATATGCAATATGGGATGACCATGACTTTGGCCCTGATGACATTGGTAAAAGTTACCAGCTCAAAGATGAAAGCCGTAAGATCTTCATGAACTACTGGTGCAACCCGAGCTACGGGGAAGAAGGCAAAGGAGTTTATTCAAAAATAAGCTATAGTGACGTGGATATTTTTCTTACAGACGACCGGTATTTCCGAAGCGAGGACCGCATGGCCGACAGTATCAATGGCTTACCCAACAAAGGCAAACATTATTTCGGACCCATGCAGCTGGAATGGCTCGAAAATTCGTTGCTCTACAGCCGTGCTGCATTTAAGATCATCGCCACCGGGAGCCAGGTATTGAATCCTTATTCAGACTGGGAATGTATGAAGCACTACAGTGCAGAATACAACGAACTCATGGATTTTTTAGCTGCACAAAAGATCACCGGTGTGATTTTTTTAACCGGCGACAGGCATCACAGCGAGGTGCTGCAAATGCAAAGGCCGGGATTGTTTCCTTTGTATGATGTCACTGTTTCTCCTTATACCTCCGGCATCGGGAAAGTAAAAGGGATTGAAATCAACAATTCCACAAGAGTGGCGGGAACTCTCGTTGAGGAGCAAAACTTTGCTAAGGTAACTGTAACGGGTAAACGATATGAAAGAATGCTGACTGTCGAATTTATTGGCCTGAAGGGAAAGAAACTTGCCACCTGGTCTGTGAATGAAAAGGAATTGAAAATTGCCAGGTCTGCCCCGGAGTAATAATTTCTAACTTGCACACCGGGCTTAAAGAATTAGGACAACATTTACAAAATCCCTGGATCTTACAGCCTATATAGCGTATGACGTCTTCTTTTTTTTCATACAACAAAGCAAAAGTGATACAGGCTTTGCGTTATCATTTTATTACACGCAAGGAAATCAGGCTGCTGCTGATCCTGGTCAATGTTTTTGCCATTGCCTCTGCAGCTCTTTTCTTTTTTAAAAAAATATCCCCGTTCGCATTTTTAGTGGGCTCGGTATTGTGGTTCAGCCTGATGATCATTTTCTGGTTTGTTCTGCCCAACGTGATTTACAGAAAAGCGGCAACCTTCCGGGATAGCTTTAAAGTGAGTCTCCAGGACCAGCATCTTTTCCTGGAGAATGAAAGGGGAAGCAGAACCTGGCCGTGGAAAGCATTCAGCAGTTTCATTGAAAGTCCGCATTTTTTTCATTTGTATTTCGACAGCAGGTCTTTTTTCCTCATCCCAAAAGATGCTTTTACCGGGGACCAGCTACAGGAAGCCAGGAGGATTTTCAATGAAAAGGTGAATGGGCAATTGTGAATTGGCAATGGGCAATGGTAATCAATGCACAAGAGTGAATGATTTTGGAAAATGGCATTACGCTATTAGTTTTTATTCACCATTCACCATTGCCGATTCTTATCGTAGATTTTTCTCCATGACGAGGTGTGGTATTGTGATTTCTTCAAATTCACCGCTGGTTACTTTATATCCGAGCTTTTCATAAAAGCCTATAACCGGCTTGCGTGCATGCATGATCATGTTTTTAAAACCATGATCGCGCGCAATGTTTTCAGCATAATTGAGCATGGATGCCCCAATACCCTTTCCCTGTAAATTGTTTTGCACAGCCATCTGGCGTAACCTGACAGAGTGATCATCGATCCTGGTCAGAAGGCAGCAGCCAAGTATCTTCTCTTCTTCAAAAGCGCCGATAAGAATATCGTGTTTTTCATCCTCCAGCTCTTCCCCGGAAAATTTCAAATCAAGCGGCTTCCTCAGGATCTCCAGCCTGAGATCCACCATCTGGCGATATTCTTTTGTACCGTGATCAATTTGCCTAATGGGCATGGGGGTTATTTGTGGGAGAAATTAACAATGAAATAAATATACAATAAATATTCATTTTTTCGTCAATCCATAATTGTCAAATCTTTGAAGCTTCCCGAATAAACTTGTGCAGGTTAAAGTCAGTATTTCTAAAATAAAAAGTTCCCGGCAAGATGTAAAAACATACAAAGGCAAACAAAAAGTTGCCTCAAAAAATTTGGTTTCAACCCAGTGCTATCTTCAATAATCACAATAATTTGCCACGTGTACTTATTATTTTTTTTTATTACAAAAAGTATATTTTTGTAGCTCTATAAACTAAATATTACTATCATGTCAGACATT
>JBDUCQ010000017.1:0-33795 GCA_040003385.1 Ginsengibacter sp. | reverse complement strand
TCCGGATGAAAAGAAAACAGAGTCCACTGACACAGTAAATGATACGACGTCAAAAATGTCTGTGCCTTCGGAACCTGCCGCAAAAACCCAAAATATGGACGCCATAAGTGTTGCACCCAATCTTTACAAGATGGCAAATGATTCGATGGGCATACGTATACTAAATATCGTGTATAAACCCGGTGATTCATCCGGGATGCATTCTCATCCGGATGGTGTTTTGTATGTAATAGATGGGGGCAAATCTCAGTTCACTTTAGCTGATGGTACCAAACAGGTATATGATTTAAAAGCCGGAACGGCCATGGTATCGCCTGCTGGTACCCATAGCGTAAAAAATATTGGAACAACTACAACAAATGCAGTTTTATTTGAAGTGAACCGCCCGGACAAATCTGCAGCTCCGCCTGATCCTGCCATGGATGCAACCAAGGTGGCTCCCAATCTTTATAAATTGATAAAGGATACAATGAATATCAGGATTTTGATGGCAACTTATAAGCCGGGAACTTCATCTGCGATGCATGCCCATCCCGACAATGCTATTTATGTTGTTGAAACTGGAAAAGGAGAATTTACCATGAAAGATGGAACCAAACGTACCAATGAACTGACTAAAGGATTAACTGCAATAAGGCCTGCAGAGATGCATAGTGTCAAAAATGTAGGAAGCACCACTATGAAGGTATTGCTTGTAGAAGTAAACAGGCCACAATAATATTCCTGTTTTGCCGGATATAAATGATTTTAGCTCATCCCACCCCTCTTGTAAACCAGAGAGGGGTGGAGTGCTTTAAGCAGGAGGGAATTTTGTGCTACTTACCAGATGCCAATGCTTCACACAAAGGGGATATACCTCCCTGTTAACAGAAGTTTTTTCTCTACTTTGAGTTCATGTTGGCAAAAACTTTTGGAAGCGCAGTTTATGGCGTGGAAGCAATTTCTATTACCGTGGAAGTGAATGTAAGCAGTGGAAAATTTACGTCGATAGTGGGGCTTGCGGATAATGCGGTAAAGGAAAGCCTGGAAAGAATGCAAAGCGCAATCAAATCGAATGGCTATTATTTTCCAAGAATAAAGGTAGTGGTAAACCTGGCTCCTGCAGACATAAAAAAAAGCGGGACTGCTTTCGATCTTCCCATTGCCATCGCAACCCTGGCAGCCAGCGAACAATTTGAAAACCCGGAAAAGCTCGGATCGTATGTGATCATGGGTGAACTGAGCCTGGACGGAACGATCAGGCCGATCAAGGGTGCACTCCCGATTGCGATACAAGCCCGGAAAGAAAATTTTAAAGGATTGATCTTACCGAAGCAAAATGCAAGGGAAGCGGCTATGGTGAACAACCTGGAGATTTATGGTGTGGGTCATATCAATGAGGTCATTGAATTTTTTAAAAATGAATCCTCAATTGAACCAACCGTCGTGAATACTCGTGAAGAATTTGCACATGCACAAAGTGATTATGAAATTGATTTTTGTGATGTAAAAGGCCAGGAAAATATTAAGAGGGCACTTGAGATCGCTGCCGCCGGGGGTCACAATGCCATATTGATCGGTCCTCCCGGAGCTGGGAAAACGATGCTTGCCAAACGACTTCCTACTATTTTGCCACCGCTAACATTGCAGGAGGCACTTGAGACCACTAAAATTCATAGTGTTGCAGGTAAGCTTCCAGAAAATGCAACATTGGTTTCCAAACGTCCTTTTCGTTCTCCGCATCACACAATCAGTGATGTAGCCCTGGTAGGCGGAGGTGGAAATCCGCAGCCTGGCGAAATTTCTTTGGCCCACAATGGCGTTCTTTTTCTTGATGAGCTACCTGAATTTAAAAGGACTGTTCTTGAAGTGATGCGGCAGCCCATGGAAGAAAGAAAGGTAACGATATCCCGTGCGAAGGTTGCACTGGATTTCCCTGCAAGTTTTATGCTCATCGCATCAATGAATCCATGCCCTTGTGGTTATTACAACCACCCGGAAAAAGAATGTACATGTCCGCCGGGAGCCGTGCAAAAATATCTCAATAAAATTTCTGGTCCCCTGCTCGACAGGATAGACCTCCATGTGGAAGTAACACCCGTAGCCTTTTCAGAATTGTCTTCAGAACAGAATTATGAGAAAAGCGAAGCCATCAGGGAAAGGGTGATCAGGGCAACAGGCATGCAGGCAAAACGCTATGAAAACAACCCCGGCATTTATTCAAATGCACAAATGAGCAGTAAGATGTTGAAAGAGATCTGCATTATTTCGAAGGCAGGTTCCGGCCTGCTCAAAGTGGCTATGGAAAAATTGAATTTATCGGCAAGGGCCTATGATAGGATCCTGAAAGTAAGCAGGACAATTGCTGACCTGGAAATGAGTGAAGATATAAAAATTGAACATCTTGCTGAAGCAATACAATACCGCAGCCTCGACAGGGAAGGATGGGCGGGTTAGATTTTCATGTACAATATTACAGATATGGATTCGGAATTACTGAATCGCTATTTTGATAAAATATTTGTCATCACCCTGCATAGTTCAGGAAAGTAAGACCATATTAAGAACGCTTAGTACGGATTTAATTATGATTTTTTTTTGAGGGTTGACAAAAAGAAATTCTCAGTAGAGGAGCTGTAAAATAAAAATATTTATAATGAATTCTCTGCAAAAAGAATAACCGGTATGGCAAAAAAATGAAGCTTGCACAGATCTGCTGCGCATGGAGTCATAAAAATTTAGTAAAATCAGGGTATGGACCACACACAAAGATGACCACCTCGTTATAAGCTTGATCTTCCACCACTTTTTTGTTTTTGAGGAGTTATCATGAAGCCAAGTGTGTTTTATCACTAAATTTGAATTATGAAATTATTGGCTTCGTATTTAAGACCGTACAAATGGTTGATCGTGCTGGCATTGGGCCTGGCTGCCATCAACCAGATCTTTTCCTTACTTGATCCATTGCTTTTTGGTAAGCTGTTCGACAACTATGCCACTCACCCGTTCGAAACGGGTCATTATGATTCGCACAAACATTTTGTAAAAACTTCCGACCGTTCAGAACATGATTTCACATGGGGGGTACTGGGTTACCTGGGCTTGCTGATCTCAGTGGCTATGATCTCGCGTATCGCCAAAGCTTTCCAGGATTATTTTGGGAATGTGATTGTTCAAAAATTTGGAGCTAAATTATTTACAGAAGGTCTTAAGCATTCCATGAAATTGCCTTACCAGGATTTTGAAGACCAACGCAGTGGCGAAACGTTGTCCATTTTACAGAAGGTAAGAACAGATACCGAAAAATTTATCGTCTCTTTCATTAATGTCATTTTTGGTATAATCGTAGGAATTATTTTCGTAACGGTCTATTCTTTCTCACTGCACTGGTCGATTATGCCGGTTTATATTGTTGGAATTTTTTTGCTTGCAACCCTGACCAGCGTCCTCAGTAAAAAAATAAAACACATCCAGAAAAACATTGTAAAGGAAACTACTTCCCTTGCCGGTACAACCACTGAATCGTTGCGGAATATTGAGCTTGTGAAAAGCCTGGGACTTACCGAACAGGAAGTGAAAAGATTGAATAATAATACGTATAAAATCCTGGGGCTTGAACTGAAGAAAGTTAAAAGCATCAGGAGCCTCAGCTTCATCCAGGGAACCTTTGTGAATTTGCTGAGGCAGGTGATTATGTTTATGCTACTGTGGCTGGTATTTAGAAGCGTGATAACACCTGGCCAGGTAATGACGCTAACGTTTTATTCCTTTTTCATATTCGGGCCATTACAGGAGATCGGTAATATTATTATTTCTTACAGGGAAGCTGAGGCTTCATTGAACAATTTTCATAACCTGATGATCAAAACCCCGGAATTGAAACCTGAATCACCTGTCAATTTCGGTAACATAGAAGAGCTTGAATTTGTAAATGTGAAGTTTAAGCACCAGAGTGCAATGCAACCGGCCTTGTCTAATATTAGCTTTGACGTTAAAACAGGTGAAACCATTGCATTTGTTGGACCTTCCGGAAGCGGTAAAACAACTCTTGTTAAACTACTGGTGGGGCTCTATAGACCCCTGGAAGGAAAAATTTTGTACAACCGTGTGGATGGAAGCAATATTGATTTTGATACACTGCGCACACAAATCGGTTTTGTAACACAAGACACACAATTGTTTGCCGGTACGATCAAGGAAAATCTTTTATTCGTGAATCCTGCCGCTACAGATGAAGAAATTTTAGACGTGCTGAGAAAAGCTTCCTGCAATAGTTTACTGGCAAGGGCCGACAGGGGCCTTGACACACTGATCGGTGAGGGAGGCATAAAAATTTCAGGCGGTGAAAAACAAAGGCTGTCCATTGCCAGGGCATTGCTGCGGCACCCCCACCTCCTCATTTTTGATGAAGCAACTTCGTCGCTGGATTCGTTAACAGAAGAGGAGATCACCAACACGATCAAACACGTATCATCACAACAGGAGCAGATCACAATTCTAATTGCACACAGGCTGAGCACGATCATGCATGCAGACAGGATCTATGTTCTGGAGAAGGGAGAAGTAGTTGAAACAGGAACTCATGAAAATCTTGTAACACAGATGGGCTTGTATTATGCGATGTGGCGGCAGCAAATCGGGGAAAGAAAAAAACAACTTGGAGAGCCGGTAGCAGCGATGAGTTAGCGGAATTGTATGGAAAGTATGATTAATAAAATAAAACCAAAACCAAATTATTTTTGGAGCATATTCACCATGAGATGCCCGCGCTGCAGAAGAGGAGATATGTTCAAAAATCCCAATGCGTACAAAAAATTGAGTCTTTCCTATATCCTGGATATGTACGATCATTGCCCGGTCTGCAATCAAAAATATGATCTGGAGGTTGGCTTTTGGTATGGAACAGGTTACGTAAGCTACGGGCTCGCTGTGCTTTTATCTGCGATTACATTTGTGGCCTGGTGGATTTTAATAGGCATTTCTTTCAATGACAACCGTGTATTTTACTGGCTTGGCATCAACACTTTTTTACTGGTGGTAATTCAGCCCTGGCTAATGCGTTTGAGCCGGGTGATCTACCTGTATTTCTTTGTATCGTATGACAGTGATTATGAAAATAAGGAATCTGTAAAATTTGATTATTACTGATCTCATTCCGGCTCTTTCTTTTCATTCCTGTTGTAAAACATATCGGTGAAGATATTGGCTCCACTGAGTTCTTCGATATCGCTCAACTCCAGTTTTAATGCCCGGGTGCTCTGTTGAATCTCAATCATGGACAAAACAATGGAAAATAGCAGGGTGATGAGACCGAAAGCAAAAATAATATGAGATGCATCTATCCATGAACGGTAAATAAAATACATGCATAAAACACAACAAAAAAAGCTGAGCGCGCCCATCATCTGCATGTAGCGGATGAGGTTCAGCCGTGCCCTCAGGCTTTTTATCTGTTTAATGGCCACATGCTTGGCTTCTTTTACCGGGTATTCATTGTGAAGGCTTCTGATGCGGTTTGCAATAGCCAGGAACCGGTTTGTATAAGCGAGCATCAGTAAAGTGATGGCGGGAAATAATAATGCGGGTGTATTAATTGAAATATCTATCATTATACAAAATTACATAACTGCAGCTTTAATTCTTTTTGAACACCATAGTCTTCTAAAAGGCACTGGCATAATTTCTTGAACAAGATAAAAAATGAACGCATGAAAGAATTTGTTAACCCTAAGCCGGATGTTATGCGGCAAATATTGCATGATGATGGACAATTTCCGAATAGCGGGCTGTTTTTGCTCATCTACAAACAGGCATTTTTATTCGAATGCACCGCTTCTGAAATTGAAGAAACATTCGCAAGGAATAACTGGACAAATTCATGGCGCAATGGAATTTTTGACTACCATCATTACCATAGTACCACGCATGAAGTAATGGGTGTTTATGAAGGAAGTGCTTCCGTACAATTTGGAGGGCCGGGCGGCATAGTTGTAACATTACAAAAGGGAGATGTGATCGTAATCCCTGCAGGCGTAGCTCACAAGTGCATGAATGCAGATGATTATTTTAAATGTGTGGGAGCCTATCCTGATGGTAAAGACTATGACATCCTGAAAGGCAAGTCAGCGGAACGACCGGCAGCAGACGAAAACATCAACAACGTCCCGCTTCCGGATGTGGACCCTGTATATGGCAGTGAAGGTCCTGTTATGATCAACTGGGAAATTCAATGATCATGTTCCCACTGTGAAATGGTCAGCTTTGTTTTTTTTAGTGAGGTCACTGATGATCCTGTAAATAGCCGCGATCATGAATAAAGCGCCCAATACCACAACAATTGATGATCCTGCCGGGAAGTCGTAATGGAAGGAAAAGTTCAAACCAAAAAAACCGCCAATAATACTGATCAGTATAGCGATGACCAACACAGCGGTCTTGTTCTTCGTGATCATGATCGCAGATACTGCCGGTATGATGAGGTAAGAAAACACAGGAATTACACCATTGATCTTTACAGCAAATACAATAGCAAGACCAATTGAGATATAAAACAAAAAATTCCAGACGTTGAAAATTCCAACGAGATGATTGACCCCGTTTTCAAATGATTCCGTGAGAGCAAAAAATTTCCGGAAGAATACCAGCTGCAACAATAAAATCGCACCGAAAACAACTGCCACCACTCTTATCTGTTCCCAGCTCACCGACAGGATATTTCCAAAAAGTACTTCCTGAATATCCGAATCACCATGCGCGGTTTTTGAGATGAGCAAAACCGTAAGAGCCGATGCAAATGCATATAAAATACCGATGATCGCTTCCTGTTTGAGCCGCTTGTCGCGTATATTGATGAACGACATCAGCAAGGCGCCCGCAAGTGTAAAAATAAGCGGAATGGACGTTAAACCAGTTCCAATGAATGCCGCGAAAGCAACGCCCAGAGAAGAGATCTGCCCCAGGGCGAGGTCAACAAAAACAATTCCGCGGCCAACCACGTGAACGCCCATGTATGAAAGTAAAATGCCGGTGATAACGGCAGCTGCGAAAGCCTGCACCATGAATGGCAACTGGAACATCTGGAACATACGCCCTGAAAGTTTATTGTGATCAAAAATACAATGAACGATTATTTGAGAACTTCAGAAATGTGGCTGATATCATAATCAAACAAATCGAAATAATTTTTAATGCCGTTGAACGCCCCAACAGAAGTTGCAAGTGTCAATTCCTTTACACCGGTTTGCTTCGCTACAACATCAGAGGATGAAGTTGTAAAATACGGCGAAGAAATGATTACCCGTATCGTGTTGGCAGAAACTTCTTTGATCACTTTTACCAATTGTGAAGGAGATGGTGGGATACCAGGTTTCGGCTCCATAAAATCAACAATTTCAAGCCCGAATCTTTTTTCGAAATATACCCATTCATTGTGATAAGCAATTATTTTTGATCCCTTGAACTGGGACATCTTATCCTGCCATTCTTTCATTTTCACATTGATCCGGGTAAAGAAGTCGTAAAGGTTTTTTTCATACATGGTTTTATGGGAAGGATCAATGCGTTCCAGCCCGTTGGCAATATTCCGTGCGATTACTTTTCCGTTCAACGGATCCAGCCAGTAATGGGGATTTCCGAAGATGTGTATGTCTCCCTCTCCCCTGTTTGCAGAAGATGGCACCTGGAGAAGAGTAACGCCAATAGAAGCATCCACATAACCCTCTGAACCTTTTTGAATCTTTCCATTTCGGGAGCTGGAAAGCAGTTGAGGAGACCATCCTGTTTCCAGATCAAGGCCAACGGTTACAAAAAGATCCGCGTTTGACAAGCTGATGATATAGCTGGGTTTGGGATCCACAAAATGGGGATTCTGGTATCCCGTGGCAATAGAAAGCACAGTTACATTGTCTCCCCCGATTAATTCTGCAATGCTCTTCAGATCGGTTGTTGTAGTTACCACTTTAATTTTGCCAGCGGTTGCGTTGGCAACAAAAAGGAATATAAAAAAAAGTGTTACCAGTGAGTTTCTTTTCATTTTTTTGAACTTATACTTTGAACAAATTAATATTGATGCGCGCCATGCGCACCGATTACAAATATCCATCTCAACCACGCCTGGTAATACCGAGACCCAATATTTATATCTGTGGTTTTAGCTTCAATTTCAATTTTCGAAAATTCAGTTGCCAGCCATCCTGCCGTTAACGAATAAGCCTGTTCCCTGATTGATTTGTTAGTTGGCTTTTGTGCATAATCATACCTGCCGGTCAGGAACCAACGTTTCGACAATTGATCTTCAATAAAAGAATACAAACCAAATGAATTGTTTGCTCCCTGCGAATATTTTGCATTGCTGTAATAAAATTCGCTTTGCCATGTCACCGATTTATAGGTATTCATGGTCAGCGGTTTCCATTTATAGGTCAGGTCAGCGGCGGCAATATTCGTTAAGCGTGATGAATCATTAGGTCCGTTAATACCGGTCAGTCCAATTTCGAGGGTTGCATTGTCACTTAACGTAATAAAATTCTTTAAATGGCCGAGGTATATAAAGTTGTTGTTCTCACCTCGGTAAAAACTGGGCGATTCAGACATTCCGCTTGTTGCCTGGAAAGTTAATTCCTGGTAAAAAGATTTAGTGGGCAATAGCCAGCTCAATGAAAGTCCCTCATCATTCAAACCTTCCCCAAAATAATTTTCGTAAGCATTAGGAAGGTCTATAAATGGAAGTGCATGTGTATGTATTGGGTTTATCCGTCCTATGGCTTCCTTGAATTTTCCGGCTTTCAACTGCAGCTTTGCCGGCAGGGATAAAGTTGTTAAATATCCTTCTTCAACAGTTACCCCGTACTTATTAATCGCGGGATCCCTCCCAAAGGAAATAAAAAAATCTGCCCTTAGATAGGGATCAACCACAGCCTGTAATGAAATTTCTGTTTCGTTTAAATAGGTGTCGAAATTTCTTTTGCCCTGGCTGATATAGGAACCCTGAAAATCCCCGACAACGCCAATATCCGGGTTGAAAGAGAGAGATGAACGTGTTTGTTGTGGCAACTGTTCCAGGCCTGCAGTTCCCTGTTGCATTTGCTGTTCAACCTGTTTCAACAATAGGGAATCAGTTTGAGTGCTATCTGTTTTAGTACTATCCGGGGTGACTTGTGCCTGCGAATTACAATACATCAACAAGAAGCTGAAGGTTAGGAAAGCAGTAAATAAATTTAGTGTAGATCTACGATTCATCAGCAATCTATTAATAAAGGGATCCGGTTCTGATTATAATAATTGTAACCATGTTGCAAATATCTCGTGCAAATATATAAGCATAACAATCACTGTAAATGTTAATGGTATATTAAGATAATGGAAACGGCCGTTGTTGATCAATTAATGTGTTCAATTACACCTGCAATACCCTGGCCCCCGCCAACACAGGCGGTCACAATTCCATACTTTTTATTCAGCCGCTTCATATCATGCACAAGTTGTATGGTAAGTTTGCAGCCGGTACAACCCAATGGATGGCCTAAGGCAATGGCACCTCCATTGATGTTTACACGGCCAGGGTCAAGTTCAAGTTTATTGATCACCGCAAGGGATTGGGATGCGAAAGCTTCATTCAATTCTATCAGATCTATTTGAGAAAGGGACATTCCGGCCTGTTTCAGGGCTTTGGGGACGGCTTCAATCGGCCCGATCCCCATTACACGCGGATGCACCCCGGCACTGGCGCACGAAACCAGGCGGGCAATTGGTTTTAAGCCCAGCTCATTGATCATATTTTCACCCATTACGATCACGAAAGCGGCACCATCGCTAGTTTGCGATGAGTTGCCTGCTGTTACGCTTCCGCCAGCTGCAAAAACTGGCTTCAGTTTAGCAAGGGCTTCAATGGTCGTATCTGCTCTTACCCCTTCATCTGTATCGACTACAAAATTTCTTTTTTGCTTTTTGCCTTTTTCATCCAGGTAAATTTCTTCTACAGGCATTGGCAATATCCCGCTCTTAAAGTATCCCATCTTGATTGCGTTAAGCGCTTTTTCATGAGAATGAAAACTGAATTCATCCTGTGCTTCCCTGCTGATGTTATAATCTTTGGCTACTGCCTCGGCTGTTAATCCCATTCCCAAATAATAATCCGGGGTTTCGGAAGCGACTGAAAATGCAGGCACCACCTTCCATCCTGACGTAGGTACCATGCTCATACTTTCTGTTCCCCCCGCAACGATGCAATTCGCCTGCCCACTGCGTATCTTAGCGGTTGCAATGGCAATTGTTTCCAGGCCGCTTGCACAATACCGGTTTACAGTCATTCCCGGAACTTCAATCCCCAATGCCCTTACACTGATCATCCTGCCCACCTGTAATCCCTGTTCGGCTTCTGGCACGGCATTTCCCACAATCAGGTCATCTACCCTTTTAGGGTCGAGTTGAGGAACTGAAGCCATCAGCCCTTTGATCACATCAACGGCGAGGTCATCTGGCCTGTAAAACCTAAACCCCCCCCGCCTTGATTTGGTAACGGCTGTTCTAAATCCCCCTACTATATAAGCTTCCTGCATATAAACATTTTTTAATTGCAACTGCAATTTACTTCTTTAAAATAACGCACGGAAACACGGGCACTCATAAATTAAACACTTCCTTTATGACAGTAAATGAATGATGGTGATAGATATTATCTTCGCAGCACTCCATGTATAATTTTCTTCGTAATATTTTGTTCTTATTTGATGCGGAGAAGGTCCATTATTTTTCAATGAATGCACTGGGTTTTATTTTTAAAATCCCCTTTGCAAAAAATCTGTTTTTTAACAAGCTCACACAACATCCTGCATTAAAAAAAACGGTTTTCGGTTTAACCTTCAAAAACCCTGTTGGGCTGGGCGCAGGCTTTGACAAAAATGCAAAGTACCTCGATGAACTCCAGGCCATTGGATTTGGTTTTGTCGAGATCGGAACAGTAACTCCTTTGGCCCAAAATGGAAATGAAAAACCAAGACTTTTCCGCCTGCCCGGGGATAAAGCTCTCATTAACCGGATGGGATTTAACAACGATGGCGTAAAAGTTATCGTGGAAAGGTTAAAGGAATGGCGTGGAAAATCTCATGCGTCCTTCTATGATTCACCCCTGATCATTGGGGGCAACATTGGAAAAAACAAACAAACTCCCAATGAAGAAGCATGGAAAGATTATGAAAGCTGCTTTTCTGTTCTATTTGAATGGGTCGATTATTTCGTTGTAAACGTAAGTTCACCCAATACCCCGGGATTGAGGGATCTTCAGCAGAAAGATGCATTGAGAATTATTTTAACGAAGCTCCAGCAGCTCAACCAGCAGAAACTGAAACCTAAACCCTTGTTGTTGAAAATCTCACCAGATCTCAATGAACAGGAACTTGATGATGTGATCGGGCTTTCGCTTAAATTAAAGTTGAGTGGGATTGTTGTAGCTAATACCACTACAATGATGGAAAATCTGACCTCGAATGCTTCACAAGTGATTAAAACCGGCGAGGGTGGTGTGAGTGGAAGCCCCCTGAAGGCTCGTGCTACGAAAATGACAAGGTACGTGGCCGGGCAAACATCAGAAAGACTGGTAGTGATTGGCAGTGGTGGCATTTTCACAGGGGATGATGCAATAGAAAGATTACATGCCGGCGCAGAATTGATCCAGGTTTGGACCGGGTTTATTTATGAAGGGCCTTCGATCGTATCTGCAATATGTAAAAGATTACTGCCTGATAAATGAAGCCACATTATATTCGTTGTTTAAATTTTCATCATGGAGCATTTGTTAACGTTGGAGGCAGCAACAAGTTTATTGGCGCTCACTTTTATGGAAATTTTATTGGGCATCGACAATGTGATCTTTGTTTCGATCATCCTGGGCAGGTTAACACGAGAGGCCGATAAAAAAAGAGCTTCTTTCATCTGGATGGTTGTAGGAATTGTTTTCAGAATCGTTTTATTATTTACACTTGCCAGGCTCATCGACAATACCGGAAGGCTCTTCCAGGTATTCAATCACGAGGTGAGCCTTAAAGACATCATCACGTTTGGTGGTGGTATGTTTTTGTTGATCAACACCACCCTTGAAATTCATAACAAGCTGGAAGGTGAAGATGACAGCCGTATCAAAAAGAAAGACAAAAACACATTCAGATCAATCATGGGGCAGATCATTTTCATCGACATCATTTTTAGCTTTGATGGAATCATTACCGCCATTGGAATGGTGAAAAATGAATTGTTTGTGATCCGGATCATTGCAGTGCTGATATCCATGGCCTTCATGTTTGCTTTTGCTCCGAAAATTTCTTCGTTTATCCACCGGCATCCAACTTTTAAAATGCTGGCCCTGTCCTTTTTGATACTGATCGCAGTATTACTTGTCATTGAAGGCATCCATGTGGAAACTATTTTAATCCCGCATGGATATATTTATTTTGCGATGGCTTTTTCCTTTGGGGTAGAGGTGCTGAATTTGCGTATGCGTAAAAAACAAGGAAAAGCAATTGAACTGCATGAGCCAATGTGGCCTAAGAAAACAGAGTAAAGAAACACTCAATTTTCAACACTCAATTTTCAATGTTCAATGTGAAAAGTATGCTCATACAGGTAAATTTCTTTATTATCAGCAAGATAATAATGCTCCATTAAAATGATCTGCTCAACTTGAAAATTGAGTGTTGAGTGTTGAGTGTTGAATATTATTTTTGGAATTCTGGTTAGCTTGAAAATTGAGCATTGGGGTTGAGTGCTGAAAATTTTATTAATGAATTCCCAATATAACACCTTCTTTATTCCGCCTGCAAGATCACCGCGGCATATACGCCTGCTGTTTCTGTTCTTAGCCGGGTATTTCCCAGCGAAACCGGTATAAAATTGTGTTCCATAGAAAGGGCGATCTCTCCGGCTGTAAAATCCCCTTCCGGTCCGATCAAAATAATTTTATCACCCTGGGTCTTCTCCACATTCTTCAACGAAGTTTTTTGTTCTCCAGCACAATGGGCAATGAATTTTTGCACAAACCCGTTCCTTTTGATCACCCCTTCACAGGTGGCAGGTTCTTCTAAAACAGGCATCCAGCCCTGCTGGCTTTGCAGCATGGCACTGATCATTATTTTCTTCATTCTTTCATAACGGAAATGCTGCTTCTCTGTTCTTTCACAGATCAGCGGTAAAATAGAAGTAACTCCTGTTTCTGTTGCTTTTTCCACGAACCACTCGAACCGGTTTTCATTTTTGAGCAGCGAAAGTGCAATGGTGACTTTGCTTACAGGACGAAGAAACTCATCAGCAGAAAGCAATTTAACAATCGTTCCTTTTTTATCGGGCGTTGTGATTTCGGCAGAAATCAACTGTCCCTTACCGTTAGTAAGGTTGATCCTTTCACCTGCACGCATGCGCAATACTTGCACCACATGTCTTGATGTTTCTTCATTCAGGCTGAATGAGTTCACGGCAGGGAGGTGCTCTTCAAAAAAAAACGGGTTGGCCATCATCGTTAAAACGGTGGATCACAGTGTGCTTTAACAGCTATTCGTTCCTAATGTGATACTTGTCAGCTCAAGTTGTTTTTTTATCACCACCAAACATGCCGCCTAATTTATCTTTTGCGAATTGTTCAACGTTTTCGCCTGCCTGGCCTGGGATGTAATCCGAAATCTTATCCAGGAAGCTGCCTCCTTTGGTGGCAGGACCGGCAGTTGTTCCGGTATCCCCTGATGCAGTTGTGGCTACCGTGCTCGAATCAGCCGGAAATATATTGTCTATAGCACCGCCAACCATGGGAAATTTTTCCTTTACAAATTCTTTGATGGTATTTAATATGCCATGTGACTGCTCAGAGCTGAGGCCATGGATGTTTTTTAGCTTTTCGATGAGTTCCTGCATGATGATTATTTTAAATGAAAATTTGATCGCATAAGTTAGGGAAATTTTCAGGAAATAACATGGGTTTATTCTGTATCATACCGGTCCACACTTTCTATTCCGGGTAATTTTTTCAGGTGGTCAACAAGGTCTTCCAGCTCATCTTTGTCATGAACATATACTTTTATATTTCCTTCAAAAAGTCCTTCCCTCGCTTCTATCGTGAGTGCATTGATGTTGATCTTCAGTTCCCCGCTGATGAGGTTTGTAATTTTATTGATCACGCCTACATCATCCAGTCCTATGATTTTTATACCTGTCAGGAAAGAGATTTCCTTGTTTTTCACCCATTTTGTTTTTACCACACGGTGACCATAATTCGAAAGTAGCCTGGCTGCATTCGGGCAATTGGTGCGATGGATCTTTAACCCCTCACCCTGTGTGATAAATCCAAAAACATCATCACCGGGTATTGGTTTACAGCAATTGGCGAGCGTGTACATGATCCTGTCACTGCTTTCACCAAATATGATCAGTTCGGTATCTTTTTTATTGTACGATTTGGAAGCGTGTTCTTCATGCTTTTCTTCCGGAAGCGCTTTTGCAATTTTTGGAGGAACCAGCTTATCGCCAACAACAGTAAAATCTTTTAATTCCCTGAGGTCGATTTTTTTTACAGCGATTTCGTAGAGCAGGTCAAGTGGCGAAGAGAGTTTATAAAAATTAGCCAGCTCTTCCATATTTGCATAGTTAGAAGCAGCGCCCATTCCTTCCAGCTTTCGTTGCAAAGTATATTTACCTTCTTCGGCAATCGTGCGCTTTTCTTCCTTTAAGGAATCTTTTATTTTCGACTTTGCCTTGGTGGTCACCACAAAATTCAACCATTCGCTGTTGGGTTTTTGTTTGGCTGATGTGATGATCTCTATCTGGTCACCACTTTTCAATTTGTGCCCGATAGGAACCAGCTTGTGATTCACTTTAGCACCAATGCATTTTATCCCTACAGCCGAATGAACAGCAAAGGCAAAGTCAAGTGCCGAAGCTCCTATGGGCAGCATTTTCACGTCGCCCTTTGGCGTATATACATAAATCTCCTCTGCTAAAAAAGAGATTTTGAAATCCTGCAAAAAATCGATTGAATTGGTATCCTGGTTGCTCAATACCTCCCGTATCTGCTGAAACCATTTGTCAAAACGGCTTTCATCATTCGCACCTTCTTTGTACTTCCAGTGTGCTGCCAGTCCTTTTTCTGCTATGTCATTCATTCTTTTTGTCCGTATCTGAACCTCCACCCATTTTCCCTGTGGCCCCATTACCGTGGTATGCAAGGCCTCATAACCATTATTTTTGGGATTGCTCAACCAGTCTCTCAAACGCTCAGGTGCAGGTGTATATTCATCCGTGATCATCGAATACACTTTCCAGCAATCCTCCTTTTCTTTTTCAGGAGGTGAATCAAGAATAACACGAATGGCAAAAAGGTCATAAACTTCCTCGAAAGCAACCCCTTTCTTTTTCATTTTGTTCCAGATGGAATGAATGCTTTTTGGGCGGCCATAGATCTCGAAGGTAAAATTGCCCTGCTCTAATTTTTCTTTGATGGGTCGTATAAAATCGTTGATAAAACGAGCCCTTTCACGCTTTGTATCGTGGAGCTTTTGTGCCAGGTAACGGAAACTGTCCGGTTCCATATATTTCATGGCCAGGTCTTCCAGCTCGGTTTTTATGTTATATAAACCCATCCGGTGGGCAAGGGGAGCATATACATAAACTGTTTCTGAGGAGATCTTTAACTGGGTTTCTCTTTTCATGCTGTCAAGCGTACGCATATTGTGAAGCCTGTCGGCAAGCTTGATCAGGATCACCCGGGGATCATCTGTGAGGGTGAGTAAAATCTTCTTAAAATTTTCAGCCTGCTGGGAGGTATTGGTATCCAGCACATTTGAGATTTTGGTAAGACCATCGACAATTTTGGCGATCTCAACACCAAATTCTCTTTCCACTTCCTGCAGCGTAATGTCAGTATCTTCTACCGTATCGTGTAAAAAGGCGCAGATGGTGCTCCTTACTCCCAAACCTATTTCTTCAACGCATATCATGGCCACTGCAAGGGGGTGTAAAATATAAGGTTCACCGCTTTTACGACGCATTGTTTTATGAGCATCGGCGGCCATTTCAAACGCTGTGCGTACCAGTTCTTTATCTCCAGGCTTGAGTTTTGGCTTTAATGCTCTCAGCAGGGCACGATAGTGCCTGAGGATATCTTTTTTCTCCTCTTCCTGGTTTAAATTATATTTTGGAATGTCAATAAGGGTATCCATATTATCTATACGAATTTACGAAAAATTGATCGCGTGGTGAAGAACAGCATGTTTTGGAAAAGAAAGCTCCCTTAACTTTTTGTTCTCTGAAATGATGATGAAGATGATGCATTAAGGATGAACACGGTTTGCTTTCGGGAAGCATTTGAAAAAATCCATTACTTTTGCAGCCCTTAAAGCCCATGTGGTGAAATTGGCAGACACGTCAGACTTAGGATCTGATGCCGTAAGGTATGGGGGTTCGAGTCCCTCCATGGGCACACACAATTAATAAAGGCAAAATCCAGTTTGGGAAATCAGCGGATGAACGCTCCCGTGATATTTCCTTCCACCATTTTATGCATGTATAAGCAAAAGAGAACCATATGGCTACAGTAACAAGAGAAAATTTGAGTTTACTGAATGATAAATTAACAGTAAAAATCAACAAAGAGGATTACTATCCATCTTTTGAAAAAGCGATCAAAGATTATAGCAAAAAAGCAAATATTCCTGGTTTCAGAAAGGGGATGGTCCCTGCAGGAATGGTAAAAAAAATGTATGGCGCTTCCATTTATTATGATGAAGTGATCAAAGTGGTAGAAAAGGAAATACAGTCTTATCTCACTACTGAAAAGCCTGATATTTTTGCCCAGCCATTGCCGCTGAAGAGTGATCTGCGTGACCTGGATATGAATAATCCCCAGGATTATGAATTTCCATTTGAAATTGGGCTGAAGCCATCTGTTGAAATTGATGCGCTTGCCAAAGCAAACCTTACTTTTTATAAAGTGAAGGTCACAGACGAGATGATCAACACAGAAATCGACCGGTTAAAAAGCAGGCATGGTAAAATGACGGAGCCTGAGATTGTAGACAATGAAGACAATGTCCTGAACGTAACTTTTACAGAATCGGATCAGGAAGGCAATGTTACAGAAGGTGGGATTTTAAAAGATAACTCATTGCTGCTTAAATATTTTACAGAAGATTACCGGAAACAGATTACCGGAAAAAAGAAAGATGACAATATCCTCATTCAACTGAGTAAGGCCTTTGGAGATAAAGAAAGAGAATGGCTGATGAATGACCTTGGCCTTGATAAAGAAGACGGGAATACCGGTGAAAAATATTTTAACATGCTGATCACCAAAATTGGCTACGTTGAAAAAAGAGAGCTGGATGAAGATTTTTATAACGAAGCATTCCCTGGTAAAGAGCTGAAAACTGAAGAAGATTTCAGGAAGGAAATCGCCATGCAGATCCAACAGGTATGGGATGCGCAAAGCCGTAACCAGCTGCACGACCAGATCTATCACCTTCTTTTGGATATACCCATGGATTTCCCTGATGAATTCTTAAAAAAGTGGCTCCAGAAAGGTGGGGAAAAAGAAAAATCACCGGAAGATGTAGAAAAAGAATTCCCTTCATTCACCAACCAGCTAAAATGGACTTTGATCAGTGATAAGATCATCAATGAAAACAACCTGTCTGTAAGCCAGGAAGAGTTACGTGACAGCATGAGAAATGAAATCCTTCAATATTTTGGCCAGGTAAACCCGTCGGGTGATATGAGCTGGATTGACAGTTATATAGACAGGATGATGAAGGATGAAAAGCAGCTCGATAGCAGCTACAGGAGATTGATTACTGAAAAATTATTCAAATGGGCCGAAACCCAGGTAAAGCCGGCGGAACAGGAAGTTTCATCCGATGAACTTACTGGGATGCAGCACAATCATCAGCATTGATTATTCATGAAGTTCAATCATCGCTAAAAGACTTTTAGACATTATTTAATAATTATTAATCAATAATTATTAATTATCCTGCTCTTTTGTCTTGTTTTTTTGTTAGCATAATATTTGGGAGCTTCATGCCTGTATATTCCTTAAATTTTATTTATGAACCTTGGTAAAGAATTTGAAAAATACGCCATAAAGGACCGTGGCATCAGCAGTAATATGCTTCATGGATATATGCGGCACAACATCACCAATCTAACACCCAATATCATTGAAGAAAGGCCGATGAACATTGCTGTGATGGATGTGTACAGCCGTCTTATGATGGACCGTATCATATTTTTAGGGTACCCGGTCTCTGATGAGGTAGCGAATATCATTACAGCCCAGTTGTTATTCCTGGAAAGTACCGACAGAACCCGTGATATACAATTGTACATCAATTCTCCCGGCGGCAGCGTTTACGCGGGACTTGGATTGTATGATACCATGCAATTTGTAACTCCCGACATTGCCACCATCTGTACCGGGATGGCTGCAAGCATGTCAGCTGTACTGATGGCAGCAGGTGCCGCCGGAAAACGTACGGCTTTAAAACATTCCCGCATTATGATGCACCAGCCGAGTGCAGGAGCGATGGGACAAGCTTCGGATGTGGAGATCACCGTGAACGAGGTAAGAAAGGTGAAGCAGGAATTGTATGAAGTGCTGTCTTATCATACTGGTCAGCCAGTTGATAAAGTGGCCAAAGATTGTAACCGCGATTTTTGGATGACAGCCAGCGAAGCAAAAGATTACGGCCTTGTTGACGAAGTATTGCTGATCAATTCAAGAAAAGAAAAAAAGAAATAGTATTTATTCCAACATCAAAACAGTTTTATGAATCTAACTAGTAATAAATTTTTCAAAGGAGAAGAAGAAGAAGAACCCCTGAAAGAATTGCCGGAAAGTCCTATTGAAAAATTGATGGGCGGGATGATGTTCGATAAAAAATTTATTGAACAACGGAAAATTTTTTTATGGGGAGTCGTAGATGATAAAAGTGCCAAAGACATTACCAACAGGTTATTGTTTTTAGAAGCCGCTGATCCGGGAAAAGAAATTACATTTTACATCAACAGCCCAGGGGGAGTCATCACGAGCGGTATGGTGATTTATGATACAATGTCCATGATCTCATCACCTGTAAGCACCGTTTGCATGGGCATGGCAGCAAGCATGGGAAGTATATTGCTGAGTGGCGGAAAAAAGGGCAGGAGATTTATTTTTCCACATGGAGAGGTGATGATACACCAGCCCAGCGGTGGTGGCCAGGGAACCAGTGCTGATCTGGAAATCATAGCTGTACAGATATTAAAAGCCAAACAACTGGGAGCAAAGATCCTGGCAGATAATTGCGGTCAGACCTACGACAAAGTAATGGGAGACTTCGACAGGGATTACTGGATGGATGCAAAAGAAAGTATCAAATACGGAATCGTTGACGAAGTGATCAGTAAAATATAGTTTATCCCCTCTTTCCCCGCATATAATACTCATCACCTTATTACGTTAAAATACCTGTAGTAATTGCAGAATCACTGCGCTTTGGCGTATTTTTGCTGCCAACTACTAAATACAAATTCCCCAGGGAAAGAAAGTATGGCTAAACAACAAACACTACATTGTTCATTTTGCGGAAGAAGCCGCGATGAGGTGAAAATACTGATCGCCGGCCAGGAAGGTCATATCTGCGAAAATTGTGTTGAGCATGCCCAGGAAATTATCGGCCAGGAAATGATACACCAGCCAGATAAATCATCTGCGACTACCAACTACAAATTATCCGTAAAAAAACCGATGGAGCTGAAGAAATTTTTAGATGAATACGTGATCGGCCAGGATGATGCGAAAAAAGTTTTATCTGTAGCGGTGTACAACCACTATAAAAGAATGAACCAGAAAATTGACAACGATGTAGAGATCGAAAAGAGCAATGTGATCATGGTAGGAGAAACAGGAACAGGCAAAACTTTACTGGCCAAAACCATTGCCCGGGTACTCAACGTTCCTTTTGCAATTGTGGATGCAACAGTTTTTACTGAAGCCGGCTATGTGGGCGAAGATGTTGAAAGTATTCTTAGCAGGTTGCTGCAGGTTTGTAATTATGATGTGGCTGCTGCAGAACGTGGCATTGTATACATTGATGAGATCGATAAAATTGCCCGGAAAAGTGACAACCCCAGCATTACACGTGATGTAAGCGGTGAAGGCGTACAACAGGGATTGTTGAAACTGTTGGAGGGTACAGACGTATTGGTTCCACCACAGGGAGGCCGTAAACATCCTGAACAAAAACTCATCAAGCTCAATACTTGCAATATATTGTTCATTTGCGGCGGCGCCTTTGATGGGGTAGACAGGCTGATTGCCCGTCGCATGAACACGAATGCCATCGGGTTTAATGTAGACAAAGAACAGCAGGAGTTCCAGAGAAAAAATCTATTGCAATTTGTAAATGCCCAGGACCTCAAAGCATTTGGCCTGATACCTGAACTTTTGGGCAGGTTGCCCGTTATCACTTATTTGAATCCACTCGATACAATTACCCTTCGTAACATTTTAACCGAACCTAAAAATTCCCTGATCAAACAATATAAAAAGCTGTTTGAGCTGGAGGGCATTACCTTAACCATCGATGACAATGTTTACGATTTTATGGTTGAAAAAGCCATGGAATATAAGTTGGGCGCCCGCGGTTTACGAAGCATCTGCGAGAGCATTTTAACAGACGCAATGTTTGAATTGCCGTCTCAGAAATTAAAATCGTTTGCACTTACCATAGAATATGCGCAACGAAAATTCAGCGTCAGCAAGCTGAGTATGCTCAAAGTTGCATAATCACTGATTGTCTTTCACATTATTAAGAATTCCTTCTAATAGTATGATGTATGAAGATCTGCCATCCACATCACTGTTCTCTGTGTAAGTCATAAATTCTATTCCTGATCTTATTGAATGATTATCATCCTGTCACAATTTTGGTTTTCTAAATTTTTACAAAATAGCAATGGTATCCCTCCAATAAAACTGCATGAATCCTTTTTTGCAGTTTGCGCAACTTTTCTTTTCATTTTATTGATTCTTTTCCACCATTTTCAAACAAAGCAGAAATATAAACTGCATTTACTTTTTTTCATTTTATTTTTACGGCATACGGGTGTAATCCCAGCCTTAAAAAATAACAAATACGATGGTTGATGTAATTCTTGGTTTGCAGTGGGGTGATGAAGGGAAAGGAAAAATCGTTGACCATTTTGCGAAGGGATATGATGTAATTGCAAGATTCCAGGGAGGACCCAATGCGGGGCACACTCTCTTTGTGCAAGGAAAGAAAATGGTACTGCACCAGATCCCTTCAGGAATTTTTCACCCGGGCAAGATCAATCTCATCGGGAACGGAGTTGTTCTGGATCCGGTTACGCTGAAAAAAGAGTGTGAGTCAGTTGCCTCAATGGGTGTAGACTTCAAAAAAAATCTGTTTATCAGCCAGCGCGCGCACCTGATTTTGCCAACGCACCGTGCCATAGACAAAGCGAGCGAAACATCCAAGGGCAATGATAAAATTGGCTCCACGTTAAAGGGTATCAGTCCCGCGTATATGGATAAAACAGGGCGCAATGGATTACGGGTAGGAGATCTTCTGGATAAGAGCTTTACCACTCAATATATAAAGCTGCGGATAAAACACCAGAAGCTCCTGGATAATTTTTCATTTATAGAAGATATATCGGTGTGGGAAGATGAATTTTTTGAAGGCCTCGAATTCTTAAAAGAGCTGCAGATCGTGAATGGGGAATATTTCATCAATGAACAGATACAAAAAGGCAAAAAAATTCTTGCAGAAGGCGCACAGGGAAGCATGCTCGATGTAGATTTCGGCACATTTCCATTCGTTACTTCTTCAAGCACCATTTCTGCCGGCGTATGCACCGGGCTTGGAATCGCCCCTCAAAAAATAAATGAAGTCCTGGGCGTAACAAAAGCTTATTGTACAAGAGTGGGAAGCGGGCCCTTCCCTACTGAATTGCTAGATGACACGGGTGAGCAGATTCGAAAAACAGGCAATGAATTTGGAAGTACCACTGGCAGACCCAGGCGTTGCGGCTGGATAGACCTGGTAGCTTTGAAGTTTGCCTGCATGATCAATGGAGTTACCAGGTTGATCATGACGAAAGCTGATGTATTAGATGCGTTAGAAACTTTACAGATATGCAATGAATATATGGTGAACGGAAAGAAACAAAGTGAGGTACCTTTCCAGATGCTACGGATGGATATACAACCTGTTTACAAAAGATTTGCAGGATGGAAAACTGATATTACAACTTTAAAAAATTATAGCGATCTTCCTGCCGAAATGAAAGAATATATAAATTACATCAATGACTCACTGGGAGTTCCGGTAAAATACATTTCAAACGGACCCGGAAGTGAACAGATTATTGTGGCACCATGATTGTGGATTCATCATTAAAAAAATATTTATAAATTATTGACCTTTTTTTTGGCTAATTAAAAAACTCGTGGAATTTTGCAATCTAATCCTTTGATAGTATGAAAACAAGATCAGATAAGGGTAAAAAAGCTGAGAACAATAAACCGGACTTAACTGAAGAAAATATTTCTTCCGGCAAGTCATCTTCAAAATCAGAAATTGATGAAGATGACGACGACCTGGATATTGATGATAAACCAGCTAAAAAAGGAAAAGCTCCTTCTTCAAAAAAAAGTAAGGACGATGACGATGCAGACGATGAGGCCGAAGAAGTAGAAGACGAGTGGGAAAAAACAGATGAAGAAGATTTCGACCCGGATTTTGAAGAATTCGATATACCCAAGTCAAAAACAAAAAAATTACCCGCTAAAAAAGGCAAGGGCGATGATGATTTTGACGTTGATGAAGATTTCAAAGAGCTGGACCTTTTTAACGAAGGATCCGGACCGGATGATGAGGATGACGATGATTTTTAATCAATCATCATTGCTTCTTCATTAAATTTTGAAAAGACAATTTACAACATACGCAATCACAGATTTTGGCGGCACTAAAAAGCGAATGCTGGAATGGTTAAATCAATTCAGCATTTTTTGTTTTTTAGACAACCACCAATATGATTTCCTTTCACCATCATTTGAATGCCTTGCCGGTGCCGGTGTTATCAGTTCCACAGATGACAGCCACGGGCCACCATTTGCACGCCTCGGGCAATTGGTAACCGCCCATGCTGACTGGACGTTTGGCCATCTTTCGTACGACCTCAAAAATGAAATAGAAAGCCTTTCTTCCGTTCATCCGGATCATATCAATTTTTCGGACCTTTTCTTTTTTGTACCGGAAGTAGTGCTGCTGCTGAATTCACGTGAATTAAAAATCGGAACATTTTCAAAAAATCATGATGAGATATTTGCGTCAATTCAATCTTCAGTTCCATATAAGAAAACCAATTCACTCCCTGGGATTACTTTAAAAAGCAGGTTTTCAAAAACAGAATATTTAGAAACTGTCAAACAATTACAAAATCACATTCATCACGGGGATTGTTATGAAGTGAATTTTTGCCAGGAATTTTATGCAGAAAACTCGGAGATCACACCCTCGGAAATATACCGTAACCTCTCTGCAATCAGCCCAAACCCATTTGCCGCATTTTATAAAGTCAATGAACAGTACCTGGTATCCGGAAGTCCGGAGAGATATTTAAAAAAAACAGGCAACATGATTTATGCACAGCCTATCAAAGGAACTGCAAAAAGAGGTGCCGGCGCAAACGATGATGATCAACAGAAAAAGATATTATACGCCAGCAAAAAAGACCGTGCAGAAAATGTAATGGTGGTTGATATGGTTAGAAATGACCTGAGCAAAATCTGTAAAAAAAACAGTGTGAAAGTGGATGAACTTTTTGGCATTTATTCATTTCCCCAGGTTCATCAAATGATCTCTACCATCAGTGGGGAACTAGAGACGGGAAAAACCTTCAGTGACATCATCGGCTCCACATTTCCAATGGGTTCCATGACCGGCGCACCCAAGAAAAGAGTGATGGAAATTATAGAAAAGTATGAAAGGAGTAAAAGGGGCTTATTTTCCGGTAGCGTTGGGTACATTTCTCCCGAAGGAGATTTTGATTTCAACGTGGTGATCAGAAGCATTTTCTATAATGCTGTCACGAAATATATTTCGTTACAGGCTGGATCGGCCATAACATTCAGCAGTGAACCGGAAGAAGAATACAAGGAATGCCTGTTAAAGGCTGAGGCAATGAAAAAAGCACTTGAATAATTTGTTTTATTTTTTCTGACTATAATTACGTTTTGAGTAAATGGTTTTTGTGGGTGTATTCACATCACTCATTAAAAGCTGCACACATTCATTGAGTATGGCGTATTTATTTCTTACGAATAAGTCCATTTTATTACTTGCAAGCCTGAGGTCATAAACCATTCCCGAGCCAAGCATACCATCAAATCCGGGGTTTAACCTATTAAAGTCATTGATATCCATAACCAGGTTTTTAGCTATGATCACAGAATTATACCGGCCCGAAATATTAAGAACTTCTGTGTTTGCTGTTTCTTCAAGAGATAATGCAGGGGCGGTAATTGGTGAATGGTCCCCTATTGTTTTGAAGTCATTCCCGTTATCCCCCGGTGCAGCTTCCATAATATAATGAGTGGCAATAAATTTCTTTACATGGTTTCTTGATTCTGTTGGCAAATAATATTGCAGTGCCCAGAAATTCCGCGAACCGCTTTTCCTGATCGCATCATACACTCTTCCGGGTCCGCCATTGTAAGCAGCGATCACCAATAACCAATCTTTAAGATCCTTGTAGAGACTCAGCAGATACCTGGCAGCAGCATCCGTACTTTTATAATAATCCGTTCTTTCATCTGTGAAGCTATTGATCTGCAATCCATAATCTTTAGCGGTGTAGCTCATAAATTGCCATGGCCCACGAGCGCCAACCCACGAAGTTGCCTTTGACTTCAAATCACTTTCAATCACCGCCAGGTATTTTAGTTCCTTGGGTAATCCATAATGTGAAAGTATATTGTCAATCAGGTTAAAATAAGGCAATGCAGGGCCTTTCATTCTTTGCAGGTATGAACCATGGGCCTGTAAATAATCCTGCATATAATTTTCCGCATATGGATTTACCTGGGAGGAATATGGCATAGCTGAATTGTATGACAGATTCCTAAAAAGATTTTTGAAGCCATAACGGGTGACCTGGCTAAAGTACTGTACTTTTTCCTGGCCGGGTGCAGTGCGTGATTTTATAACTTCTTCAATGGCTTTGTCCTCATCCTGTGGAGATACCTTTGTAGTGTCCTGGATAATATTTTGAGGTAACTCATTCAATTGGCGGGCACCTGCAGAAAACTGAATGGTAATGATACTGATAATTGTAAAAACTAATCTAATCATACATTAAAGTGAGGCTGCCGGTAGGTGATCAAAAGCTCATTTGCCAGCTCGAGCAAAGTTAGCTCATTGTACTTATTTGACATAATTTGAACCCCAAACGGCAAACCGTCTCTGTGCTTAAATAATGGAACCGAAATGCCAGGGATACCCGCCAGGTTTGCATATACAGTGTATATGTCTGCTAAATATCCAGTGATAGGATCATTCTCCAAATCTCCTAATTTGAACGCTTTAACAGGTACAGTTGGTATGAGAATGGCATCAAAATCTTTAAAAATGTTTTCAGTTTTCTGACATATTAAAGTCCTAACTTGTTGAGCTTTAGTGAAGTATGCATCGTGATACCCCGCACTTAATACAAATGTGCCAAGCAGTAATCGTCTTTTTACTTCTTTGCCAAAACCCTTACTCCGCGTTGCTGTATAAAACTTAGTTAAATCCTGTTCTGTAACTTCCCTCTTTCCAAATCTAACCCCATCGTATCTTGAAAGATTGCTTGAGGCTTCGGCTGTAGTAAGTACATAATAAACGGGAACGATATAATCCAGCAGGTCAAACTCTATTCCTTTTACATAATGACCTTCCTCCTTTAATTCAGAGATCAGTTGCGTTGTGGCCTCTTTGATTTCAGGATCCAGTGAAGCATGATCTATGGCATTGGAAAAATATGCGATCCTGTATTTTTTTGTTACGACATCCTTTATATTCATCTGTTGAGGAGTTTGCCGGCGGACGGTACTGTCGTACTCATCCTGGCCCGAGATCACTGCGAAAGTAGCTGCAACATCCTGGATGTTATTTGCAAAAATTCCAATCTGGTCAAATGAAGAGGCGTACGCTATGAGGCCATGCCTGGATATACTGCCATAAGATGGCTTAAATCCAACGATGCCGCAAAAATCTGCTGGTTGCCTTACTGAACCTCCTGTATCGCTTCCCAAACTTATCATGCACAACCTGGCTTGTACGGCTACAGCTGAGCCTCCGGATGACCCTCCCGGAACCCTTGTATTATCAACTGCGTTTAAAACTACTCCATAAGAAGAATTTTCATTGGTGCTGCCCATGGCAAACTCATCACAATTAGTGCTTCCAATAATGATTGCTTCTTCGTCCAGTAATTTCTGAACAGCTGTTGAATTGTAGAGTGAATGAAAACCTTCCAATATTGCAGAAGCTGCGGTAACCGGGTGATCTTTATAACAGATCACATCTTTGATCGCGATCACAACTCCATGAAGCTTCCCGATAGGAGCACCACCTTTCCTTTTTCTATCCAGCTCTTCAGCCCTTGTCAAACACTCCACTTCATACACATGTACAAAGGCATTTAAATTTTTCGCGTCCCGGATTTGTTGAATGTAATGCACCACAGCTTGCAGGCAAGTATATTCGCCCGAAAAAAGCTGGTGATGGTAGTCTTCAATATTTGTATAATCAAACAAGCTGGTGGGGTTATAAACAAATGCGGCTGAAGCGCATGGGTTACCCGCACATGGGTATCCTTAACACTTCAGCCGATTCCATAAAGTATGGGTTACTTATTTTGGCAAATCTGTCTGCGGAATTGGTGTATCCCGCTTTTCCGATGTATTATCTTTCTCTTTCATTCCTTCCTCAATTTCATTTTTTACATTGGTCTTTGCATCGTTGAATTCACGTACACCCCTACCAATACCTCTCATCAGATCAGGAATTTTCTTGCCTCCGAAAAATAATAAAACCACAAGAAGGATCAAAATCCATTCAGAACCTCCAGGCATAGAAAGAAGTAACACTCCATTAAACAAACTAAGTATCATAATAAATCAGATTAGAAAACCAAAGATACACAATAATGCCATATAGGTAAGTAAGCCGATCATAAATATGCGATCGATCAGGATGCCGGGGGATGGAGCTTTTATTTAATATACCGCTTGCATTTGGCCTTGCCATTTGCAGCCTCGAAGGGTGTAATTCCCCTGGAACATGAGGCAAAAAGAAGGGAAACAATGATGAAATAAAGGGATATTCTTCTCATGATAAATTATTAATAGTCAAATCAAGTAAAATTTATCAATAAGAAATTGCTTGTATGAGAGTATATAAATGTAGTTTAAAAAATTGCTAACGCATAATCGGTAAACAATATTATAAAATACTTATGATTTATTTCATCCTCTTTTCACGGATACGGGCACTTTTACCGCTCCTTTCACGTAAATAATACAATTTAGCACGGCTTACCTTGCCTACTTTATGCAGCTGGATGCTGTCGATGTTGGGGGAGAATAAGGGAAATAAACGTTCAACGCCTACGCCATCGCTAATTTTTCTAACTGTAAAGGTGGCTGTACCTCCTTCACCCTGGCGTTTTATAACATCACCTTTAAAGCTTTGGATGCGTTCTTTATTGCCTTCCTGGATCTTATAATTTACTGTGATATTGTCTCCGGCTTTAAATTTCGGCAGGTCTTTTTTTGCAGTCAATTGCCCGTGAACAAATTCAATCGCATTCATAGCTCTAATTTTAAGTGTGCAAAGGTAATAGAATTATTGTTAAACGGAGCGAATTTTACCTTGCCATATTTACAGCTCTTTTTTCACGAATTACTGTGACTTTGATCTGTCCCGGGTAGGTCATTTCAGTCTGTATTTTTTGAGCAATTTCAAAACTTAACTTATCACTATCACCGTCTGTAACCTTATCTGCTTCAACGATCACTCTCAATTCCCGTCCTGCCTGAATTGCATATGCTTTTTCTACACCAGGATATGCAAGAGCAAGATTTTCCAGGTCTTTGATCCGCTGTAGATATTGCTGCATGATCTCTCGGCGTGCACCCGGCCTTGCGCCACTCATGGAATCACATGCCTGTACGATCGGTGAGATCACATATTGCATTTCAACTTCATCGTGATGGGCTCCGATGGCATTACAAACCGCTGGGTTTTCACCATATTTTTCGGCCAGCTTCATGCCAAGCAAAGCGTGGCTCAACTCGGTTTCATCGTCGGGCACCTTGCCTATGTCATGCAAAAGTCCTGCTCTTTTCGCCAGTTTGGGGTTCATGCCCAGTTCAGCAGCCATGATGCCACATAAGTTGGCCACCTCGCGGCTGTGCATCAGCAAATTCTGTCCATAAGATGAACGGAAACGCATCTTGCCAACAATCCTAACCAGTTCTTTGTGCAAGCCATGGATCCCAAGCTCTATCACGGTTCGCTCACCTATTTCAACGATCTGTTCCTCGAGTTGTTTACGGGTTTTTTCCACCACTTCCTCGATCCGCGCAGGATGTATCCGGCCGTCTGTTACCAATCTCTGCAACGACAAACGGGCTATTTCACGACGAAGTGGATCGAAAGATGAAAGTATGATCGCCTCCGGTGTATCGTCAACAATCAGGTCAACCCCGGTAGCGGCTTCTATTGCACGGATATTTCTTCCTTCACGGCCAATGATAGACCCTTTGATTTCATCACTTTCCAGGTTAAAAACCGTGATGGCATTTTCGATGGCCTGCTCCGCAGCGGTACGCTGTATCGTTTGAATGATGAGCTTCCGCGCTTCCTTGTTGGCTTTTAGTTTTGCTTCATCAATGATCTCCTGCTGAATCAGGAGTGCCTGTGAATGAGCTTCCTGCTTCAGGCTTTCGATCAATTGGGACTTTGCCTCCTCAGCGGACAATCCTGCCACTTTTTCCAGGCGCCGGATATGTTCCTCCTGGTGTTTCTCCAATTCAGTCCGTTTAATGTTCACAACTTCTATCTGCCGGCTGAGGGTTTCCTTGATGGATTCATTTTCCTTAATGATCTTTTCTGTAGCCTGGTCCTTCTGGTGAATGGCCTGCTCCCTTTGTTTGATCCTGTTCTCAGAATCACTGAGTTTCTGATTCCGTTGAAACACCTCCTTGTCATGCTCCGCTTTTAACTGGACAAAACGCTCTTTTGCTTCCAATAGCTTTTCCTTTTTCAGGGTCTCAGCCTGGATCTTTGCATCTGCAATCGTTTTTTGTGCAAATTGATCAGCATCTTCAAGCTGCTTTTTGGTGTTTTTTGAAAAAATGAACTTACCCAGTACAATACCAAGTATCAAGCCCACTACACCTATAATTATGGGGATAACTGTTTCCATCGACAATAAAAGTTTTAATGCGTTTCCTAATCATTATACCTCTGCTATGCCAGGCTGGCTGATTGCAAGACGAATAGCGAAGATAAGAAAAAGTGCTGATTGTAACCGGTGCAGGCAAAGCGTGTTTACAGAGCTTTGGATATCTGTGTCTCAATTTTGCGCAGGGTTTCAGCAAATTCCTTTTGCAGATGCTCACTGGAACCCGTAGACGAATTTTCTGTGGCATACCATATCAAAACCATGGCTATATAATCCTGCATATCCTTTCCCGCGAATTGAGTTTTAAATTCGGTAATCTTCTGGTTGATTACCTTCAATGTTTTGCGGATGATCTCCTCGTCCTTAGCCAGGCTTTTGATTCGGTAACTGCGGTCACCTATTAATATATTGATTGGGATAAGTTCGTCTGCCATATTATTCACTTAAAATTCCAATGCACTTGTCAAGCTCTTTAATATACCGGGTGATCTTCTTTTCAAAATCCTTTTGGTCTTTATGGGTCATTTGTCCCGCAGCTGCCTGCAAAATATTTATCTTCTGATTCAATTCATCCATCATTGTTTTGTGACCGGTTTCCTTTTTTTGAAGAGCCACCAGTTCATTCCGCAATGCTTCATTTTCTTTTTGCAAAGATGAATGCTTCTTCAGCAATTGCTGAAGTTTATCGAGCACAAGTTTTCCTGATGTTTCTATATTATCCATATAAAGCGGCTGTACGTATCTGTGCGCCTAATTTTTTTTCCAGGATTTGAATCACTTCATTCATCATCTGGTCGGTTTCCTTGTCAGTCAGCGTTTTTGAAGTATCTGAAAAACTAAGACTGATGGCAAACGATTTTTTATTCATGCCCAGTTTTTCACTTTCAAATACATCAAACAATTTGATTTCCGTTAGACGTGCTATATTTAATTCCCTGATGATACTTTCCACGCTTGCGTAAACAATGTTTTTGTCAACAACCATGGAAAGGTCCCTGTGCACTACCGGGAATTTCGGGATTTCCCTGTATTCAATTTTTGTTTTTTTTGAAATCATCATCAACTGGTCCCAATAAATATCGGCAAATAAAACCGGTTGCCTGATAGAAAATCTTTCAAGTTGTGATTTCCCAACTTCTATAATACGCCCAACCTGAGTGCCATCAGCAACAACTGAAATTTGGTGTTCTTCACTTTCCTGTTCGCGCGGTAAAAACCCAGCCTCAATCCCGCACAATGCAAGTAAGCGTGTACATATGCCTTTTGCAAAATATAGATCAGACCTGTTTTCCTTTATACGCCAGCCGGGTTCATTTTGACTGCCGGTAAAATACAAACATAAATGTTCGTTCTCGGTGAATTTCCCGTTTTGTGAATATGATTTGCCAAATTCAAATAAAAGAAGATTAAGATTTTTCCTGTTCAGATTATAGGCAATACATTCCAGTCCGGTTTGCAGCAACCCCGGTCGCATTACATCAAGCGCTGTGCTTAAACTGTTCATGATTTTTACACCTCCTTCAAGCTGCTTGTCATCATAATAAGCGCTGTTGGTAATTGAATTGGTAAAGATCTCTGAAAAGCCGTTGGCTGCAAGGTAATCTGAAGTTTTTTCCATATAAGCCCGCTGTAATATCGCAGCATCTGTGGAGGGTGAAATAAATATACCTTCCGGGATTTCAATATTATCAAAGCCGTCAATGCGCATGATCTCCTCAATCACATCTGCCTGTAAAATGACATCAGCTTTACTGAAGGGCACTGCAGCTGTTAAATGATCTGAATGCATTGAAACTTCAAATCCCAGGCTTTGTAAAATACCATTCACAGATCCGGGATTGTATTCTTTCCCGCTTATTTTTTTCAGGTAATTAAATTGTAATTGTATGATCGTTTTCTTTTTGGGAGCCGGGTACACATCAACAATTTCTGAACTTATTTTTCCGGATGCCATTTCACGGATCATCATGGCTGCCCTTTTTAATACGTTTGCTGTATTACTGATGTCTGTGCCTTTCTCAAACCTCATAGCTGCCTCAGTTCTCAGGTTATGCCGCAAAGATGTTTTCCTGATTGTAACCGGGTCGAACCATGCACTTTCCAAAAAAATATTCTTAGTATTTCCTGAGATCCCTGAATTCAATCCCCCATATACACCACCCATGCATATTGGCTCTTCTTCTCCATCGCAGATCATCAGGTCTTCCTGGTTTAATTTCCTTTCGTTTTCATCGAGTGTGGTGAATGTTGTTCCTGATGGAAGATTTTTGACAATGATTTTTTTTCCTTTTATTTTATCGAGGTCAAATGCATGCAGGGGCTGGCCGGTTTCATGTAATATAAAATTAGTGATGTCCACGATGTTATTGATTGGACGCACTCCAATACTTTTCAATTTGGTTTGTAACCACTGCGGGCTTTGCTTAACTTCAAGATTGCTGATGGAGACACCCGTATACCGCGGGCAGTCACGCCCGTTCTCAACAATAACTTCTATGGTTGAATGCGTATTGTCTGCCTTAAAGTTGACTACTGGAGAATTTACACGCACTGCTTTTTGATCATGGTGCGATAAAAAAGCACAGACATCTTTTGCCACTCCCAGGTGGCTCATTGCATCGATCCTGTTCGGCGTCAATCCAATCACAAATGTATAGTCATTAACCGGTTGATAATAGTTGACAATGAGTTCACCTTTTTCAATATTTGCCGGAAGAACGATAATCCCGCCGTGATCAGTGCTCACACCAATCTCATCTTCTGCACAAAGCATCCCATAACTGTCAATCCCCCTTATTTTGGCTTGTTTGATCATGAAAGGTGCGGAGTTGATAGGATGAATGGTGGTTCCGGCAGGTGCTACAACCACTTTTTGACCTACTGCAACATTCTCCGCACCGCATACGATCTGTAATGGTTTGCCGTTCCCTAAGTCTACCATAGTGATCTTTAATTTATCCGCCCCACTATGCTTTTCGCAGCTGATCACCTCCCCGGCAACCAACCCCCTGAAACTTCCAGGAGTTTCCTCCAACTTTTCCAGGTTTTCCACTTCCAGACCTATTGATGTAAGGATACGGCTCAATCGTTCGGGCTCAATAATCTCAGGCAGGTATTCCTGCAACCAGTTATAGCTGATCCTCATTACCGGAAATATAAAATGAATAGATTTTCAAAAATACGTAAAGATGGGGTAATGGGAATTTAGGTGGGCAGAACGTTTAGACGTTTAGGTGTAATTAATTAAAATTTTGAGTTCACGTACTCAAATATTATCAAGTGAGTTAGCAAAAAATTATTGAAATATCTGGATTTTTTTGTTCACTCAAAATTGTGAATATCTTCAATGCAAAGAGGTAAAAAATTTTTAAATTGTGAATAAAGAAACTTTTACAGTGTGTAACTCTATTTTTTTGGTGGAAAGGAATGTGAACAGACAAGGTATAAATATTAATCATTGGCAATTCAATTAAATAGAATTTAGTCAATTACCTTAGCCGCCCTGAAAGATTATTGTATTAAATTATCATTATTATTTACTTAACCCTAACTACCGATTTAATTTAAAAATGGACCTTACAAATCTCAATAAAGACAGAAAAAACAGGAGAAAAGGCAGTTCCCTGGAACTTGGATCCATGATGTATGGCAAAGTTCCTCCGCAGGCAAAAGACCTGGAAGAGGCAGTACTTGGGGCAATCATGCTTGAAAAAAGTGCATTTGATACCGTTGTGGAAATTCTGAAGCCAGAATGTTTCTATGTGGAGGCCAATCAACGGATATTCAGGTCCATGCAAGGACTGCAGCAAAAGAATTTGCCGATCGATCTTCTTACTGTGGTGGAAGAATTAAAATTGAGAGAAGAACTTGACCTCGTTGGCGGGCCTTATTATGTTACCCGTCTAACCAATTCTGTAGTTTCCTCAGCTAATATAGAAGCACATTCCAGAATTATCCTTCAAAAATTCATTCAGCGCGAGTTGATCCGGATCAGCGGGGAGATCATTGGTGATGCATACGAAGACAGTACTGACGTATTTGACCTTCTTGATGAGGCAGAAACAAAATTATTTGAGATCACCAACAACCACCTTCGCCGGGATTATGCTAGTATTGATACGGTTCTGGTAAAAACCATCCAGCGTATCGAGGATCTGAGGACAAGACAGGATGAAATTACAGGTGTGCCAACGGGATTTAAAACCTTAGACAGGATTACCTATGGCTGGCAACCCACTGATCTGATCGTATTAGCAGCCCGCCCTTCCGTAGGTAAAACTGCATTTGCGCTTAACCTTGCCCGTAATGCTGCTCTTCATCCTACCA
>JBDUCQ010000098.1:0-10930 GCA_040003385.1 Ginsengibacter sp. | reverse complement strand
AACAAAGTTCAATCCATTGTATGTGGAAGTTCCTTTAAACCTGGTAGTAAGGGTTCCTCTTGAAAAAAAGATCAACCTGTTTTTTCATGCAGGTCCATATGCAGCAATAGGTATTGCAGGTAAATCAAAAACTGAATCGAAAATTTTTGGGCTGGCCGGATCATCTGAAAGCGACATTCAATTCAGCAACGACAATCCCCTTACTTCCCAACAGGAAGACGCTGGTTATAATAAATTAAAGCGCTTCGATTTTGGCCTGAACCTTGGAGGCGGACTGGATTTGAAAAAAGTTTTGATCAAACTGAATTATGGGTTCGGCCTTACTAAAATTAATTCTACCCAGTCGAACAACAGTTCCGATGATAAAAACAAATACCGTACTGCAAGCATTTCGCTCGGTATTCCATTATCTCAATAACCAATAAAAATTTTGTAATCATAAGGCTGCTCTATCGGGGCGGCCTTTTGTTGTTAAACAAGTTGCTTAACAACGTTTGCAACCACGTGCGTTTTTCCCAGAGTGTAATAATGGAGTACAGAAACACCGCCTTTCTTCAGTTCTCTGGACTGGTGTAACAACCATTCGGTGCCCACGACCTCAACGTCAGCATCAGTTTTGCATTTTAATATTTCGGTGCTCAGTTCTGTGGGTATGTCCACGTAAAATGTGCGTGGCAAAACAGACAATTGCTTTTTGGACGTAATTGGCTTAAGACCCGGGATGATCGGCACGTCGATGCCTGCATCGCGGCAGTTTTTTACAAATTCAAAATACTTGGTATTGTCAAAGAACATCTGGGTGGTGATATAATCAGAGCCAGCATCCACCTTATTTTTTAAATACCTGATATCGGCCTGGATGTTGGGTGATTCAAAATGTTTTTCAGGATAGCCTGCAACACCTATGCAAAACTTTGTCTTGGAACCATCCCTGATGTCATCTTCCAGGTAAATCCCGTTGTTGAGATCAACCACCTGTTTCAACAGGTCGATCGCATAGCGGTGACCGTTAGGATCCGGCTCGAACAATGTTTCATTTTTTGCCGCATCTCCCCGCAATACCAGCACATTGTCAATTCCTAAAAATGCAAGATCGATCAACGCATTTTCTGTTTCCTGCTTGCTGAATCCTCCACAAATGAGGTGTGGCACTGCATCCACCTGGTAATGGTTCATTATGGCCGCACAAATGCCCACAGTACCCGGTCTTTTCCGTACCTCTACCCTTTCAAATGTTCCATCGGCCTTTTTTTTGAATTCATGTTCGCTCCTGTGATAAGTGACGTTGATGAATGCCGGTTTGAATTCCATGAGTGGGTCAAGATGGTCATAGATTGAATTGATCGTTCTCCCCTTCAAAGGAGGAAGGATTTCAAAAGAAATTACCGTATCGCTCGATTGCCTGATGTGTTCTGTTACTTTCATGGTCCTTTTAAAATAGATGCAAACATACTTCAGCATTCATTCATGGCAAAAGGTAGAATAGGTATGAGGTATCAGGTATGAGGCATCAGGTATGAACCTCTTTTCTACCTATTCCAATTCATTTTCATGTTGTGATGTTCTGCAACTCATACCTCATACCTGATACCTGACACCTCATCTTATCCCCCTTTCTCTTATTTTTGTTCAAACAATCACCAGTGCCCCAAACCATTTTCGCAAAAGACCTTGTAAAGACCTATGGCAAACGTACCGTTGTCAACCGTGTTTCGTTTCATGTGGAGCAAGGGGAGATTGTGGGGCTCTTAGGGCCTAACGGTGCCGGTAAAACGACATCATTTTACCAGGTGGTAGGACTTATCCGTCCCGATGAGGGCAATATTTTTTTGAATGATGAGAACATTACCAGGCAACCCATGTACAAAAGGGCTAAAATGGGGATTGGTTATCTGCCGCAGGAAGCAAGCGTTTTCCGGAAGCTGAGCGTAGAAGATAATATATCCGCCGTGCTGGAAATGACGACGCTGAGCAGGAGAGAGCAAAGGGCAAAGCTTGAATCACTGATCGAAGAATTGCGCCTGGGGCATGTGCGCAAAAACAATGGTGATGTACTAAGCGGTGGAGAACGCCGCAGAACGGAGATTGCGCGCGCCCTTGCAGTAGACCCGAAATTTATCCTGCTTGATGAACCATTTGCAGGAATAGATCCGATTGCAGTTGAGGATATCCAGTCGATCATCAACAAATTGAAATTTAAAAATATCGGAATACTCATCACCGACCACAATGTAAATGAGACCTTATCCATTTGCGACAGGGCATACCTGCTTATTGAAGGACAGATCTTTAAGCATGGGACTGCTGAAGAGCTGGCAGATGATGAGCACGTAAGAAGGCTGTACCTTGGCCGGAACTTTGAATTAAAAAGAAAGGATTACCTGCAGTCCTGATAAACGTTAGCTTCCCGGTCTATTTCGCAATTCTTTAATGTCGGGATCATTGCATATTTTGCTCTGGAATGAAATTGCTTAGCCCAGCCATATCACGTCTTGCACGTTTTCGCCTGTGGCGCATACAGAACTGGGTCACAGACCCGGTTGCCGCCCAAAGGGAAGTGCTGCAGGATCTTGTGACTGCCGCCCAATACACGGAATTTGGCAAAAAATATGGTTTTTCAAAATTGTTTTCCATCCGGGATTTTAAAAAAAATATTCCCATTCATGAATATGATGATATTAAACCCTACATTCTCCGTATGATGGAAGGGGAAGAAAATATTTTGTGGAATACACCGATCGGGTGGTTTGCCAAAAGCAGCGGAACCACTTCTGAAAAAAGCAAGTTCATCCCTGTTAGTGATGAAAGTCTTAGTGACACACACTTTAAGGCTTCCAAGGACGTTTTGACGAACTATTATAAAAATTTTCCGGAAAGTGACCTTTTAACCGGCAAAAGCCTTGTCGTAGGCGGAAGTCACCAGGTAAACCAGGTGAACGATGCCGTGCAATATGGCGACCTGAGCGCTGTACTGATGCAGAATACACCTTTCTGGGGGCACTGGATACGGACGCCGGAATTGAGCATCGCACTGCTGGATGAATGGGAAGATAAAATTGAACAGCTGGCAAGATCAACGATCGAAGAAAACGTGACTTCGCTGGCAGGAGTGCCTACATGGACCATTGTGCTGATAAAAAGAATCCTTGCACTTTCAGGAAAAAAATATCTCGCCGAAGTGTGGCCAAATTTAGAACTTTACATACATGGCGGAGTTTCGTTTACTCCTTACCGTGAGCAGCTCGATGCACTGATCGGCAAAAAGATCAATTACCTGGAAATGTACAATGCAAGTGAAGGTTTTTTTGCTGCGCAGGACAGTCCGGATGAAGATGGCATGCTGCTGTTCACCGATCATGGAATTTTTTATGAATTTATGGAGGTGGAACAGTACGGCAAAAGCAATCCTGAAACGGTAGGCCTTAACGAGGTGAGGCTAAAAACACAATATGCACCCGTGATCAGCACCAACGGGGGCTTATGGAGATACCTCATCGGGGACACGATTGAGTTCACTCACCTGCTGCCATACAAGATCAAAGTAACCGGACGCTTGAAACATTTCATGAATGCATTTGGCGAAGAAGTGATCGTTGACAACAGCGACAAGGCCATCGCCATCGCATCCGAAAAAACCGGCGCTGTAGTAAACGACTATACGGCTGCGCCTATTTATTTCACCGGCAATTCGAATGGGGCACATGAATGGCTGATTGAATTTGACAGTTTGCCTTCAGACATTACAAGCTTTATTACAGAACTTGACATTGCGCTTAAATCTATCAACAGCGACTACGAGGCAAAGCGGTACAAGGACATTGCGCTCAGGATGCCCGTGATGCATATTTTGAAAAAGGGCACTTTTATTGAATGGCTCAGGAAGAAGGGGAAACTGGGCGGACAGCACAAAGTACCCCGGCTGAGCAATGAAAGGACCCTTCTCGAAGAAATAAAAAAAATACATTTGTAGCAGGCACCAACGGGTGTTACCCAATAAATAGAATTAAATGAAAATGTTAGACGGAAAAGTTGCCATTGTTACTGGTGCCAGCCGGGGCATCGGTGAAGGCATTGCATTGAAATTTGCGGAACACGGAGCCCACGTTGCTTTCACATACCTGAGCAGCGATGAGAAGGCCCTGGCACTTGAAGAAAAGCTGAAAGGAAAAAATGTAAAAGCAAAATCTTATAAAAGCAATGCCGGTATCTATGCAGAATGTGAATCGTTTGTAAATGAGGTGATCAAAGAATTCGGCACCGTTGATATCTGTGTAAACAATGCAGGGATCTCAAAAGACAACCTGCTACTGCGAATGACACCCGAACAGTGGGATGAAGTAATTCAAACAAATTTGAAAAGTGTTTTCAATATGACCAGGCAGGTGATAAAACCGATGATGAAAGCACGCAATGGAAGCATCATCAACATGAGCAGCATTATTGGGGAAATGGGCAATGCCGGTCAAAGCAGCTATGCTGCAAGCAAAGCAGGTGTTGCAGGATTTACAAAGTCGCTTGCCAAAGAGTTGGGCAGCCGTAACATACGCTGTAATGCGATAGCTCCCGGATTTGTTGAAACAGATATGACCAGCTATTTAAAGGCTGGGGAGGGCTCCGATAAATATAAGTCTGGCATCCCACTAGGAAGATTCGGCACTACTGAAGACATTGCAAATGTTGCGTTGTTCCTCGCTAGCGATATGGGAAGCTATATTACGGGGCAGGTGATCAGCGTTTGTGGGGGCCTGAATATTTAAATAAGTCCACAGTCCGCAGTCGACAGTCCACAGCCGAGTTTTTAAAAATGATTATCTAAAAATTTATTGGGTGAATAGTCGACAGTGGACTGTCCTCATTTAGCCCCTCAATTTCTCAATTGCATTTTTCGCATAACTGCTCAGAACCAGCTTTCCACTTATGTGGGCACGTTCTTTCAGCAATTCATCCCAGTGTTCGGTTCCTTTCCAGAACATTTTTTTCATTTCTGCAGTGGCTTCAGGGTTGGCATGAGCAAGTGAGCTGGCAAGCCGGTATACAGATTCATCCATGTTCTCTACCGTGTCGTGTACTTCAGCAAATAATCCCTTCCGTTTTGCCCATTCGGTGGTACGCCACATCGAAGCATCAATTGCCAATTGACTGAATGCAGAGGTGCCAATTTTTTTTTCTATCACGGGGCCTACAACGAATGGGCCAATGCCTATGGAGAGTTCACTCAATTTTATTTCGGCCTTTTCATAAGCAATGGCATAATCCACACCAGCTGCGAGTCCCACACCACCACCCACACATTTACCGTGTATCCTTCCTATGATGAGCTTACTGCATTTACGCATTGCATTGATCACGTGGGCAAAGCCACTAAAGAATTTAACTCCTTCAGCAACATTGGATATGTCACTCAGCTCATCAAAGCTTGCTCCCGCACAAAAAGCACCAGTGCCCCCGCTGCGTAAAATGATCACCTTAGTTTCCTCATGCACTCCTGAAAAATGTATTTCCTGGGCAAGCTCTTCCAGGATCTTGCCCGGCAAAGAATTGCTTTGAGGATGAAAGAATTCAATGGTAGTGATGCCGTGTTCGTTGTGGGATTTAACGAAGGGTTCCATTTGAAAATTAATTTAAATTAGGTATGAGATATGAGGTATCAGGTATGAGGTAACAAACAATCTTATACCTGATCCAGCTTGGGAGTGCTCGGCAGTGCTCAATTAAGTGTGTCATTATTTAATATTTTTTTTATTTATATACCTTACTCCTAAGGCTTAAAAGTCATACCTGATACCTGATACCTGATACCATATCTCATACCTCATGTATATCTTTTCTGACCATTGTCAGGATCGTTCCTACCCCCACCTTCTCATCTGTATCATCAAAAATTTCTACGTACCATTTTACAATACCCCTGGGTATATCTGAACCTTTCGTGAATGGAACATCTGGGTTGAACTCTTTTATTTCCTGCTCTGTTTTTTCTTTACACGTAAAACGGACATAGACAGATGTTCCGGGGTATACAGGTTTGGTAAAGCGCAGTTCGTCGATACCGTAATTCAGCAATACCGGGTTCTTTTCATAATTGTCAACAAATAAACCGGCTGCGGCACTCAATATGAAATAGCCATGTGCAACCTGCTGCTCAAACATAGTATCCGAAAAATCGGTGGCTTTGATGTGCGCGTAAAAATGGTCACCACTCAGATCAGCAAACCTGTCTATATCATCTGCGGTGATCAATCTTTTTTCAGTGATTAACTGATCGCCCACCTGCAGTTCATCAAAATATTTTGTAAAAGGGTGGCCACTGATCTTCTTTCCTTTTGCATTTGGCTGATAAACATTTGTAATGGAAGTTAGCATAGTGGGTGAGCTCTGCACGGCAACACGCTGCATGTAATGCCTGATTCCCCGCAACCCGCCCATCTCCTCACCACCTCCTGCCCGGCCAGGTCCGCCATGTACAAGGAGCGGTAAAGGAGAGCCATGCCCGGTACTTTCTTTATGGCAATCATTGTTCAATACAAGGATCCTGCCGTGGTGGGTTCCCGCGCCTATCACGTAACCAGCAGCAATTTTTTCATCTTTTGTTACGATGGAAGAACACAATGATCCCTTGCCTTTTTTTGACAACGCGATCACCTCGTCCAGATTTTTATAAGGCATGATGGTGCTGACAGGTCCAAATGCTTCTACACTGTGAGGCTCTTCACTATCAAAGGGATGTTGATTCAGCAACAGCAATGGGCTGATGAAAGCCCCCTTTTGTGCATCGGCATCCAGCACTTCAACACTGTCCATGCTGCCATAGATCAGCTGCGAACTTGCCAGCAATTTTTGAACCTGTGCTTTCACTTCTTCTCTTTGAGATTGTCCTGCAAGGGAACCCATTCTTACTTTTTCATTTTCCGGGTTGCCGATGATCGTTTCATGCAATGCGGCCCCGATATTTTTCCATATATCCTCCATTTTATTTTCCGGGACAAATATTCTGCGTATAGCAGTACATTTTTGCCCGGCCTTTGAAGTCATTTCTTTTCTTACTTCCCTGGTAAAAATATTCCATTCGGGATCTCCAGGCCCCACATCTTCTCCCAGCACTATGCAATTCAATGAGTCTGCTTCCAGGGTAAAAGGAACATTTTCTTTACCAACAACCGGGTGAGCTTTTAATTGTAAACCTGTGGAGGCGGAACCCGTAAATGTGATCACGTCCTGTGAGGTGACATGATCTAAAAGATCACCTGCGCTCCCGCAAATGAGTTGCAATGAGCCTTCGGGTAAGATTCCTGAGCTGATGATCTCACGAACTACTGCCTCTGTTAGAAAACAGGTGATCGAAGCAGGCTTTACTACTGCCGGCATCCCTGCCAGTAAATTAACCGCGATCTTTTCAAGCATTCCCCACACGGGAAAATTGAATGCATTGATGTGTATTGCAACTCCTTCTTTAGGAATCAGCAGGTGCTGGCCAATAAAACTTCCTTCTTTGCTCAGGCCGATCACATCGCCATCCAATGCAAATATTTCATTGGGTAATTTCCTGCGCAAGGATGCATTGGAGAATAAATTCCCGATCCCACCTTCTATGTCTGCCCAGCTGTCTGCTTTGGTGGCACCGGTTTTATAACTGATGGGATAAAATTTGTCTTTATTATTTGTAAGATGTAAGGCAAGAGCACGCAACATCCTTCCCCTTTCCGGGAAGGTCATTTTACGAAGTGCAGGATTTCCTACCGTGCGTGCATAATGAAGGATCGCTGCAAAATCCAATCCTTTTGTGGTAGCGCTGGCAATTACATCACCATTAATGGCATTGTAAAGCTGTTGACCTTCACCATCTCCTTCAATCCAGCGACCGGTGATGTAATTACCTAATTTAAGAACAGAATTCACAGAATTATAGAATTTTCAGCATTATGGAAAGCACAAAATTAATTATTGTTCCATCAGGATTTTCAGAATTATGGAATTGAAAACATTTTAGCTCTTATGATGTATACAGTTTAAAAGCACGAAGTATGTTGCTTTGTGTTTACTGTCCCGGCAGATCAGCTGATCTTAAGTTAAACTGTGTGAGGTGATGAAAAGCGTGCTTATAAAGCAATTGAATATTTTCTTCATAATTGAGATCCCCAAAAAACGGGTTCTTTGTTTTCAAACCTGGAGTATTGCTGAAAACCTGGAAAAAATAGGATAATTCTTCCTGTAATTTTTCAATAGCCGGCTGCATACCAGGGTAAAGAGCAGGCACCGGAATTTCGCTCATCAAAGGATTCTTTGTATTTTCTTTGAAAGGGATATCACTCAGTAAAAAATCCCTGGACTTTATCAGCCGCTCTCCTTCATTGATCATCGGTAAAATTAATTTGCCACTTGCACTTTCCACTGCCTCAATAAAGTGCTCTACCATCTGTTGCGCGTGCATAACTCCCCATTTCCCCTGGTCGTCGCATTTCAACCTGGTTAATAAAGGGATAAAATCATTTTTAAGGAAATCAATTTTGTACTGCTCCATTGATAGGATTTATCCGGCTGTCTATTTTATTGCATAAGGCTGCAAAAATTTCATCTACCGTTCCTTCGCCCTGAACCATAACCACTTTTCCGGCTTCTTTGTAATGACCTGCAACGGGTGCGGTTTTCCTGTGGTACTCCATGATGCGCTCCCTGATTACAAGGTCGTTGTTGTCATCCACCCTGCCGCTTGTTTCACCCCTTTTCAACAGGCGTTTCACGAGCTCTTCTTCAGAAACTTCTAAAGCCAGCATCATGGCAATTGAAGTTTTCTTTAACTCCAGCAACTTGTCCAGAGCTTCTGCCTGAGCAGAAGTACGCGGAAAACCATCAAATAAAAACCCCGGGGTTTTCAAGTTTGCATCCAGCGCCGAACTGATCATCCCAATCACCACTTCATCGGGCACCAGGTGTCCTTTTTCCATCAGGTTCTTCGCTTCCATGCCCAGTGGAGTTTGATTTTGGATCTCGCTTCGCAAAAGGTCACCGGTAGAAAGGTGTTTGAAATTGTACCTTGAAATCAGCTTTTCAGATTGGGTTCCCTTGCCACTTCCAGGGGGACCAAATAAAATGAGATTGAACATGCCAGATAAATAGTGAATATCAAATATAATGGATGGATGTTAAAATACCTTATCTCTATTAATTATAACGCCAACCTGTAAATGGCAGCATTTACCAGCTTCGTCAATTCCAGGTTTAGGAAACGGAATATGGGGCTAAATTTTTGGTGATTCCAGTAAATAAGATCTGGGTAAACTTTAAATGATAAATTTAGCAGTGAGATTATAAAATTATTCAGCTTTCCTGTCATTCATCTTTAACTCCTCAAATCAATAAAGCATGTTTGTAAATGCGATAGAAGAAGTAGGGAAATTCACAAGGCCCATCTTTACAATTTCCCGGAATTACAAAGAAACGCTGGTAAGCCCCGGTGCCGCAACTTTTTTTTTCGTGAATGATAATGGTTGTGCCATTACCTGTAAACACGTGATCGATTTGATCGGCAACCGGCAGACAATCAACAGCAAATATGAAAAGTTTAAAGAAGAAAAAGACAGCATCGGTAAAAACAACAAATACAACCAGCGGATTAAAACTCTGGAAGAAGCGTACAAATACACACCTGAGTCGATCGTTCAGCTGAAAGAACTTTTTGTAGGAGCTACTTCTGAAAAAACTTTTAATTACCGTTGGATCAACCATCCCGTTTATGACCTGTCGATCGTGGTTTTCGAAAACTTCAAAAATCCAATGTACCAGTCGTATGCAAGATTTTTAAAGGATAGTTCGCAGCTCAAGCAAGGCAAATACATGTGCCGGCTTGGATTCCCGTTTCCTGAGTTTACAAATTTTAAATTCAATGCAGAAACTGATGATATTGAATGGACGAATACAGGTAAGAATGAAACCCCGCGGTTCCCCATTGAAGGAATGCTGACAAGGCATATTTCACACGGTGGTGAGATAGCTGCTATTGAAATGAGCACCCCGGGACTGCGTGGACAAAGCGGTGGGCCTTTGTTTGACGCCAATGGCATCGTATGCGGCATGCAATCGGGCACAAGCCACTTACACCTGGGATTCGATATGAAAAATTTTGAGTATAAAATAAATGGCCGTACCATTAAAGTGACCAATCAACCATTTCTGCATGTTGGCCAATGTGTACACGTTGACATCATCAAAAAATTCCTGGCCGACAACGGAATAAAATTTTTCGAAGAATGAGGGTAGCACTGCTCATTTAAGGGTGCAGAAAATGATACTCCGCAAAAGGGGATATTCCAGATAAAAAGATGTTGCAATTCCCTCGCAGCTCTTGCCAGGAGAGAATAAATTTCTATTGTGCATTGCATTTTGTTGCTTCAAATATTTTAATGATATTCATTTTTCAAACCGTGTCGAATGAAAAAATATTTATTCCTGTTCCTAATCATTTCTTCCACCTTGTCATTTTCACAAAAACCAGATCTTACTCTTTTTAAGAATTTAAAGACACGCAGCATCGGGCCTGCGGGTATGAGTGGCAGGGTGACTTCTATCGACGCAGTGATCAGCAATCCTGATATTATTTACCTGGGTACTGCATCCGGCGGCGTATGGAAAACCGACAATGGCGGAACAACGTGGCAACCTGTATTTGACCAACAGCCCATTCTAAACATTGGAGCGGTAGCTATCCAGCAGAGCAACCCATCTGTTGTATGGGCAGGTACCGGTGAAGGAAATCCAAGAAATTCATTGAATATCGGTGCAGGCATTTACAAAAGCCTGGATGCAGGAAAAACATGGAAGCTGATGGGTCTTGAAAAAACAAAAAACATTCACCGGGTCATCATAGATCCCGTGAATCCTGATATTGTATATGCTGCAGCCATTGGTAACCCATACAGCGAGCATGCTGAAAGAG
>JBDUCQ010000212.1:0-3251 GCA_040003385.1 Ginsengibacter sp. | reverse complement strand
AACTCAGGAAGCATCTTACGAAGTATAAAAGGAATTAACTCGTTATTGTGCGACAAGGCAGCTTCTTCCAGGTCTAAAAGCGAAGACATAAATTCGGGATTTACATCGGTGGCTTTTTTTGCTTTCAGGATGCGGGGATGATCTGTTGCAACAAATTCCTCAGTATCCTTGAACAGTTCTTCAAACATTTTTTCTCCTGGCCTTAACTGGGTTTGTACAATTGATATGTCATCATAAGGTTTATACCCCGCCAGTTGGATCATCCTTGTAGCAAGGTCAAGTATCTTTACTGGTTTCCCCATATCAAACAATAAAATATCACCAGACTTTCCGATTTTACCCGCTTCCAGCACTAATTTGGATGCTTCGGGGATCGTCATAAAATACCTTGTGATCTCGGGATGTGTTATCGTAACAGGCCCTCCTTCAGAAATTTGCTTTTTAAATGTAGCTACCACAGAGCCCGCAGAACCAAGAACATTACCGAAACGGGTAATGATGAAGTCGGTTTCATTTTGCTTTTGATCACTTACAGACTGGATATATAATTCGGAGATACGCTTGGTGGCGCCCATTACGTTGGTTGGGTTAACAGCTTTATCTGTGGATATCAGAACAAATTTCTTTACACCATAATGAGACGCAAGATCTGCAATATTTTTAGTGCCAATAATATTTGTCAGTATGGCTTCGCTTGGGAAAACTTCCATCAGCGGCACATGCTTGTAGGCAGCAGCATGAAAAACTATATCAGGCTGGTAAATTGAGAATATTTTTTTTAACCTCTGGTAATCCCTCGCTGAGGCAATTTCAGTTTGAAGATCATGACGTTTGTCTTTACGTCTTAATTCATATTCTAGGTCAAAGAGACCCGATTCAGACTGGTCAAGCAATATCAGCTTTTTAAAACTGAATTTAGTAAGCTGGCGGCAAATCTCACTTCCTATGGATCCGGCAGCCCCTGTTACCAATACTGTGGCATTGTGATAGGTATCACGCAATACATCGGAGGGCAGCGTGATCTCTTCCCTTTCAAGCAACTCCTCAATATTCAGCTCATGCAATTGTTCTTTTTGAAGCTGGCCACCAGACCATTGGCTTGTATCCGGTACAATATTGATCTTGATCTGCAATGCCGCACATAAATCCGTGATCGCCAGTTTTTTTTCTACGGATAATTTATTGATCGAGATATATAAATGTGTTACATCTTTCTCTTTCAGCATTTTACTGATCCCTTGTCCACTTGCCTTAAAGATAGGCAGCCCTTCCAGATTTTTCCGCACTTTTGAATAGTCATCGTCAATGAATCCCAGCACTATATTTTTTTTCTCGGTATCCTGTTCCAGAACTTTCTTAACGATCAAACCCATTGCACTTGCTCCATATATGATGGCGCGCTCTCCCATTTTGGGACGAGCCAATGCACGGAAGTAGACTTCTTTTACAAGCAAACGGAATACGACGAGGGTAAAAATCACCACGAAGAGGTTGATCAGCAAAAGTCCAACAGACACATTCTTTGTGAGGAGGTGCGATGGAAAAAGGAGTATGATCGGAAGCCACAATCCAAATTGTAAAAAGCCAAATTTTATGATCCTGACTATATCCTTTGTTTCTGAATAGCGAATGATCCCGCTATAAATTGCAAAAACCAGGATACAGGCAATGCTGATTCCAATGTGGGTAAGAATTTGTGGAAAGAAATCAGAAATTAATGGCTTGTCTAACAAAAAGTACCTGGCCAAAAAAAAGGAGCAAACAAATGAGCTGACTATTAGCGCAAGATCACAACAAAATATGATCCATCTTGGTGCTAAATTCTTGAATAATAAATTGGGCATAGCGATTCAGTGGTTTTCAAATAAGGTCGTTATTCTTCAGAGGTTTTGAAATTTTTTGCAATATATGTAAAAAAATAGCACTCATTCAACAGAGAAAATCATACCAAACTACAAAAGTGCACCTTTTAGTGTGTTTAAGTCTTCCTTTTTCTGAACTTTGTGGGAATTATGTAACATTTCTTTAATAAAAATGCCCCACAGGGGCTGTTTTAACTTTTTAAGTTGATATGAAACGGTGGAGCGGTATTTCCTTCTGAGGAAAATGTAAAAACTCAGGCCTTCTTAACAGCGAGGAATGGGGCTTTCATTATCCAGTAAGCAACCGTCAGGAATGAGAAAAGAATGAGCAATCCTACCAGGTTCAAATTGTTGTTTATAATGAAAAAATTGATGATGACCTGGATCCCGGCGAAGGCAATACTTACCCAGAGTTGCGGTAATTTTTTTTCATTGCTCAGGTATTGATACAGATGTTTGCGGTGCGCCTTGAATATATTTTCCTTTTGAATCGCCCGCTGCAATATGGTGTACATACTATCAATGCCATATAACAACAACATTCCGGCATAAATGAAATTTCCAGTTTGATGAATTCTCTGAATCATTAAAAAAATAACGAGCATGGCAATTGTAATGCTGCCTACATCACCCGCGAAGCAAACTGCTTTCTTTCGCGTATTAAAAAAATTAAATACCAACAGGCCAAATATGGTGAACAGCTGCAAAGATCTCAACCCTTCATTTTGCTCGGAGATGTACAACGGTATTAAAATGGAAAGGCTGTATAACCCAGTCATTCCGTTGATCCCGTCCATAAAGTTGAAGGCATTGACGATGGCAATGGCTACTATTCCAATAACTAGCAGGTAGAAAACCGGAATGAAACTGAGTATTTCACATTCCCGGAATATCAGCACCACGGAAATAATTTGTGCTGTGAATCTCACCCAGCTTGGCAATGACCTGATATCATCCAGGAAGCTTACTGCCCCTGAAACCAGCAACCCTATGAGCAGGTAAGGATACTTGTTATCATTCCAAAAATAAAACAATACCACGCCTACCAGGAAAATGATACCACCGCCACGAATAGTGGGCACCTGGTGAGAACTCCTTGAATTGGGTTTATCGATAATTTTATAATGCAACGCTATCTTGAAATAGAATACCTCTGCCAAAATCAACAAAATGAAGGGTGAAATAGTATGGGTGAAAAAATACATTTACAGTGAAAAGTGGTTTGTAAAATTCATCAAACCTTTTGAACCGATTTTTCATCAGGTTCCATCAAATTGGCGGGAACACCTACCAGGGTTATATCGTTTACAGGGAAACTTTTAACTACGCAGGCGCAGGCACCTATGTTGACCCTGTTTCCTAAAATCAGGGGACCTATCACACATGCAT
>JBDUCQ010000211.1:0-3267 GCA_040003385.1 Ginsengibacter sp. | reverse complement strand
TACCCATATCACCTTTTCTACCAGTGATGAGATCTTTAAAAACAATGAAAGCTGCAGCGGGCTTGTATCCTGGAATTCATCTACAAACAGAATTTTGAATTGCTCCCGGAATCTTTTCTGGATGGGCTTTTCATCCAGTGCTTGCATCAAAAGACTTTCCTGGTCAACGAAATCTACCAGCCCGCGTTCCTTTTTCATTTTGTCGTACGCGTCCATCGAGGTGATGGCAGCATCAAAGCACAGCGTTATGTATTCAACCAGATCATTTTGGAATCCGGGAAAACGGATGTGCTTTTTCATCAGCTCCTGAACTTCATCAAAAATTCCCGCAGTGGCAGATTTTGCACCACATTTTTGTTTTGCACAGTCTGCCCAGTCTGCCCAGGGAATGTACATTCGATGCAACAGCCGATACCTGAAGTCATCAAATTCTTTGAGCGCTTTAATAGTATCTCCTGTAGTATCAGCAATAGACAAGGTTGCTGTCCTGAGACCTTTAATCAGTTGTTGGATCTTTATCTGTGCTTTATCCTCGTCTTCACTGGCTTTAGGCAGTAATTTTTTTAAAGAAGAAATAGAATCATCCCTTGATGCTTCAAGGGCTTTTTTATCCATCGCATTGTTGCGGGCAAAATCAGATATCAATTTGATCACCAGCTTCGATTCATTCCGCCATACAGAAAATCGCAATGCCAGTTCATCGATCTTATTCCAGGTACGCACATCCACGGCCTGTGATAAAGATTCCTGGAACAACACATCTTTTTCTTCATCATCAATAACGGTCAGTTTGGGCGAAAGCCCCGATTCAAATGAAAATAAAGAAAGCAATTGATGACTGATGCTGTTGACTGTGCCTATGAGTGCCTGTTCCAGCTGGGCAGTTTGCTCCAGCTTATTTTCTTCCAGCAGTTTTTCCCTTGTCCTGCTTTTTAATTCGCCCGCCGCAGCCTTAGTAAAAGTTGTAGCGATTATTTGTGAAGGCTGGTATCCTTCCACGCTTAACTTCTTCGACAATTCACCGGTCAGCGTAAATGTTTTACCGGTACCTGCACCTGCACTTATGAGCCTGATGTTTTTCATTCGGTATCGATAAAAGTTACATAATCATTATAGGTGGAAAGGGTCTTGGCCTTTTTTTCCTGTTTCGGAATTATAAATAAATCCTTGTCCTGGGAAAATATATCCAGCTCGTCAGTGCCTACATTTTCCCCCGCTTCTATCAATCCACTGTTCAATTCTTTACGCCGGAAATGTATGGTATTCTCAATTTTGCGTAACACCGTCGTATAGGTGTCTACATAATCGAGGTCCTGTCTTAATTGAATGGCGTTGGTAAATGCATCTTTGCACGTTGTAAAAAGGAGACCTTCCGTTATGATAAAGTATGAAGTAGGGCAAGTGTGTGCCTGGGGATGAAAGATCCGGGAATAAATTGCGAGCTGCAGGTCTTCACCATCTTCCATCAGCTTCCGGTATTTACTTTGTCCACCGAATTTCAGGTCCACTATCGCAGTTTCAGTTTTATTATTTTTTATCCTGGTGAGCAGGAGATCGCAACGCCCGCCTACCTTCTCACCGCCAATTGTACCCGATCCTTTAATCTCGCAGCCTTTCACCTGCCATTTATTTTCTTTGATGTGATCAACAAGGATAAAGAATTTAGAAAAGAGGTATTCATGAAATATTTTCAGGTTGCCCTCTTCTCCATGGATATGAAGTATGAGCCCTTTTTGTTCAATAAATTTTTCTGTGGTCTCAATATATAGTTGCTTTAGTTCGTTTTCTTTCATTGTTAATACATCCGGGAGCACCAGCAATTCCTGGAAGATCTGGTGCGAAAGCGTGCCATAGAACATAAAGCTGTTTGGCAGTGCAAGAGTGCGTCCCCTGTATAGTTTTAGCTGGTAACTCATCACCCACCTGTAAGGGTATTTCATAAGGTTTTCCAGGGAGCTGAACGATTCCTCCTCGCGTGGTTTGAACAGGTTGCTGCCTATCTGCCAGTAACCTGGAAATTTTGGTATTGGGCTGACATCTCTTTTTTCAGTAACACTTTTTTTATTTTTCAGTAATTGCATTTCAGACGGGCGTTCAACATTTATTGTGACTTCGTGAAGATCGCTGAAGCAGGCTTGCAGGAAAGGCTGGAACGGATGTGGCTGTGCAGCTTCACCTTCCACAACGGCGGGTATCACTACGATCAGTCTTTTTTTAACGAACCGCAGCCATTGGGTGAGAAACCAGAAATCTCTTTTCGCATGGTGTTCTGCACTATCGATTAGTATGTTTTTATCTTTCAGCCATTTAAGTTCTTCGGGTGTCCATTCGTTCCATAATGTGCCCACCGTTTTGGTTGATGAGAAACCCATCCATAATACATCGTCACAATTTCCCGCCAGCAGGCCCGCCTCTGAAATTTCGTGCAGGCTCCCCGCTTGCTTTTCGAAGGGTTTGATGGAAACAGGTACGAGTATGAGCTGTAATAGTTTCTGAATGTCGAAGAGGTTAAGTTCTTTTTCCGGGGTGATCTTAAGTACGTCAATAAATTCTCTGAATGAATTGCACAGCCGCAGCAACCGGCTCTTTAGTTCCTCCTCTTTTGTGAGGGCGCATCTTGCATTGAAATTCTGATAAAAATAATTGTAGTATTCGATGACCGTCTCAACTTCGATCCTCTCATTGTGTTCTTTGCCGATATTTAAAATAAAGTTCAGCCTTTCAGTATACTTCTCAGTGTCTTTTTCCGCATGGTATTTTTTAGTGAATTCATCCAGCTCGGCTATCCAGGCATCGAACCGGATGCCCGGGTTTTCAGTGAAGAGGTCGAGCCACCTGGCAGACAATCCTTTTGAAAAAATGTTCAATGGCGACAGGAAAAAGTCGAGCACCTGTTGCGCGTTATATGGTTTCCACAGCCATACCGGTATAATGGCAAGCAGTTGGAGATCCGGGTGGGAGGCAGATTGCATCGACTGTCCGGTTGTAGGTTCACCATTCTCACGTAGTGAAAGAGCAAGTGAAATATTTGATGACTCATTTATTATTACAGGCTTAAAAGCCGGATCATTTGCTATCAGTGCGGACAAACCTTTACCTGCTGACAGGAGATTGTTGAAGCGCAAAAGCTGCACAGAAGCATCCGCTTTTATTTTTGTTTGGCCTATATCATGAAGTACAGAAGGCATCAGCGCATTGATGTCCGAATTTGCAGACAGATCAGTTGTTACCCGGTGTACAAATTGTTACCCGGTTTCGGCCAAGTGC
>JBDUCQ010000097.1:0-11027 GCA_040003385.1 Ginsengibacter sp. | reverse complement strand
ACATTGGGAGAACCCTTTCGGTATGAGCAGTCCCACATTACAGGGATGCTTACAAATGTAATTTTATTCCCTTTCCAAAAATTACCTTTGTAACCGGCACAAACGATTTTAACAATTCATCTGATGGTTCGCAAAATTATCAACGACCCGGTTTATGGTTTTATTACGGTAAGTGATGAATTGATCATGAACATTATTGAGCATCCCTATTACCAGCGTTTGAGAAGGATCCACCAGATGGCGATGGCTGATTTGGTTTATCCGGGAGCTGTCCATTCCAGGTTGCATCATTCACTGGGCGCTTATCATCTGATGTGCAACGCAGTCAGCGAATTAAAGAGTAAAGGTTTCGAAATTAATGACCGGGAAGAACAGGCTGTAAAAGCGGCCATTCTGTTACACGACATCGGTCATGGCCCCTATTCGCATGCATTGGAAAATACACTGGTAGAAAAAGTGACCCACGAGGAGATCTCATTGCTCCTCATGAAAAAAATGAATGCCGAAATGAACGGCGCGCTGGAAATGGCCATTGCTGTTTTCACAGATACACATATAAAAAAATTTTTACACCAGCTGGTGAGTGGCCAGCTCGATGTTGACCGGATGGACTATCTCACACGCGATAGTTTTTTTACAGGCGTAAGTGAAGGTGTAATTGCATACGACCGGATCATCAAAATGCTAACCGTCCACGATGGAGAACTGATGATCGAGGAGAAGGGAATTTATTCTATAGAAAAATTCCTCGTCAGCAGGAGATTAATGTACTGGCAGGTTTACCTGCACAAAACTGTTTTGTGCGCAGAAAAAATGATGGTGAACATCATCCGGAGGGCAAGGAAAATCAATGCTGCTTCCTCATCCGCAGTGTTGAATATTTTTTTAAACGAAGCTTACCGTGATCATGGCATTGAAAAATTTCTTTGCGAATATTGCCAGCTTGATGATTACGATGTTCTGGGCTCTATCAAATTGTGGATGTATCACGAGGATCCGGTCCTGTCACTGCTGTGCAAAAACCTGATCGAACGCAGGTTGTTAAAAGTGAAATATTTTTCCCGGCCGGTATCCGAAACGCTGGTTGAAAAAAAAAGAATGGAAATATGTGCCAGGCTGAACATCTCTGCTGATGAAGCCAACTATCTTGTTTTCACAGGCGAAACAGAAAACCGCACTTATAATTCAATGGATGAACACATTCACGTCATGTTCAAAGATGGAACGACCAGGGACATCTCACAGGTAGATAATGCACTTATCAATCAAACTTTGTTCGACACGGTAAAAAAATTTTACATTTGTTACTTAAGATAATGCCATCTCAGGCTTACATGTTATTGTGAATTTTCCTGTTAGCGGCACTTGTAAACATTATGCATTTCAACGCGTTACAAATAGCACTGCTCATTCAGGGTACCATTGAAGGTGATGAGGCTGCAACAGTGGCGTCGTTCGGCAAGATTGAAGAAGCACAAAACGGGCAGCTGACATTTTTAGCAAACCCCAAATATGAAGAGTACCTCTATACCACAAAAGCTTCCGTGATCATCATCAACGACACACAGGAAATCAAACAAGCGGTGTTGCCAACATTGATCAGGGTGAAGGACGCATATTCGGCATTTGCAACCATATTGTCGTCGTACCAGCAAATGGCTACGGAACAAATGGTTGGTGTGCAAGAGCCCTCGTTCATTTCTCCATCAGCAAAAATTGGTGAAAATATTTTCATTGGAGCTTTTACGTACATTGGTTCGAATGTTTCCATCGGGAATAATGTGAAGCTTTTTCCACAGGTGTTCCTGGGCGACAATGTGAAGATTGGCGCCAACACAATCCTCTTTCCCGGTGTAAAAATTTATCATGATTGCTGCATCGGTAAAAATGTTACCATACATGCTGGCACTGTGATTGGCAGCGATGGCTTCGGCTTTGCCCCACAGGCAGCCGGGGATTTTAAAAAAGTACCACAGATCGGGAACGTACTGATTGAAGACAATGTTGAAATTGGCGCAAATACCACCATTGACAGGGCAACTATTGGATCAACGATTATAAAGTCGGGCGCCAAACTTGATAACCTGATCCAGATCGCCCACAATGTAGAAGTGGGCAATGATACCGTGATAGCGGCCCAGGTTGGTGTGAGTGGCAGCACTAAGATCGGCCGTAAAGTAATGATCGGTGGACAGGCAGGTTTTGCCGGGCACCTTCAAATTGCTGATGGAAGCAAAATCGGTGCACAGAGCGGTGTTGGTAAATCATTAAAAAAACCGAATACAGCGGTGACCGGGAGTCCCGCATTCGATTATGCCAGCTCTATGCGCAGCCTTGCGATCAGCCGTAGCCTGCCCGAAATGGAAAAAAGAATTTCCGAGCTTGAACAATTGATACAACACCTTATTGCAGAAAAAGTAAATACATAATAGTCCACAGTCCACGGTCCACCGCAGCTCTTCTATTTTGAGTTACCCAACTAAAGCATTGAATTGGATCAAAAGGAATTTAAAAAATAAATTTAATATACTACCCCCAGTAATTCCCGGCAGTGGACTGTAGACCGTTGACTGTGGACCGTTCAGAGAAAATCCAATAGTTTTCATACATTCGTGCTTATGGAGAATGGCCACTCTCACCTGGAAACTTTTCAGCAGACGATTAAGGAGGAGGTTACAATTTCAGGAGCTGGTATTCATACCGGCCAATCTGTTACCATACGGCTTAAACCCGCTGAGACCAATACAGGAATAAATTTTCAACGCGTAGACTTGCCCCAGAAACCCGTGGTAAAGGCTGATGTGGACAATGTGATAGAAACAAACCGCAGCACAACCATTGAATCGCAAGGCGCCCGGATCAGCACAATTGAACATTTAATGGCAGCCCTTGTGGGAATGCAAATCGACAATGTGCTCATCGAAATTGACGGGGAAGAAGTCCCTATCCTTGACGGAAGCTCACAGCCCTTCATTGAAGCGCTGGAAAAAGCAGGGACAACCCAGCAACAGGCAAAGAAAATCTACTATTCTATAGAACACAACATCACATTTTCAGATGAAGAAAAAAAGGTGGAGATGGTGGCATTGCCATATAACGGATACCGCATCAACACCCTGATTGATTTTAATTCTCCTGTGTTGGGTACGCAGCATGCGGCCTTGAAAAAAATCGGGGACTTCAATACAGAAATCGCCTCCAGCCGTACCTTTTGTTTTTTTCATGAGCTTGAATTGCTACTGGCCAATGACCTGATCAAAGGAGGTGACATCAACAATGCAATTGTAGTGGTGGACAAGCCTGTTACCAGGGAGCAGGTGATGCGTATTTCCAAGATCTTCAATAAAAAAGATGTCAAGGTCAGTGAGTCGGGAATTTTAAACAACCTTGAGCTTAGATCTCCGAATGAACCTGCCCGACACAAGCTCCTCGACGTTGTAGGAGACCTTGCACTGGTGGGTTTTCCATTCAAGGCACACATCATCGCCAACCGCCCGGGTCATGCCTCAAATATAAAATTTGCGAAAAAGATAAAAGACCACATCAAAAAAAATAAACACAAACTGGATATCCCCAGGTATGACCCTTGCCAGGCACCCCTGTTGGACATACATGAAATTGAAAAAACCCTTCCCCACAGGTATCCTTTTTTGCTCGTGGATAAAATCATGGAGCTCACCGAAAACCATGTGATCGCGATAAAAAATGTGACATATAATGAACCTTTTTTCCAGGGACATTTCCCGGGAAATTGCGTGATGCCAGGTGTTTTGCTCGCTGAAGCTCTCGCACAAGCAGGTGGATTCATTGCCATACCCCGCAATACGAAGGATAAATATGATACCTATTTTTTAAAAATAGAAAGTTGCAAATTCAAGCAAAAGGTTGTGCCTGGTGATACACTTATTTTAAAAATGGAATTATTACATCCCATCCGAAGAGGAATCTGTGAAATGAGGGGAACGATATACGTAGGAGATAAACTGGTTACAGAAGCCGTTCTTGTAGCACAAATCGTTAAACGGCCAACCGCCTGAAAATATGATCAATTCGCTGGCACACATACATCCATCAGCTAAAATAGGCACGAATGTCACTGTAGATGCATTTGCAGTCATTGAAGCCAATGTGGTGATCGGTGACAATTCAAATATTATGTCTCATGCAGTTGTAATGGAAGATTCCATCATTGGCAATGCATGCAATATTTTCCCCGGGGCCATCATTGGCGCTATTCCACAGGATCTGAAATTTGCGGGAGAAAAAACGAATGTTGAAATCGGAGACCGGACCACGATACGTGAGTTTGTAACCGTTAACCGGGGCACCAAAGACAAATGGAAAACTTCGATCGGCAACGATTGCCTGCTGATGGCTTACAGCCACGTAGCACATGATTGCAAAATTGGCAACAATGTGATCCTCGCCAATTCAGTGCAGCTGGCGGGACATGTTGAAGTGGGAAATTTTGCCATATTGGGAGGAGTGGCTGCGGCGATACAGTTTGCAAGGATCGGCGAGCACTCATATATCGCCGGTCACACTGAAATCAGGAAGGACGTTCCTCCGTACATTAAAGCCGGGCGCTCGCCATTGAGCTACGTAGGGGTAAATTCTGTTGGTTTGCAAAGAAGGGGATTTTCTACTGATAAAATAAACGAGATACTTGAAATTTACAGGTGGATCTACCTGAAAGGACTGAATACCAGCCAGGCCCTGGAAATGATCAAAAAAGAACTGCCATCCAGCAATGAAAGGGAAACCATTCTCAATTTTATCAGTGAAAGTAAAAAAGGGATTGTAAAGACTTTTACCAATGGACCTGATGATGAAGATTAAGCTCAGGGAAGTGGGTAAAAGATTTAACAGGGAATGGATATTTCGTCACCTGAATCTCGAATTTAATACCGGAAGAAACTACGCGATCACTGGCCCCAATGGCTCCGGCAAATCCACCCTTTTACAGATCATTGCAGGTGCTACAACCTTTAGCGAGGGGGAAATTCAATATTTTTTTTTAAACAGGCAGCTGCCGCAGGAAAAAGTTTTTAAATATATTTCCCTGTCCGCTCCTTATATGGAGCTCATTGAAGAAATGACCCTGCTTGAATTTTTAAACTTCCATTCCGGGCTGAAACCATGGATGCCAGGCATGATCACACAGCAGATCATTTCTTTTCTTAAACTGGAAAATGCAACCCACAAACAAATCAGGAACTTCAGCAGTGGAATGAAACAGCGAGTAAAACTCGCCCAGGCAATTTTCAGTGATGTACCACTGGTGCTGCTGGATGAGCCAACAACTAATTTGGATAGTGAAGGGATCTTATTGTATAAAAACCTGGTGAAAAATTTTTGTTCAGGAAGACTGGTGATCGTAAGCAGCAATGACAAAAATGAATATGATTTTTGCGAGATTGCGATCAACCTGACATCTTAAAAATTCAGCGATAGATCAGCCATCGGCGCTTTCCTTGTTACTTACTTATTCAAAAAAATGAAGTTGATTATCTTTTTTCTAAAATTATTAAAGATTGAAGAGAAATCAAGTTAAAAATAAATTTGGTACAGATTAAGCTTTAGGCACAAGCGGGACGCTTGCGCCAGGAGTGGGGGGGTAGACCCAATAGAAAACATGAAAGTGATTTTATTGATGGTAATAGATAATTGGCCATAATTATTATCTTCAGACAAATATAATCTCCTTGGTTGCTCGTCTAAGATTCACTTAAGCAATAAATGGAAACGAGGAGACCTTCAAAAACAAAAACGACTTGCATGAAATCCGTTACATTAATCCCACTGTTTTTAATAATGTTCTCCATCTTAGAGGCTCAGCCGCGCTTACCCGCAAATTATTTCTGGAAAAAATTAGGCAATGGACTTGAAGTCGTGGTAATTGAAAACAGCAAGGTGCCATTGGCAACAATTGAAATCGCAGTTAAAAACGGGGCTTACACTGAAGGGCCCGAATTCAGTGGATTGTCGCATTTATTTGAACACATGTTCTTTAAAGCCAACAAAGATTATCCGAACCAGGGAAAATTTCTTAAAAGAACGCAGGAACTTGGCATGATCTGGAATGGTACCACTGGCGAAGAAAGGGTAAATTATTTTTTTACCTTCAACAAAGACAGTCTGGGTGCCGGTTTGAAATTCATGAATGCGGCGATACGCTTCCCCATTTATAGTACGGAAGACATGCAGAAGGAAAGACCTGTAGTAGACGGCGAGTTTCAACGGGCAGAAAGTGACCCCGGATTCCTGTTATGGTTCGAAGGACAGAAAAAATTATGGGGTGACCTGATGACCAGGAAAAACCCGATTGGAGATCATGATGTGATCAATACCGCTACGCCGGAAAAAATGATGATCATCAAAAATAAATACTATCATCCCAATAATTCTATCCTGGTGATTGGCGGGGATGTGAAGCATGATGAAACATTTGAAAAGGCAGAAAAAATATTTGGCGACTGGCCAAACAGCGGGTTTGATCCGAACCAGAAATATCCTATCCCGGATTTTTCCCCGTTAAATTCCACAGAGTACTTTATCAAAGAATCATCACTCGCCAAAACACCTTATATGGAATATTGGTACCGGGGACCTGATTACAGGCATGATTCTGCCGCCTGTTTGGCCGCGGATGTATTTACAACCATATTGGGCATGAATTCATCAAAATGGCAGCAAGCCTTAATTGATAAAGGACTGGCTACCTATGCCAATGTGAATTACCAATTGCTAAGCCATGTGGGACCTATCACCCTTGACGTTGCCCCCAATCCGAAAAAATTACAGGAATGCCATCTTGAAATCCTGAACCAGGTAAAGTTGTGGGGATTGGACAATTATTTTTCGGATGAACAACTTGCAGATGCCAAACAAATCATTCGCCGCAATCAGGTACGGGACGAGGAAAAACCATCCAACCTGCCTCATCGTTTAACTTATTTCTGGTGCACTGCATCTTTGGATTATTACAATGATTATCTGAACAACAGGATGAAGGTTACAAAGGCCGATATTCAATATTATATCAGGAAATACATAACGGGCAAACCTTACGTTGCTGGAATGATTATCAGCCCTGACATGAACAAGGCAGCGAACTCTGCTAAATTTTTTAAACCCCTAAATTAATTTCAGCCTATGAAACACCTCACATGCAAAACCTGGCTCGCCCCGATGATGATATTCATAGCATTCTCAGTGAATGGGCAAAAAAAAGAAGCGTATGAAATGATTCTCGATGGTGTTCAGGTGATCGTGCAGCCAAGCGACAATGAGATCGTTGTTATTCAAACCATTATAAAAGGAGGGGTTCAAAATTATCCTGCGGAGAAAGCAGGTATTGAAAGTCTCGCTCTGAATGCCCTGACAGAATGTGGTACGGCGAAAGATGATAAGAATACTTTTAAAAATAAGCTGGATAAAATAAGTGCTTATGTTCATGGAAATACAGGTATGGATTTCGCGTCATTCACCATGAACTGTATCAAGGGTGATTTTGACTTTGTATGGCCATTGTATGTTGACGCCTTAACAGCGCCACGGTTTGATAAAAAAGAATTCGAAAGGATTAAGCAGGATGCCATCAATACCCTTAAATCAAAGGAATCGCAACCGGATTATGCGATCGACAAAATGGCCAGGCAAACTGCATTCGCGGGTAAAAATTATGCAAAAGCCCCGGAAGGAACCGAAGCGATAGTGAGCAGATTAACTTCTGAAGAAACCAAATCATATTATATTTCAATACTAACAAAATCAAGGTTGCTGATAGTGGTGGTGGGTGAACTGAACAGGAGTTTTTTGGAACAAAAAATATCGGCAATGCTTTCTTTGATACCCACAGGAAGTCCTTTTATTCTAAAAAAAGAAATTTATTCACCGACAAAAAATACTTTCACATCCGAAAAAAAGGACCTGGCAACAAATTATATCAAGGGGATCACCGGCGGGCCAAACCCGGGAACGGAAGATTATAACGCCTTCTCTCTCGGTATGAGAATTTTCTATGACAGGAACTTTTTAGAGGTGAGGAGCAACAATGGTTTATCGTATGCTCCTTACAGCTATTTTGCCGGCGGGCTAACTTCTTCCGCGGGAATCGGTGTGTCTACCACGCAGCCTGATAAATATATATCCGTGGTAAAAAACCTTGTTGAAAAAACCAAAAAGGATGGATTCAGTGCTGAAGAAGTTAAGAATATGAAGACCACTTATTTAACGGGATTTTATTACAGACAGGAAACCAACGATGCACAGGCGGCTTCGCTTGCGGTTAACCAGGTATTACACAACAATTGGCATCGTGCGCTCACTTTAAATGAGGACATCAAAAAAATAACTGTGTCGGATGTAAATAAGGCATTCAATAAATATCTTACAAACCTTACCTGGGTTTACCAGGGGAACCCGGCGAAAGTAACTCCCGCCTTGTATACAACGCAATGGGGAACTAAAAAAAATCTACCGCCCTCCAAAATAACAAAATCAAAAATGAATTGAGCAGTAGATCATCTCCTGCTGGCGATGAGTAAATTCAGGTCTGTATATTTAAGGTCAAACCGCTGGCTCAGGTGAAAATTGGTCAGCGAACCCTTGAACAGGTAAATACCACTCCTGATATTTATCTTGTACCAAACCATATTCTCAAATCCGCCATCATCAGCCATTTCAAGCATCAGTGGCATCAGTACATTGCTGATAGATTGAGATGCAGTTCTGGCAAAACCACTGGGGATGTTTGGCACGCAGTAGTGGATCACCTCGTATTTCTTAAATACCGGGGTTTCATGGGTGGTAACGCTTGAGGTTTCGAAACAGCCACCATGGTCTATGCTCACATCGACGATTACACTGCCAGGTCGCATCCTGCTCACCATTTCCTCTGTTACGACGATCGGTGTTCTTCCACCGGAAGATGAAAGCGCCCCTACCGCCACATCACATGTTTTCAGTTGCTTGCTTAAAATATTTGGTTCTATAACGGAGGTGTATAAACGCACTCCAATGTTATTCTGTAATCTCTTTAAACGATAAATTGAGTTGTCAAAGATTTTAACGCTTGCACCCATTGCCAATGCAGTCCTCGCCGCATATTCACCAACTATCCCGGCGCCTATGATGATCACCTTGGTGGGTGGTATGCCAGAAATGCCTCCAACCAGCACGCCCTTCCCGTTATTTGCATTGCTTAAATATTGACCGGCAATGAGCATGACTGCACTTCCGGCAATTTCACTCATGCTGCGGACAATCGGGTTATGGCCACTGTCATCTTTCAGGTTTTCAAAGCTGAGTGCCGTGATCTTTTTTTCCATCATCTTTTCCAGTATCTCCTGCTTCATAACGGCCAGGTGAATCGGGGAGATGATGAACTGGTTTGGTTTTAAAAGCGGCATTTCCTCTTCACTCACGGGGGCGCTTTTTACCAGTATATCACACTCAAAAACCTGCTTTTTGCTCTGAACAATTTTAGCGCCCGCCTCACTGTAATCTTTATCGGTGTAACTGGCGCCTTCTCCTGCCTTTGTCTCCATCACCACACGGTGGCCATTGTTTACCAAAACACCTACAGCATCAGGTGTCAGTGCGATCCTGTTCTCCTGGAATGATGTTTCTTTGGGAATACCGATAAACAATTCAACTCCTCTTGGCTTTACATCAAGCGTTTCTTCCATCGTTTCATAAGTAAACGACGGTGATACAAAGGGTTTTGTTATAGCCATGGGAAAAGATTGACAATTGCTGCGTCCGGCAGATGTGAAAATTAAGAATTAAAAATGAATTTTATTCACGGAAATTTTATGGTCATGTGCCGGTTCCGTTCATCACACACTTTTATAAATACCTGGACTGTGTCTGCGGGAAATAGACCAAAAACTCTTTCGGGCCATTCTACAAAACACAATTCACCACTGTATAAACAATCTTCAACACCTGCATCCACGGCTTCCTGATGATCTTTTACCCTGTAGAGATCGAGATGGTAAATTATTTTTCCGTTGACGGCCTGGTAAGTTTGTATAATGCTGAAAGTTGGGCTGGTAACATGATCTGTTACACCCAACACATCGCATACAGCAGTGATGAATGTTGTTTTTCCGGAACCGAGATTGCCATGAAAAGCAAAAATTTTATGGCCGTTTATGACCGAAGCAAAAATTGTTGCAGCATTTTTAATCTCATCCAAACCAAATGTTAATTCCATAACACAAGAAGAATTTTTCTATTGTAGTAAATATACCATTAACGGGCTGGTTAACTTTGCATTTAAAGATGTAAGATGATGAATGATGCTAATGTTTCAACTGCGGCAACCACGGGGAAAACCGAGCTAAAAGTTGAGGGGATGACCTGTGGCAATTGCGTTCTTACCATTTCGAAATTTTTGGAAAAAAAGGGCTTACAAAAAGTGCGGGTCGACATCATGGGCGGAGTTTCATTTGAAAGTCCCGGAAACTTCTCCGCAGAAAAAATAATTCAGGGAATCGAAGGATTGGGATATAAAGTTGCACCAGCGAATGCAAGCGTTCTACGAAAATCTTTTTTACACTCGCCTTTACAAAAGTTCTTTTTTTGTCTTCCCTTCACACTTGTGCTGGCACTGCATATGTTACCGGTTCACATCAGCTGGCTGATGAACCCCTGGGTGCAACTTTCTCTCTGCCTGCCGGTTTTTATAACAGGCATGAGTTATTTTGGTACGAGTGCACTTAAAAGTATACGCAATGGTATTCCCAACATGAATGTATTGATTGCCCTGGGTGCCGTTGCAGCTTTTACTTACAGCCTGATCGAAACCCTGAACCATGGCAATAACCTGTATTACGAATCTGCAGCTACGATCATCACTTTGGTATTTCTTGGATACTGGATGGAGGATGTATCAGTAAAATCTACCCAGGAGGCTTTGAAAAAACTCACCGATGATCAGCACGTTATGGCGAATATGATCGCGTTCGATGATGAGCACAGGGAACAGATCTTCCCTGTTGACAATGCAAGCCTGCGCA
>JBDUCQ010000096.1:0-11135 GCA_040003385.1 Ginsengibacter sp. | reverse complement strand
ATAAGTGACCCCGGATTTACCGATGAACATCAGTGAATCATTGTTCCAGTATCCCATCATAAACGCTTCGATGTTTCCCGCATTCCATTCTGCGGTTTGGGTTGCCAGGATATTTTTTATTTGCTGAACATCGTTTTTCTGCGCAATAGAAATACCAGGAAGTGCAACAATCAGAAATAACATGAATAGACAAATTCTGCTCTTCATAATTTATCTTTCACCAAAGATAATCCTCGGAAATTGAAGTGATCAGTGTTTGTGGTGGCTGGAATTGCAAACTTTGCTATACCGGCAATAGCGGTAATTGAACAGGTGTGCTGTGATGATTAAAAGTACAGCAATGCCAAGAAACAGATATTCCCGCTCAGTGAAAACCTGTTTCAGCAATAAAAAAATAAAGCCGGTGAGAAATACCGACAAAGGAAACAGATTGCGATGATGCCGCACATACCCGTGCATGAGGGAATAGATGCCTACAAAAAAGGCAATGCCGATCATGGCCCATTCAAAAAATAAGTTGTGTATGATATTGATCCCGAAGATTGGAAGGGTGCTTAAAACAACCGGCAATACTGCACAATGAATGGCACAAGCAACTGAAGTTGCAACCCCCATGAAATCCCAATTAATTTTTAGCGGCATATAAGAGCTGCAAATTTATTAAATTTGCAACAATGATGCAACTATTACCTCATTTAAATATATGGGGTATTTTTGCACTAACACATCGTATGAAAAGAAAATGGGGCATATACCTTGGGTTTTTTATCATTCTCATAGGTGCATTCTGGTATTTTTTATTTGCAGGAACAGAGTATTACAAGGTAAAGCTGCCTGTTTTAAGCTATGTGCAGGATTTTACGTTTACTGACCAGGATGGGAAACAGGTCACGGAAAGAGACGTAAAGGGAAAAGTGTATGTGGCTGAATATTTTTTTACCACCTGTAAAGGAATTTGCCCAAAAATGAATGCAAACATGAAAGGGGTTTATGAGCAGTTCGCGCATGAAGAAAATTTCGCCATTTTATCGCATACCTGTATGCCCGAAACCGATTCGGTTTCGATGTTGAAATTGTATCAGAAAAAATTACTCGGGGCACAGGATTCGCACAACTGGCATTTTATGACGGGCACCAAAGAAGAACTGTATAAAATGGCACGTGAAAGCTACCTCCTGGACAATGACAAAAACAACAGCCTGAATATTAAAGACCAGTTTATCCATACACAATTTTTTGCCCTGGTTGATAAACAGCGGAGGGTAAGAGGAATTTATGACGGCTTAAAACATGAAGAGCTTGATAAACTGGGGGATGACATTAAAGCTTTATTAAAAGAAACAAAAGATCATGAAGCCGGGCTGGCATCACCCTTCAGCAATAACCCCGGTTAAAACCGATCAGTATGCAAGCTTATATGAAAAATAGTGTTACGAAAATTCTTAAACAAACGGGCCTGAGCATTACAGAAAGCCGGCAAAAAATTCTTGACCTGTTCATGCATTCTAGTGGAGCACTTGCACATGCCGACATTGAAAGAAGAATGGACGATGGATTTGACAGGGTAACAGTTTACCGCACATTGAACAGTTTTGTAGAAAAGGGAATTATTCATTTGATCCCAACCAAAGACAATTCTATTAAATACGCATTGTGTAAGGATGATTGTGAAGCAGGACATCACCACGACAATCATGTCCATTTTATCTGCGATGTGTGCACTAAAACAATTTGTCTTGATGATGTGATTGTACCCAATGTGAAATTACCAAGGGGGTTTAAACCTGATCACGCGGAAATGATGGTAACCGGCGTTTGTGGCGAGTGCAGGTAGGGGTGCCGGTTAACTCACAAATTTTTCAGGCTCTTTTTATCAGCAAGATACACTCCACAGAATATGATGATTCCCCCGGCAATTTTATATGGTTCGAGGTGTTCTTTCAAAAAAATCATCGCGATCATTACCGCAAATACAGGTTGAGAATAAATGTATGCGCCGGCAATCGAGGCACCCAGATTTTTGATACCGTATGCATTGAATACGTAGGCCAGGAATGTGCCCGGCACGATGAGGATAAATAATAAAAGATAATCCCGGAAACCAAACAGTGGCCATGTAATATTCGTTAGCTCACTCCATCCAAGCGGCAGTATCATCACCAATCCAAACGTAAATACCCATCTCATTACATCCAGTGGATCATAATTCTTCATAAGCGGTTTTACCAGGATAAAATAAAGTGTATAGGAAACGGTGCTCAATATCACCAGGATATCGCCTTTGATGACATTATTTCCAGATCCGGAATTGTCTCCACCACTGACCAGGATCAATGCCCCCGTTATTCCAAGCAACAACCCTGCGATCCTGAAAGTCGTAATTTTTTCTTTCAACAGCCAGCTGGCAACTACTGTGATCAGGATAGGTGAAATCAACAATAGGAGGGATGCATGAATGGACCACGTGTATGACAATCCTTTCATAAAAAGCATTTGATTGATTGCTAAAGCAGTTAATGAACAAAGTAAAAAGCGCCCAACATCGCTTCTTCGTATTTTTTGTTTTTCGCCACGAAATAAAAAGAGTATCCAGAACAGCATCACACTGACACCAATACGGACAACATTCAATCCGTATGGTTCTGCAAAGTGATGACCCGTAAAATATTTAATTGCACTGAGGTTGATCGCAAAAAAAAGGTTGGTGGCAAGTAATCCAATATGTGCTCTTGTTTGTAATGTCATGTATGCCGGGTAAAATTGTTAGAGTCCAGGGAGTGAATAAATTCCGTAACTGCAGACTTGTATTGTTCCATATCAACAGCGGGGAAATTAAACCCGAACCCTTTTGAATCTCTGATGGCCTTCTCCAATGAAAAATTTTCCTGGTTTATGGAAAAACAAATACCCATTTCATACAGGTGACGAGCAAGGTATTCCTGTTCTGTTTGACCCGGGGTGGGAACTAAAATTGATTTTTGCTCAATTTTCACTATATCCATGACCGTTGTATACCCGCTTCTGCTGACAATGATCTCAGATTGCTGCATCGCATAATTCAGGTCTGCTGCTGAAAGATGATTTACAATCCTGACAAACCCGCCTGGAAAGGCAGGCATTTTACTTTCCCCGGGTAATCCCCGTACCACTAACACATTTATTTCAATATTTCTTAATTCTCTGAAAATGATTTTTTCGAATATTGAACGCTGGGGTTCAGGGCCTGTCAATAAAATAAGGCACTCGATTTCTTTTTTTATACCTCGAAGTTTTTTAAACCTGGAAAGCGGTCCTATGTACCTGATATTCGCCGAAGTAGGTGGATGCGAGAGTTTACCGGCCAATCCGGTTCCGCGGTCATCAGGAACCCAGCAAAGATGAAATTTTCTTATAAAAAAATTATGGATTCTTGCAGCTATTTTTCCGGTGAACCGGCCACCAGTTTCAACCTTCAATTGATGGGTAATATAAACACTCACGATTTTTTGATTGTATAAACCAGGCCTGTTGTCAGAAATTACCCCATCAATGTCATGCTCCCTGATGATTTTGCTTAACCACCTGTGCTCGTGGTACATAGCTATGATCACTTTAGGGACTTGGAACAGAAGTCCCAGGTGGAAAAAAGTTTTCTTTGAATAACGCACACGGTAACCTTTCAGAGGTAAAAAAGTGGGAGTTAAAAATTGATCCTGGAGAAGCAAAGCTGCAGCCCCTTCAGCTGCTATATACACTTCGCAGTTTTGGCAGATTAACTCATTGATGATGGGTATGCACCTTGTGGTATGGCCAAGTCCCCAATCCAATGGGGCCACTAAAATCCTTGGTTTCCTCCCGATACTGTTAAATTTTTTACCCTTATTCAAAAGATTGCAATATATATTTGTGAAAATAGTTTAATTTAGAAATCTAATTTTATGAAAAAGGCCTCTAAATTTGCAATGATTCTGGTGTTGGCCGTAACACTTTTTGTAAGTGGCTGCAGCTCGTCCAAGAAAAGCAATTGTGGCTGTCCAAGTAAGAAAGGAATGGTTGGTTATTAAAATTAAAAATTTAAAATATCAATGCACAAATCCAACCGTGATTTATTGGTATTGTTCAAGGAAGAATTAATGACTCCACAGGCCATCGAGCATGAGGTAGAATTACTTCATGAATTATTATACACGGTTGAAAAAATGGAAAACCTGGTCATTGCACACGAAGTCATCAATCTGAATAAATATAAGGTACAAACAAGTGTGCACATCATCCGCGAAACACTGCGTAATAAGGATCTTAAGCCTTTTATTTTTTTAAACAACAAGAACTGACACTTTCAATTTGTAAGAATTCCGGCTTCCACAACATTGCGTACATGCAATTTTAATAATGCATTTTTTAAAGTTCCCAGCATTTCATCGATTTCTTCTTTTTTACAAGTCCCTACGCTTAACCTATACCAACTCGAATCTACTGAGGATCCGAATGCGTAGAAGGGAACCACTGCCAGTTTTGCTTCATCTAAAATGTAGCCGGTAACATCACTTTGTGTGGCAAGAAAGAGACCGTCTTGTGTTTCTTTACCAGCCAGGTCAAGCTGTATAGTGAGATAAATGGCAGCTTGTGGAGCGATTGCATCTACAGAAAACCCTTCATCTCTTAATTGACGAATACCTTTGTAGATACGGACCAACCGGTCTGCTATTTCCGACTTAAAGTAAAGAAAATACTTATCTATTGATTCTGCCTGGAGGAGGAATTTTGCGGTCGCATATTGTTCAGCCATGGGTGCCCAGGCTCCCACATGACTATTGATGGCTTTCATTTTATTCAGCACATGGGAAGGCCCCATAGCCCAGCCAACTCTTACACCGGTTGCAGCAAATGTTTTGCTGATCCCGTCTACAAAAATTGTGAAATCTTTCATGGCAGGCCTCAGGGATACAGGGTTGTAATGAATTGTTTCACCGAATGTAAGTGTCCAGTAGATCTGGTCATACAACAGGTATAATTTTTTTTCTTCAGGTCCCCTTAAAGCATTTTCTTCCAATACAAGGTCGCAGATGCCTTCCAGCTCTTCTTTCTTAAATGCCGTACCTGTAGGATTGAGCGGTGAACACAAAGCTATAAGTGCAGCTCCTTTTATACGTGGTTTTATTTCCCGGGCTGTAGGCATGAAATTATTTTCAAGCTTTGCTTCGATCACCTCATGCTGCCCTTCTACAAAATGCACATAATGATTGTTGTTCCAGCTGGGCACGGCATAGATCACCTTATCACCCTTGTCTACGATTGCCCTGTACAACGCATAAATCAGAGGACGGCCGCCGGCCGCAATCAAAATTTCGGCGGGATCATAGTCCAGGCCTTCCCTTTCTTTGATAAATTTTGAAACAGATTCCCTCAACAGCACAATTCCTTCAGCCGGCGGATAAGTGGTATGCTTATTCTTGTATGCTTCGACGATCTCGGATTCAAGTTTTTTTGGGATGGGGAAAATTGAAGAATCGAAATCCCCAATGGTAAAGTTGAAGATTCTCTCCCCTTTTTTTATTTTTTCTTTGATGTCTGCACCCAAACGAACGATTTCCGAACCAATCAATGTTTCTGCGAGGTGGCTTAATTTTCCAAAAGCCTTTTTCAGGGTATCATATATGTTGAGGTTCGGGAAATTCATTGAAGCAAAAGTAGTAGATATTATAAATTTCGTAGAAAATGTTCAATTCCATCTGCAATTTTAGTTGCCACCTGCCTGCGGAATTTCGGGTCACTGATTTTCTTTTCATCTTCCCTGTTGCTGAGAAAAGCAATTTCTACCAGGCAAGTGGGATAATCCGTGATCCCGCTCAATCCAAAGTTGAAGCTCCCGATATTACCATATTCTTTCAGGCCAAGCTCCAGCATATGTTGGAGGATGACAACGGTCAGTGGCTTGAAACCAATGTACCTGTAATAGGTGCTTACCCCCTGCACAGCAGGATCAGATGATGAATTGAGGTGAAGGCTCACCAGCAGGTCGGGTTGTTGAGGCTTGAGCATCTCAATTCTTTCCTCCATGGTCAGTGACGTATCTTTTTCTCTTGTCATTACCACCCTTGCTTTTCTTTTCAGCAACTCCTGCTCAAGTTCTTTTGCAAACAGCAAAGTATATTCTTTTTCCTTTATCCTGGTTGTAGACCCGGCTGTACCCATATTATCACCGCCATGCCCGGCGTCCACAGCAATTGTAAGATGGCTGATGTCAAGCATACGGGGTTGTCTTTTGAGCTTTAGGGTTAGCTTATGGCCATTATAGTACAGGCTGTACCCCCAGTGAGTGGGATGATTGAGTTCGATGAATACCCTCATTACATCATCTTCAACCTGCTCGTACCATGCATTTTTTATTTCCCTGGCAGACATGAGGCCGGCAATCCAGTTGGTATTGCTGTGAGCTCCATAAATATCAACCACAACCCTGGATGGATCTATTTGCTGAACACTGCTATACGGAATCCTTTCATCGAGGGCAATGGTTACATAATCAAAAGCTGAGTCGCCGTAAACTTCCCAATCACCTGTGAGGTATCCTTTTTGGTAAGTTGTATCAGGCTTAGTGACAGTTTTGGGAATGTATGCGGTGTGGTTTTTTGACAGCTGAACGATATAATCTTCTTTAAAGCTATCTACCACTTTCAATAAAATATTCGAATCCAGAAAGGTCATCTTAGCACCACCCAGCCTGTCATCCCCGGGGCCATATTTAAGATAGGGTATACCAGTGGTGCGCACTATGACCGGCTGCGGTGAATAGTGTTGTGAGCACGCACTCATCAATGATAAACTGCAAAGAATAAAAAAACAAATTCTCATGACTGATTAATAACTGTGCCCTGACTTTGCGGGAGTCATATCAAAAACAATACCTGCCTTTTTCAATCAGCAGTTCGGCAATTCTTCTTCGTGCATCTTTGCTGTTGAAAGGTTTTGTTTTAGTGAATCTTTTGAGTCCCAGTAGCATCATTTTCTGTTCGTCACCTGAAGCAAAGCCGTTGATCGCCTCCTTTCCACATTTGGCAACCACGTCAACGGCGTCATTTAAGTAACAATGCAGGATGTCAACCTGGAGCTGTGATGATGATTCACCCAATTTCTCCGCATGCTTTACCGTTCGTAATAAAATACTTTCTGCAACAAAAGTTTCGATCATCATATCGGCAATATTCATCAGTATTTCCTGTTCATGCTGTAGGCTTTGCATAAATTTTTGTACTGCAGCTCCTGCTGTCATTAAGATTACTTTTTTCATGTTAGCGATCGTGCTTTTTTCTATGGCAAAAGGAGCATCGTCCGGCTCACCAAAATCAGGTATGCTCATCAGTTCTTTCTGAACATTCATGGCCGGCCCCATCAGGTCGAGTTTCCCTTTCAAAGCGCGTTTTAAGATCATGTCTACGGTCAGCAGCCTGTTGATCTCGTTGGTGCCTTCATAGATGCGGTTGATACGGCTGTCCCTGTAAGATTTACTGATTAGGTATTCATCACTAAACCCGTTGCCACCATGGATTTGCACCCCTTCATCCACTACATAGTCCAGCACTTCACTTCCGTGCACTTTTAAAATGGCACATTCAACCGCGTATTCCTCTGCGGCTCCCAGCAATGCTTCATTGAATGGCTTTCCCGACTTCAACAATTCACCTTCTTTTTCATCGATCCACCGGGCAGTGCGGTATAAAGCGCTTTCATCCCCATAAATTTTTATGGCCATTTCGGCGATCTTGTATTTGATGGCTCCAAAATTGGCAATCGCTGTTTTAAATTGTTCGCGGGTCTTCGCATACTCTATCGAATTCTGCAAAGCGAGCTTGGCACCTCCTATCGCTGCGGCACCCAATTTTAAGCGGCCAATATTTAAAATATTAAAAGCGATGATATGACCTTTGCCAATTTCACCCAATACATTTTCTACCGGCACTTTGCAATCCTGGAAATACAGCTGAACCGTAGAAGAGCCTTTGATCCCCATCTTGTGCTCTTCGGGCCCTCGGGTAAAGCCCTCAGACTCACGTTCTACAATAAACGCAGTAAACTTTTCACCATCAATTTTTGCAAAAACCGTAAAGATGTCCGCAAATCCTCCATTGGTGATCCAGCATTTTTGCCCATTCAGCAGGTAATATTTCCCATCTGCAGACAGGGTGGCCTCTGTCTTTGCACCCAATGCATCACTTCCACTGCCCGGCTCTGTAAGACCATAGCTTCCTTTCCATTTGCCGCTGGCAAGATTGGGAATGTATTTTTTTTTCTGTTCTTCGGTACCAAAATATAAGATGGGCAATGTGCCAATGCCGGCATGCGCACTCATGGCCACGCTAAATGAAAATCCCCCTCCCAGGCCTTCGCTCACCAAGGTAGAAGTAACAAAATCTTTACCCAATCCCCCCAGGTCTTCAGGAACTGAGGCCGCCAGCAGACCCAGGGCGCCCGCCTTTTCCATCAAGGAAGGCATGAGGCCAGGCTCCATTTTATCAATTCTTTCTACGATAGGAATCACTTCGGTCTGCAGAAACTGCAAACACATATCGCGTACCATTAATTGTTCTTCACTGTTATCGTCGGGTGTAAATGTTTCAAAAGCATTGCTTTCTTTGACAAGCCATTCACCCCCTTTCAGCAATGTTTGGGCAGCTGTTGTTTCCATAATAAAATTTTTAATGGCACTGGGTTAACAGGCCGCTTGTAATGTTTTTATTTCAAATTATCGTACACGATCTGCAATACTTCCTTCGCTATATCAATTTGGCCGTTCGTTACTCCTGTCAATGCTTCATTTAACGTCTGGTTGGCCAGTTCCATTGTTTTGTGCTGCAGTTGCATCGCTTCTCTGGTGAGATAGATCAGGTTGATCCGGCGATCATTCTTTGAAGGCACTCTTTTCACGAGCTTTAGTTTTTCCAGGTTGTCAACGAGGCGAGTTATGCTTGGCTTATCGCGGAACGTGGCATCACACAATTGTTGCTGGCTCTGTCCTTCTTCCTTCCATAAATGGTACAATACGCTCCATTGTTCTATGGTGATATCCATCCCTGACTTCTTGAAATTTTTCTGAAGGCGGCGGGCAATTGCGGTGGAAGCTTTGCCGGTTATGAAACTGTAAAGCTCTCCCCTTTTAAATTGGTTGTTTGGCATATAGTTGTTTAAGCAACTATTGTAAAGATAATAATATCTTTGATCTTTTTAAAACTATTTTTGCCTCTTCAGTGCAACACTCCTGATTCCATGCACTCCCCCTCACAGCTATGATCGTAATGATTATTACCATACTCATTTTTACGACCTACCTGATTTTGATGTTGTATTACCGTTACAACTGGAAAAGGGCGCCCACTTTTGAAATAACAACCCGTGGTATAACAGCTAAAAATGACCTGGCATCAGGTACTTTTGTTTCCGTCATCATTGCCGCACGCAATGAGGAAAAAAATATCAGCGCCTGTCTAGAATCAATTGTCGCACAGAATTATTTAAAAGTGAAGTACGAGGTGATCGTGGTGGATGATCATTCAACCGATCAAACAGCATCCCTGGTGAGATCATTCAAGAATAATATCAGGTTGATCTCCCTGGAAGCAAAAGGTAGTGGTATAATTAATTCTTATAAAAAAAGAGCAATCGAAACCGGCATTGCCGCTGCTAAAGGCGACCTCATCATCACTACAGATGCCGACTGTATCGCTCCTCGTAGCTGGCTTAAAAACATGGTGTACTTTTTTGAGGAGTTCAACCCGGCTTTTATTGCTGCGCCTGTTGCATATTACGGAGAAACGAATTTTTTACAGATCTTCCAGTCCCTTGATTTTATGACCATGCAGGGGATCACCTGTGCGGCTGTTTATAAAAATTTTCACACCATGTGCAATGGAGCGAACCTTGCCTATCCAAAACAAAATTTTTACCAGGTGGGTGGCTTTTCGGGAATTGACCACATTGCAAGTGGCGATGATATGCTGCTGATGCATAAGATCGCTGCGGAATTTCCCGGAAAAATATTCTTCCTGAAATCACAAGGTGCAATTGTGCTAACAAAACCTGCAGCATCCATGAGTGAATTTTTTCAGCAAAGGATACGTTGGGCCAGTAAAGCGGGTAAATATGCCGACAAAAGAATTACAACAGTTTTATTATTGGTTTACCTGCTGAATTTATGGATCCTGTTGCTGTTTATCTTTTCCTGCTTCTACCACACATTTTTAATTTGGCTTATTGGCCTGCTTGCTGGTAAAATCCTTGTTGAATTATTTTTTTTGGTTCCTGTGGCAATTTTTTTCGGCAAACAAAAATTGCTTTGGTGGTTTCCTCTGGCACAACCGTTTCATATTTTATACATCGTTGTAGCCGGCTGGTTGGGAAAATTCGGATCTTACCGGTGGAAGGAAAGAAAAGTGAAGTGACTCGTCTTTAATTATTTATTTAAGTTACACGCACTATGAAGCCTTTGCCAAATGACTTCATGACATATTAACTAAATGACTACAGTTTCAAACCCATCCCGCCATTCGTATTCATTTACCCGAACGTTGTGGAATCGTTTGAAAAAAAACGGGGGTGCCTTGTTTGGCTTGTTCATCATTTCACTGGCCATCCTGGTTGCGGTGTTTGGTTATTTTATTGCTACGGACCCGACTCCCAACTCTGACAGGCAGATCGTTGAAGTGCAGGCAAAAAAGCCAGGATTCCGGCAGCTTTTTTTAATGGTAAAAAAAGAAAAAACGGTAGAGCGCCCCGGTTTTTTTCACCGGTTGTTGTTTGGTGTGGAGGACGCATATCGTTTTATTCCCATCAGCACTTACATCCAAAAAAACGATTCGGTGATCGTGCAGAAATACATTGATGAAGGTGTAGAAGAAAGGATAAGTATTCCATTGTCAGGAGTTGCCCGGCCGCATTACGTTGCATCCCAAACTTTTTGGTTAGGTACGGACCGCTTTGGCAGGGATATTTTAAGCCGGTTGATCATAGGTACGCGGGTAAGCCTTGCAGTTGGCTTCATCACCGTTTTGATCTCACTTACCATCGGTGTTTTGCTTGGATCGCTTGCAGGATACTTTCGTGGCCGGACAGACAATCTTATCATGTGGTTCATTAACGTGATATGGAGCATCCCAACTTTG
>JBDUCQ010000016.1:0-34658 GCA_040003385.1 Ginsengibacter sp. | reverse complement strand
CACATTTTACATTTGGTAAACTATAAGTATAACAGCGATAGTAATCTCTAAAACCAGGGAGAAAATATGCTTAACAATGAAATAGGTCATAATAGCCAACACCAGCTAAACAAATCCTTCAGATCATCTAATATGGATAATAAAATGAAGAAAAACTTCACAAGGTTCGGGAAGATACATTTAATCAAAGCAACCAGGGAGGTGATCCCTGGATAAGTAGTGGTAACTCAGGGCTCAATAAAAGCGATCATTAAACCGGGGGTCAGCAAGAGTGCATGGCTTACAGTCAGGCACTTTTTTATTGTGCCTCTTCTATTGTGCGTAAAAATGGTTGTATTTTATTAATAGATACATTTGCATCAAAAAAATATGGATAAGATTGAAAAAATGCACATGATGGATAAAATGTTACGCGAGCTTGAAGACATCAGCAACAGCCAGACATCGTTGCTTAAAAAAGTAACCCAGCTGGAGGCTGATAATATAAATCTTGGTAACAGGATGCTGGAGAAAAAGCTACCGGATATCCATTCTGCAATCGATGAAGGTTTGACAGCAGTGGTGGGTTTACAAACGGAATTCACTACCGAACGTGATAAATTTGTGAAAGACAATAAGCTGGACGAAGTTTTGCCCGATGCTACGAATGCTTAATCATATTCTTCCGATCAGTTTACCCAGATGAATGATTTCAGGTCAATATAATCCAATGGCCTGAGATCAATGTTATCGTACTATATTTTATCTGCAAATTCCAGGAGGATTTGCAAGTTTCCCAATTCGGCCGTGACTTGTAAATAAAAGGGAAATTATTTTACGGACGCCACCCTGGTTACTCTCGGTTTTAGAAATATATGCTCCCGGGGTTTTACTATAAACCCGAATACTGTTTGCAAATATGTACTTTTGAACTTATGGCAGGATGCAATTTTTTTATACCTTTTTCAGGGGAACCGTCCGGGATTCTTAACCGCGCAAAGACAGCTGTAATGAGCCAGGGAGGAATATTTGAAGGCAACGAAACGGCAGGACATTTTGATGTGACGGTACTTGGGAATACCATCCGGGGGAGTTATAAGGTATTGCCTCAACAGCTCAACATTGTCATTGATTCCAAACCTTTTTTTGTGCCGTGTGGAACAATAGAAAATTTTCTCAAAAAAGAAATAGGGAGTTAAGGATTATAAAGTTACGGCATATGATAAACTCCTACTTTAAAAAAACTCTTAAATATCTACGCTTATTGAGAGGAAAATCACTTCGATGTACTGTCTGATCGTACAGATTGTTTCAAATATTTACTGTTCATAATATACCTGGAGTCATTGCCGTAAACGAATAAACAGGTTCCGTTTTTTATCCGTTCGATCACTGACTTATAAATTTTTGGCGATAATACCGGACATCCTAGACTACGGCCCAGGTAGCCCTGCGCTTTTACCACGGCATCTCCAACATAATCTGCGCTGTGCACAACAATGTCCCTCGATTCTGCATTGTTATTGAACCCGATTTCATGCCCATCTAATCGCATAGAATAGCCATGAGCACCCGTGTAAGTATTTTTTGTAGTATAAAAACCTACACTACTTTTATTACTTTCAGGGTCATTAGAAAAATATAGTGCTTTTTCGAGGCCTGAATTCTTCCCATGCGCCACGTAGGTTACGAATAAAATTTTATATTTTTTTACATCAAAAACAAACAGGCGCTTTTTATTGGAAGGCAGGGTTAGATCTGCAATTGTAATGATTTGATCATTGCCCAGTAACCCTTTTTTACGCAAAGCTTTGTAACCAAGCATTGCATAATCGTAAGCTCTGCGGGCGAGGCCGAGCTTACCCAAATGCAAGCTGTCGAACAAGTCTGGTTTTTGTACCTTCTCAGTATCCGTACCATAGAATTCCCTGGACTGAAAAATTATTGTTTTCACTGTTTCGGATTTGGAAGCCATTTGTAAAAAAAGAAGTGAAATAATAATGTAGCCAGCGCTTCGCATGATCGGTTTTTAATTTGATCAACAAATACAAAGCCAGATGAACTTGCTGCTAAAAATTTCGTTGGAAAGATGAAATTGATACCATGCGATCCTGAAGAAAATAACCGTAGATAGGACTTAGTTAAAATAAAAAAAGCACCAGATTTTGTATTTATACTCCCCTAATTGCTTAAGTTCGTACTACTTACTAACCCGATGCTTTACGCTTGAGAACATCCGTTCGTGAAAATTTCCGCCCTCAATTGTAAATCAAAGATAGTCTAGACAGAGACCGTTTTCCAAATTTTATTGAGAGTTGTTTTGCACGCGTTTTTCACAGGGTTATCCACCTAAACTTGTAGCTTATCCACTTTAGTAAGGAAGTTTTACCCTAAAAAAGAATTTTCACAAAATTAAAGAAGACTAAATTTATATTTTGTATTTATGTGACCAATTTCACTTCTAAATTTTTTAAATATGCTGGTAAGGTTAACTCATTTATATTTTATTCCATCACGAATTGAAGATTCCAAAAAGATCTTCCGTGAACAAATCGTTCCAACTGTTAGAAAAATTGATGGAAACCACAACATTATGTTGCTTGAACCGCTTGATGGTTCTGACGTTTATATATCCATGTCGGTTTGGATAGATAAGGCAGCAGCAGATGCATACCAGGATAGTGGTAAGTACAAGGAATTGGTTGACCTGGTAAAGGACAACTATTCCAAACCGCCTGTCCTGAAATCATACAACGTATCATAAGTGGCGAAAGTTATTATCCTCCCCCGGGTTCGATCAACGAAATTACAAAAACGTTATTTTGAACTGATTTTCTGGGTATCCTCTTTTATTTGGCTGGCTATCATGCCTCCTTCAACAGGGTATCATTACTCATGGTGTATTTTCAGAATTGCGGGAATCGATTTTTGTCCGGGATGTGGCCTTGGACATTCCATAAGTTATTTATTTCATGGAAATTTAGCAGCTTCATTTCGTACACATCCTCTTGGAATTTTTGCTGTTCCGGTGATTACATTAAGAATTATCAGACTGCTACAATACCATTTTTTCACCCCGCTAATAAAATACGATCATGTCATTTGACAAAAGCCCTTCTTTGAACCCTGTTTTCCTGAAATATCTTTATGATGTTACCCCGGAAGAACTTATCACCATCAATTCCAGGACAATGGGATTCAGTGATGATGAATTGATACATTTTTGTATGATCTACCGTTCAAAACGCAAAGATCCTCAAACAATATTGTTGCTGTGCCTCCTCGGGCTGGTTTGTATTTCCGGAATTCACCGGTTTGTGATTGGGGACACTGGTTTGGGCATCCTATACTTTTTTACAGGTGGCCTCTGCCTCATCGGAACCATTGTTGATGCCATCAATCACAAAAACCTTGCACTGGAATATAATGCAAAGATGATCTCTGAAACATTGGTGATGCTGAATATGATTAAAAGATAACAAGCCCCATATCACAACCGTGCACAGGCACAGGTTCATATCAACAACATCTAGATGATTGCATAGATCCATAGCACGCATCTGGATGCGTCTGCCAGGCAGTTAAAAATAATACTCTAAGCAGTAGCTTCCATTGCAACTTTAGGTAATCCCATTGCAGCCTCCTCATTTATTTCATAGCATGAATTCTTGCTTACTTGCCCTACATTGTCATCCAGAAATTTTTGTACATCCTGTACCGTAGGTGCTTCCCATAAACAAGTGCCTGTTTTCATATCCTTAGATGGGAAAACATTGTGTAGTTTGAGCGTAGCTGGCATAGATGCGGTAACATCCTTAGCGGCTGACCAGAATTCATCAGGGTTGCTGATGTCATGATGTGCAATGATTAACATAATACTTGATTTAAAATTATAAATTAATTAGTGGAGGAAAGGACTAAGTGGATTTCAATCGGGACGGTGACTGTTCAATTATGCATCAAGATAGAGATAAATTTAATTAAATGCAATGCTGTTTTTGGTCTGATGGATCATTTTAACAGGTGGATGTAAAGGTGGAATCCTGCAGAATCAGCTCTCAATTTATTTTGTTAGTGATCACGGCTATCGTAGCTTTATGCCGGAGGGTAACGTTAAGAAATTGATATTTGAATTCTCATTCATTTAAAGTTATTTATGTATAATACCTCAAAGTTAACATTCAGGAAGATCGCCTATTTTTCATTGCTTCTGCTTTTAATTTCGTGCGGACCTGCACGCCGTAGCATTGCAATTGAAGAAGGTTGGGATTTACTCGGCGAGCTGAAACCGGATTTTGTTCGCGACAAAGATGCAATTGACGTTCACAGCAGTTATAAATTCACGGAAATCAGATTTAAAGTTGAAAAACATGAAATTCGTTTAAATAGCTTAAGCGTTATTTTCCAGAATGGAGATAAGCTTTCCCCTTCAGTTGACGAGGTGGTACCCCCGGATCAATACAGTCGCAATATTGAGATAGCCAGCGATGGAAAATTTATCAATCGTATCGAGTTTAAATTCCGGACAACCGGCAATGTTTTTAAAGGCCGGGCAAATGTGCTGGTTTTTGGAAAACGGTATACCGGTTATTGATGTTGAAACCTTGTGTACCTGCTGATCACAGTGAATAACCCTATCCGGGGAGTAACACTATGATACCCTTAGTAAGATTTAAAAATTTATTCATCTCCAAATTTTTTTATGGACACTCAATTGGAACAAATCAGGGAACAGCAAAGAGAAACATGGAATAAATTTTCTCCCGGCTGGAAAAAGTGGGACGAGTTTACCATGGACTTTTTAAAGCCTATGGGTGACGCGATCATTCAAAAATTAGAAATAAAGGAGAAGGACTCAGTGTTGGATATTGCATGTGGTACAGGTGAACCGGGTTTGACGATTGCTAAATTGGCAACAAAAGGAAATGTTACAGGAACAGACCTGGCAGAACAAATGCTTGAGATAGCTGCTGAGAATGCAAGGCACCAGGATATTCAAAATTTTCAAACCCGTGGGTGTGACGTATGTGATCTGCCTTTTGAAACCAATGCTTTTGATAAAATCAGCTGCAGAATGGGATTTATGTTTTTTCCAGATATGCAGCTTGCTTCGGATCAAATGTACCGGGTTTTAAAACCCGGCGGCAAAATGGCCACCTCTGTCTGGGCCGGCCCAGAAAAAAATGTGTGGGTAACGGCTATCATGGGCATCATTCAAAAACATATGAATCCCGCTCCACCACCTGTGGGGGCGCCTTCTATGTTTCGGTGTGCAAAACCCGGTTTCTTAAAAGGGATCATGGAAACATCTGGCTTCAAAAATGTTACTGAGGAGTCGGTGACCGGTAAGGTTATTTATAAAGATTTCGACTTATTCTGGACAATGATGAACGAAGTTGCTGCACCTGTTGTAGGAGCTTTAAGTAAAGCTGATGATGCTATGAAACAGCAAATCCAAAAAGAGGTGAAGGAAGCATGTGCCCGGTATCAAACATCTGCAGGGCTGGCACTCGACTATCACTCTTTGATATTGAGTGGCGAGAAATAAGGTGTGTAAACCACAACCTGGTAAAAAACTGATCGGCAACCATGATTCAAACCGGGTAATTGATTTAATTTGCTCTCAATGAGCCACCTTAATATACCCCCAACCCTCCCTCTGTTTTTTTATAATTTCATAAATTCCATCCGGTACTATACCCACACCTGTTATCAACTGGCTCTTATCAATATTGTGTGCCTTCATGGCAACCGCACAAACATTAAATGAAACATTTTTGATGCTTGTTAGCTTTGAGACCATTGCCTCCACCGGGGATTTATCTTTTACAACGAGGTCGGCTCCCTGTCCATACATCACTACTTCAAGTGAAGCATCCGGATTGGATTTTGAAATTTCATTTACCCACCTGATTACATTTTTCTGATCCACGGAATCTTTGCTTGTAAGATCAAAAACCACTTTATAGTTTGACTGGGCACTTGTAAAAAGAGGGATAAAAACAAGCATCAATTGGATAAAAATATTTTTATTCATTTTGATAGTATGATAAGTAAAAAATACAAATAGATTTAAAATTTACAAATAATTCGTTTGTAAGAAAATTTTCAAATGAGAAGTTCACGCCATCGAGATGAGCCCTAATGTTTTTTTAAATTCTTCTCATACAGGCTGATCCACTCACCTGGGTTCATTTTGGAGGCCAGCTTGCCGATCAAATCATAAGGTATATTTTGCATATTTTTAAATCGAAGGCTGCTTTTACCCGTATCCTGTTTTGTTTGCCCCAGTTTTGCTAATTCGCCAGAAAACCATTTTTTCAATTTTTCATCTGCATACAATCCCATATGATATACTGCAATGAAATTTTTTTGTGAAGCAAGATTCATAAAGGGCAAAGGCAGTTTTGTATTACAATGATAACCCGCAGGGTATATTGAATGGGGTACTACGTAGCCAAGCATTCCATAACTCATTTCTTCTGAAAACCCTTTGGGCAAATTGCGAACAATCTCTTCCCGTAACCTTGTCATTGGCTCTTTTCTTTCCACAGGCAGTTCTAAAAGGTATTGTTCCGGGGTGGTGGCTTTAGATTGCATGATTGAAGTTTATGGTTTTTAGTAAGTCCGCGGTCGACAGTCCACTGTCCACAGTATATTATAAAATTTTCCTGTTCAGTTCTATTATGGGATGATAAGATATTCTCATTTTTTGAAAATAATAATTTTTCAAAGTGATTTTTACTGCCAACTCTGAACTAACATTCGATCTCGTGGCACCCTATAGTTCTGTACTGAGAGAATTATTCTGCAGGTATCGAATGCAGACCAATCCTGTTCCCTTCACTATCGATGAATACAGCCATATGACCATGTTCAGGTGAGATTTGAGTTTTTGGTACCATAATTTTACCACCAGCTTGTTCAATCCTGTCCAGGATGATCTGGACATCAGGATTTCCATTTAAATAAAGCAATACGCCATCTGTGGAGGGCTTGTAAAAACCTTCAGCTTTAACAACAGCACCGCCTACACCATTCATCATGTCATCCAACGGAAACATGCGCATTTGAATTTGTGGCATATCCAAAGAATTTAATTTCAAATCAAAAATTGTTTCATAAAACTTTTGAGCCTGGTTAAGATCATTGGCGGGTATCTCAAACCAACTGATTACATTTTTCATGTGAAAGATTTGTAAATTTTTGTTTAGAAAAGTCCACGGTCCACAGTCGACAGTCCACTGCAGAATATACTTCTAAAGACATATTCTATTTCTGAAAGATCTATAAATTTTTGAACTTCTGCTCTGTGGACCGTGGGCAGTCCACAGTCGTCTGCCTTCAAGGCTCAATGATCGTTCAATGGCATTTGCCGCTCCTGGAACTCTTTCCAGTTAACATATTCAGGACTTACCCGCTTTTCAACCATTGTGATGCAATCAGTAACAGGGCATATCAGCTGGCACAAGTTGCAGCCCACGCATTCATCCTGTTTGATTGCATAAGTATTATAAGGATTGCCATAGGAAAGACTGATCGATTGATGGGCAGCATCCTCGCATGCAATATAACAAAGCCCGCAATGAATACATTTATCCTGGCTGATCTGTGCTACATGATGATAGTTGATGTCAAGATCTTCCCAATGTGTAAGTGCAGGGACCGATCTTCCAATAAAATCATAAATGGTTTGAAACTTTTTTTCATCCATCCAGTTGCTGAGTCCTTCGCACAGATCTTCTATGATCCGGAATCCATATTTCATCGCTGCAGTGCATACCTGCACATTGGAAGCACCAAGCAACATAAACTCAACGGCGTCCTTCCAGGTACTAATGCCGCCGATCCCTGAAACAGGGACCTTGCGGGTAGTTGGATCCTGGCTGATCGTAGCCAGGAATTTTAAAGCAATTGGTTTTACAGCAGGACCGCAATAACCCCCAAATACACTTTTGCCGGCTACAAATGGATTGGGTACAAATGTATCAAGATCGATCCCTGTTACGGATTGGATGGTATTGATAAGAGATAAGCCATTTGTCCCGGCCTCAACAACTGCTTTTCCTGTGGGAACAACAGAATGAACATTCGGTGTCAACTTCGTGATCACCGGAATACTCGCAGTTTCCATTACCCATTCCACTACCATTTTTGCAATCTCCGGATCCTGCCCAACAGCAGCGCCCATACCCCTTTCAGTCATACCATGAGGGCAACCAAAATTCAGTTCAAGACCGTGTGCACCAGTATCTTCTACCTGTTTGATCAATTCACGCCAGCTTTCTTTTGTGTTATCAGCCATGAGAGAAACCACCATGGCACGGTCCGGAAACTCTTTTAATACTTCTTTTATTTCTTTAAGATTAATGTCCATTGGCCTGTCTGAGATCAGCTCAATGTTGTTGAATCCCATCACTCTTGTCCCATTAAAATTTACGGCTGAATATCGTGATGAAACATTTTTCACCTGGGTACCAAGTGTTTTCCAAACCACACCTCCCCATCCCGCTTCAAGTGCCCGCAAAACATTGTATGCTTTATCTGTTGGAGGAGCACTTGCCAGCCAGTAAGGGTTAGGAGATTTTATGCCCAGGAAGTTTGCTGATATATCTGCCATTTTCGAAAATGCTTGTAATAAAATATTTTAATTCACCGGCTTCTAAAGTTGCTCAGAGATTTTCTAAATATTCAATGATCGCTGCTGCAGCATCCTTTCCTGCCTGAACGGCATCCACTACCTCTTTCCCACCGTTCACACAATCGCCGCCGGCAAACACACCCTTGATACTGGTTTCACTATTTCTTGCTGTTATGATACGTCCATGAGTATTGTTTAAATTATTATCGAACACCAATTTTTCGAATGGCTGCTGACCTGTCGCTTTTATGACCATATCAACTTCTATGGTAAGTGTGTCACCCGTTCTAACGGGTTGGGGTTTGCCCGAAAAATCCGGGACCCCTAACTTCATTGCATCACATACCAAAGCTTTCACCTTTCCATTCTCACCGGCAATTGCCACGGGGGATGCAAGCCATTGCATGATGCATCCATCAAGCATGGCAATATCAAGTTCTGCCTGCGTACAATTTTTTTCCGCTTCACTGCGTCTATACACCATCGTTACTTCCCTGGCACCCAGACGTTTGGCCTGCGTAGCTGCATCAATTGCCGTCATTCCCATCCCGATCACTGCCACCCTATCACCTACCGCAGCTTGTGGGTAGCCCTTGTCCCTGATGTCATAAATGAAATCGATCGCATCCACCACTCCTTCCAATTCCTCACCAGGGATATTCAGCCGGTTGGGCACACCCACGCCTATCCCAAGGTACACAGCGTCGAAATTTTTCCGAAGGTCTTCCAATGTAACATCCTGTCCGAGCGTATGGCCATACTGAAGCTGAATACCTCCCAGCGACGTGATAAAATCAATTTCTTCCTGGCAAAATTCTGGTGTGACCTTATAAGCTGCGATCCCAAAGGTCATCAATCCGCCACCTTTGCTTTCCTTTTCATATAAATTTACGTCTATGCCTTCACGTGATAATACATGCGCGCATGAAAGTCCGGCAGGGCCTGCTCCAACAATTGCTACTTTTTTCCCGGTGGATGGTTTGCGGTCAAATAGCTTCCATTTCTCCTGAATGGCATCTTCAGTCGCGTACCGCTGAAGCTTCGCAATTTCGATCGGCTTTTCATGCAACAGGTTATAAACACATGCGCCTTCACACAATTTTTCTACGGGGCAAACCCTCGCACATCCCCCACCGAATATATTTGACACAAAAATAGTGTGTGCAGAACCCCTGATATTCCCGGAGGTTATCTGCTTGATGAATTTAGGCACGTTAATGCCGGTTGGGCAGGATTTGGTACAAGGCGCATCATAACAGAATATACACCTGTTTGCCTCTACAAGTGCCGCTTCTTCTTCATGGAACGGTGGCCGTATATCGCTAAAGTTATCAGCATATTCCTTTTCAGTTAGCCTGTTTGAAGCAATGGACATTAAATCAGAATTTACAGAATTATAGAATTTACAGAATTGAGTCTCTGTGAACTTGAGGGCTCCCGGCTCCAGACTCCCGGCTCCAGACTCAATTTAAGGCTCTACTAATTTACCATAAGTTTCCGGGCGCCTGTCCCTAAAAAATTGCCACGTATTCCTGACTTCTTCGATCATCTCAAGATCAAATTCTGCCACCAGCAATTCATCTTTGTCTTCTGATGCCTGTGCAAATATTTGACCGCGGGGGTCAACAAAATATGAAGACCCATAAAATTTGCCGAGGTTCCATGGTTTCTCTTCGCCTACCCGGTTGATACACCCCATAAAATAACCATTCGCGGCTGCATGGGCAGGTTGCTCCAGTTTCCATAAATATTGAGAAAGCCCGGCAACTGTTGCTGACGGATTGTATACGATTTCGGCCCCATTCAATCCCAGGCACCTGGCTCCATCAGGAAAGTGACGGTCATAACATATGTACACACCAATCTTTGCATACTTTGTTTGAAATATGGGGTAGCCTAAATTGCCAGGCTTGAAAAAAAATTTTTCCCAAAAGCCCGAAGTATGCGGAATGTGGTTTTTCCTGTATTTACCCAGGTAAGATCCATCTGCGTCTATTACGGCTGCGGTATTGTAAAGCAAACCCGCCTGTTCTTTTTCATACACCGGTATGATCATTACCATATTGTACTGTCTGGCATACTCAGCCATCCGTTCGGTGGTTGGCCCGGGAACAGTTTCAGCGGAAGCATACCAGGCCTTATCCTGGCCGGGGCAAAAATAAGGCGTGTTAAAAATTTCCTGCAGGCAAAGGATTTGCACACCTTTTTTTCCGGCTTCTTCAATCAAAGGAAGATGTTTCAGCACCATGGCCTCCTTGATCTCATCAATGGTTCCTTCACCTTCAGTCTTAGGTAAACTCATTTGTATCAGGCCTGATTTTATTAGTCGGGACATTTTATTGAATTGAGTTTAGAAGTTTAGTCACGCTCTCTGTTGGCAGCCAATTTTAAATTTTAGTTTAGAAGTTTAGTCAAAATCTCAATTCAAATGACTTTAATCTAAGTTTAGAATGTTTAGCAAGTCAAAAAGCGCTGTCGAATTGTATGCTTATCTAAACTTTCTAAACGCAAGTTATAAATGATCTTCAAATTGAATGCTTACCTAAACTTTCTAAACACAAGTTATAACACGCATTCAAATTTAATTCATCCCTAAACTCAATTAAATTATTCCGCTTACTTTACTGCGCTTCACAAACTGCCCGTATCCTTTTTCAACGAGGCACTGATTGTCTTCAATGGCAACTTTACCTCTCAGCAAAACGGTTTTCACTTTGCCGGTGACCTTCCATCCTTCGTAAGCCGAATAGTCAACATTCATATGGTGCGTTTTTGCTGATAATACATGCTGCTCTGCAGGGTCAAAAATTACAATGTCTGCGTCACTTCCCGGTGCAATGCAACCTTTGCGTGGGAACATACCGAATATTTTTGCCGGGTTGGTGGCCGTGAGCTCAACGTATTTATTCAGTGAGATTTTTCCTTTTTTTACTCCTTCGCTGAATAACAATTCCATCCGGTTTTCGATAGCGGGATGGCCATTGGGTATTTTAGAAAAATCTTTTTCCCCGGCTCTTTTTTGTTTGAGCATAAAAGGACAATGATCCGTTGCCACGATGTTCACCAATCCCTGGTTGATTCCTGCCCACAGTGTTTGCTGGTCTTTAATTTCCCGCAGCGGTGGACTCATTACCCACTTGGCACCTTCGAAATCATCCCTATATAATGATGCATCGAGCACCAGGTATTGAATGCACGTTTCCACAAATATTTTTTGATTCCTTCGGGTGGCATTTCTTACAGCATTCAATGCACCTTCACACGTAAGATGAACAATATACCCGCAACAGCCGGTATAATTTGCCATATCAGCAAAACGTTCAGCGGCTTCAGCTTCGGTAACTTCAGGTTGAGAAAGATAATGATATCGTGGGGAGAAGTTGCCTTCCTGCCTGTGCTTCTGAACGAGATAATCGATCATATCACCATTTGTAGCGTGAACCGTAACCATCCCACCCTGTTTCTTCACTTCCTCCATCAGGCCGATCATCTGGCGGTCATCGATCATCAAAGCTCCTTTGTATGCCATGAATGTTTTGAAAGAAGTAATCCCTTCATTCTCTATAAAATCTCTGATCTCCTTTTTTGTTTCTTCATTGAAGTCAGTTACCGCCATGTGAAAACTATAATCACCCACTGCTGTTCCCTGCGCCCTTCCATTCCATTCATCCAACGCGCTTCTCAAAGAACTGCCCTGTTTTTGTAACACAAAATCAATGACCGTTGTTGTGCCGCCAAATAATGCCGCCCTGGTCCCTGTTTCATGTGTATCACTTGAAAATGTTCCCATAAATGGCATATCGAGGTGTACGTGCGGATCGATCCCGCCTGGAAATATCAATTTGCCCGTAGCATCAATCGTCCTGGTAGCCTCAAATGGCAGGTTCTTTCCTATCGAAGCAATTGTTTCTCCTTCAATAAAAATATCAGCTACATAATCCTCCGAGGGTGTAATGATCCTGCCATTTTTTATTAATATGGACATATATTATTGTTGAATCCGGGTGATAAATTTTTTAAAATTAATGCATTACACCTGTGAATTCACCGGACCTGCTGTTCTCAGCCCGAGGCATCCTCATCATCAAAATATAACTGATCCCACTTACAAAAAATCCTACAAACCATGCATAATTATAAAGGTGAGCTACCCATTCCGGCACAGCATTGACCGGGATCAATTTTGTTGTTACCAGGAATCCGGGGATATTTGGTAAAATGCCAAGTAACAAAGAAACAATGGCGCGCAAATTAAAACCATGATTGTAACTGTAACGCCCGGCTTTGGAATATAATTCAACGGTAACCAATTGCTGTTTGCGGATAAAATAATAATCTGCGATCAGGATTCCGCCTACGGGACCAAGCAAACTTGAATAACCTACAAGCCAGGTAAAAATGTATCCTGCCGGATCTGCTATCAGCTTCCATGGAAAAATAAAAATCCCCAAAATGCCGGTGATCAAACCTCCTGTTCGGAAATTTATTTTTTTAGGAGCAAGGTTTGCAAAATCATTGGCAGGACTTACAATGTTGGCCGCAATATTAGTAGCTAATGTAGAGATCGCAACAGCGATCATGGCGATTGTCACCAAAAATTTACTCTCAAACTTTCCTGCAAGTATCAATGGATCCCAGATCATATTTCCATAAATGATCACGGTTGCAGAAGTCACCACAACTCCAATAAAAGAAAACATCGTCATTGATGTTGGAAGACCTATGGCCTGCCCGTTCACCTGTGCTTTCTGGCTTTTTGCATATCGGGTAAAATCAGGAATGTTCAATGATAGTGTTGCCCAAAAGCCTACCATTCCTGTAAGTGCAGGAAAGAAGAAATTCCAGAATTGTTGATTCGTTGCAAAATGTGATGGATGTTGCAGTATCGGGCCTAAACCATGTCCCGCTGAAATTGCCCAGAACATAAGTGCCAGTGCGGCCAATGGTAAAAAAAAAGCTTTGAACACCAGGAGCTTTTTTATACTGTTCACCCCCAGATATACCACGTACATGTTCAACAACCAAAACAATAAAAAAGTGATTGCCTGACCTGTTTGCAATCCCACCCAGGCAGGAAATATTTGATTCAATGTTTCAAGCGAAGGAATCCATAACCTTAGCATTTGGTAGATCGCAAAGCCACCGATCCATGTTTGTATGCCAAACCATCCGCACGCAACGATCGCTCTCAACATAGCCGGAACATTGGCACCCAGTACGCCAAAGCTTGCTCTTGCAAAAACGGGAAATGGTATCCCGTATTTTGCACCGGCGTGACCATTGAGGATCATGGGTACCAGCACAATGCTATTTCCCAGAAAAATCGTCCCTATGGCCTGCCACCAGTTCATCCCGCCACCGATCAAAGAGCTGGCGAGCATATACGTGGGAATGCACAGGCTCATGCTGATCCACAGTGCTGCGTAGTTCCACGTTGTCCATGTTCTTTTTCCTGGTGGTACAGGCGCAAGATCCTCACTGTACAAAGAAGAATCTTTTACATCCGAAAAATCTGCGTGGATATTCAATGCTGAAAATTTTGATCAGTCATATCTTGTAGCTTACAAAACTGGTATGTATTCATCGGCAATCTTCAGTGCCTCGTCAATGATCCGTAGTCCTTCATCCACCTGCTCTTTTGTAACGCACAGTGGTGGCGCGATGAAAATATAATTCCATCTGACAAAAGTATACAGTCCCAGGTCCTTCAATTTTGCAGCCACCTTGTTCATGATCGCCATTTCGTCCGGCGAAGCATTGTATGGTGCCATTGGTTCTTTGGTAACCCTGTTTTTTACAAGCTCGATACACCCGAGCAGTCCCGTGTTCCTGAAATCACCGATGCACTCGTGCCTTAATTTTAATTCTTCCATTTTCAGCTCAATGTACTTTCCCATAAAAGCGGCATTTTCAATCAAATTTTCTTCCTCAACAATTTTTAAAACTTCGAGTGCAGCAGCGCAACATACCGGGTGTGCAGAATAGGTGAGACCCAGCCAGAGCACATGGTCATCAAAATGTTTTGCAATTTTTTCAGAAACGATCAGTGCGCCCAGTGGAAGGTATCCTGCTGTGATACCTTTGGCGGTGGCGATCATATCCGGAACCACATCATAATTGTCAACGCCAAACCATTTACCTGTTCTTCCGAAGCCACTCATCACTTCATCAGCGATCAGTAGAATCCCATGCTTGTCGCAAAGGGCACGGATCTTTTGTAAATAATCGGGAGGATACTTTATACACCCCGAAGTTCCGCTTTCACCTTCCATCACGATGGCAGCAATGTTCGAGGGGCCTTCAAATTCAATGACCCTTTCAACATGACTTACACACTCCCTTTTACACCATGTAATCTCTTTGCCCCATGGGCACCGGTAACAATAAGGATCTTCTACGTGAATGAAATTGGGAACCTGTTGGGCATCATGAGGCAGTTTCCTTGGATCCCCACCAGCACCCATAGCACCGTATGATGCTCCGTGAAAACCACGATATTTTCCGATGATCTTCGAGCGACCGGTGTACAACCTTGCGAGTTTGATCGCATTTTCAATCGCTTCAGCGCCACCGGTCGTAAAAAGCGATTTGGTAAGGTCACCTGGTGAGATCTCTTCCAGCTTTTTACCCAACTCCCCACGTGCAGCGGTAACACAACCCGGGGTAACATAAGAAACCTGTTGCATCTGATCTATAACGGCCTGGGTTACTCGCTGATTTCCATGACCTATATTCACATTCATCAGGCCAGATGAAAAATCAAGGTATTTTTTCCCGTCATGATCGTACAGGTAAACGCCCTCAGCAGATTTTACGGCTATAGGTTTAATGCCCTTTTGCTTGCTCCATGAAAACAAAGTATAGTCAAGGCTGTTCTGTACGATTTCGTCAGTGCCGGATTTTTTATGCAAGATGGTTTTCAGTATGCTCATTGTTTTCACTGCTTTTAAACTATCACTGTCAGCTCATCCAGTTGATACCAGATTCTGCATTCCATTTTACTGTGGATTTTTTCAGTTTTGTCCAGAATTCAATTGAACTTTTTCCAGTGATGTCTCCTACCCCAAATTTACTTTCATTCCATCCGCCAAAGCTGAATGGTTCCCTGGGTACAGGTACCCCCACGTTCACACCAATCATCCCCGCACTTGACCTGTCAATCACATACCTGGCCATTCCACCATTTTGTGTAAAAACCGATGCGGCATTTCCATAAGGATTCGCATTCTCTATCTCTAATGCTTCATCAACCGTTTTGGTCCTGATGATGCTGATCACAGGCCCGAATATTTCTTCTGTAGCCACCGACATCCCGGAAGTCACATGGTCAATAACGGTAGGACCTACGTATGTCCCCTGTTCTTTTCCTTTTACCACTGTATTTCGTCCATCCACTAAAATGGTGGCACCCTGTTCTTCTGCTTCCGTTATAAACCGCTCAATTCGTTGCTGCGATTCTTTACTGATCACGGCCCCCAGGTTTTCACCCGGGATGATCTTTTTCACTTCATCACAAATTTTATCGATGATGTGATCTACCTCTCCTACTCCCACCATTGCAGAAGCAGCCATGCATCTCTGACCTGCGCAACCGCTCATGCTGGCAGCAACATTTTGCGCCGTCATGGATGGAATTGCATCGGGCAACACCATCAGGTGATTTTTTGCACCTCCCAACGCCAGGCATCTTTTAAAATGCCTGGTAGAACGGCTGTAAACGATCTTCGCAACTTTCGTTGAGCCCACGAAAGTTACAGCTTCAATTCGCGGGTGATCACATATTGCCTCCACAATTTCTTCATCACCATGAATAATATTGAATACGCCGTCAGGGAGCCCGGCTTCTTTTAACAACATTGCCAGCTTACCAGCGCTTATTGGAACTTTTTCTGAAGGTTTCAATATCATACAGTTTCCCAGGGCAATCGCATTGGGAATGGTCCAGTTAGGAACCATGCTGGGGAAATTAAAAGGAACGATCGAAGCAACCACACCCAAAGGAACATGTTCCGTTCTGCACTCAACTCCCCTGCTTACTTCCAGCATTTCTCCCGTCACCAGCTGTGGAAGTGAACATGCAAATTCTGTCAGCTCTATACACTTCTCAATTTCGGCAATTGCCTCGCCCATTGTTTTCCCATTTTCTTCTGAACACAATTCTGCCAGTTCCTGTAAATTTTTTTCAAGCAGGGTTTTGTACCTGAAGAATACCTGCACCCTTTCTTTTATCGGGGTTTTGCTCCAGGTTTTAAAAGATAAGGCTGCTACGGCAACTGCCTCATCGAGGTCATTAGAGTTTGACATCGGAACTTCAGATAATTTCTTACCATCCAATGGGGAAATTACCCCGATGGATCGTGAAGAACTGCTGTTGGTAAAATTGCCATGGATAAAGTTTTTAACGGCAGGATATTTCATCACGTAATTTATTTACAATTTTTAAAAAAGGACGTAATTAATTTGAAACGAAGCCCTGCATAACTTCTTGCTTCAGTTAATTTATCTAACAATGGCATAGCTTTTGTCGCTTCCAAAAAAAATTTCATCATATATTTATGTATGCGTATTGTGAACTTATTGGTTGTTTTACTGTGGCTTGCAACATTTACTCTCTCCTCCGGCTGTAGTTCCGCTGATAAAAAAAATTATACTTCCCCAGCTCCTTATGATCTCAACCAGCCGGAAGTCATTAAGCTTCCCACGGGACTGAACGAGATCTCCGGGATGGCGTATTATCCAAAAGATACAAGTGTTTTTGCCATCATAGATGAAGACGGGCTCTTTTTTAAGATCTATCTCAGGAACCCTCCACTTGTAAAAAGCTGGCGCTTTGATAAAAAGCACGACTTTGAAGATGTTGTGCTTCACGATTCAACTTTTTATGTTTTGATCAGCAACGGCGATGTAGAAACTTTAAAATTTGAACATGATTCAGTTTTAACCAAAAAAAGCAAATTTGGTGATGCTGACAAAAAGATCAACGAATTTGAAAGCCTTTATTATGATGAAAATTTTAACCAGCTTGTGATGGTTTGCAAAAATTGCGAAGACGACAAAAAGAAAGAAGTGAGTGCCTGGGGATACATGCCCGATTCGCAAAAATATACTCCAGCAATTTTTAGTATCGATGTAAGAGCGATCGATAAAGAATTCGGAGAAGAAAAAATTCATTTAAAACCATCTGCAACGGCTGTTGATCCCAAGACAAACGAGTTGTACATCCTTGCATCTGTCAACAAATTATTGGTAATCGCAGACAGGAAGGGAAATGTAAAACAGATCCATCAACTTGACCCTGATATTTTCAACCAGCCGGAAGGTATCGCTTTCACTCCCAACGGCGACCTCCTCATATCTAATGAGAAAGGAGAAAAATCCAATGCCACTATTCTAATTTATAAATATAAATAACGGTTGATGAAAATTGTTACGGCTTTAACTCTTGCCTTACTGGGTATGAATGGTATTCACAGCGCTGTGCATGCGCAAGACAGCGTTGAGCAAAGGATCCTGATCATTGGAGACGCGGGCGAATTTACAAAAGATGGGAAACAGCCCGTCCTGGCAGCTGCCCGGAAAATGATTCCACTGGATGAAAAAACTACAGTCATTTTTGTAGGCGACAACCTTTATAATTACGGTTTACCGGACGAACTGAAGCCAAATTATAATAAAGTAAAGGCTCCCCTCGATTCTCAGATTGCACTGGTGAACGGAACAAAAGCAAAAGCATATTTCCTTCCCGGAAATCATGATTGGGCGGATGGTGGGAAGTCCGGATGGGAGGCTATTGTGCGTGAGCAAACTTATGTAGATCAGTTCCAGAGTACGGGCGTTAATTTTTATCCGAAGGACGGATGCCCGGGACCTGTTCAAATTCCGATCGGCGAGAATATTTTACTGATCATTATGGATAGCCAATGGTGGGTACACATTTATGATAAACCGGGAATAGAATCTGATTGCCCTTACAAAACAAAAGCTGAAGTGCTCACTCAGTTGGGAGATATCCTGGATCAGAATCCAAAAAAACTCATCCTGTTTGCGTGTCATCATCCTTTCAAAAGCAATGGAATTCATGGTGGCTTTTTTACACTTAAGCAGCACATTTTCCCCTTTACAGATGTAATACCCAAAGCGTACATTCCTTTGCCAGTAATTGGTTCCATTTACCCGATCACACGTTCGGTATTCGGAACTTCTGAAGACCTTGCCCATCCATTGTATGCAGACATGATCTCGGCCATAGAAGGTGTGATAAGGGGCCATCAGAATGTAATTTACCTGGCGGGTCATGAGCACACCCTTCAATTGCTGAAAGACAGCAGTTACTACTTTCTTGTTAGCGGCAGTGGCAGCAAATCAACACGCGTATCCAGGAGCAGGAAATCTTTATTTGTTTCCTCATTGAATGGCTTTGCAACTTTGGAAGTTTCTAAAAACAAATCGGTAACTGCTTCTTTTTATACCCTTGATTCTAACAAGGTGTCCAAGCCGTTTACACAAAATATTTTAAATTTTTCAAAGATTGAAAAACCGAAAGATGACAGTACGCATGTGATCGAATACGCTTTTAAAGACAGTGTGGTGCTCGCAGCCAGCGACCGTTATAAAAATCCGACCGGGTTGCGAAAAACCATCCTTGGAAAAAATTACAGGGAAGAATGGAGCGTGCCAGTGGCCTGGAAAATGTTCAACGTGAAAAAGGAAAAAGGCGGCCTTACGTTTATATCGCTTGGAGGAGGAAAACAAACCAGGTCTGCGATCTGTGAAGATCCTACCGGGAAGCAATGGACATTGAGATCGATTGATAAAGACCCCGAAAAAACATTGCCTCAAGGCTTGCAGGGCGGAACTCTTGCAAAAGATATAATACAGGACCTGATATCAGCCAGTCATCCTTATGGTGCACTGATGGTTTCTCCCCTTGCAACAGCAGCCGGAATTGTGGCTCCTGACCCGGAATATTTTTATGTGCCCGACGATCCGGCCCTTGGATTTTACAGGCCATTCTTTAAAAATACGGTCTGCCTCCTGGAAGCAAGAGACCCAACACCAGACGAGACAGATACCAGGACCACAGCAAAGATCATCAACAAGCTTGTCGACAACAACAATACCAGGATTGAACAGGCATCGGTACTGAGAGCGAGATTGCTGGATAACCTGATAGGTGACTGGGACCGTCACTTTGACCAATGGAAATGGGGATCATTGGATACGGGGAAAGGAAAATTATATTATCCTGTTCCTAGAGACAGGGACCAGGCCTTTTTTAATTCTGATGGATTTTTGATGAAATATATTTCAAAAAACCAGCTCAAATTTTTACAGGGTTTCAAAAAAAATATAACTGATATAAAATGGCTGAATTGGGAGGAAAGGGATTTTGACCGGTTTTTCATGAATCGATTGGACAAACAGGCCTGGGTGGCAACCATCGACAGCTTTCAGCACAATATAACTGATGCCGTGATAGCTGATGCCGTGAAAAAATTGCCACCGGCTGTCTATGCAATGGATAAAGAATCTATCACCGAAAAATTAAAGAGCCGGCGTGATCAACTCATGAAAGATGGTTTAAATTATTATAAAGCCCTTTCCAAAGTAGTGACAATTATCGGAAGTAATGACCCTGAATATTTCCGGGTTACAAAAGCAGACAATGGAATGGCGGTATTTGTTTACAAAAAAAACAAAGCCGGCGATACATCTGCAGTCATGTACAATAGGGTATTTGACCAGAAAGAAACCGAGGAAATTCGTCTATACGGCTTGAATGGCGATGACGAATTTGAAGTGGATCCCGATGTGGATTCAAAGATCCGTTTACGGATCATCGGGGGCAAAGGAAATGACACTTTCAATATCAAAGGAAAAGTTCCTAACCTTTTATATGATATAACGTATGAAAAAAATGTCTTTCTGGCAACGAGAAATTCCCGAAAGAGATTCTCATCAGATCCTACTGCCAATGAGTACAAGGTAACGGGATTCAATTATGATTCTCACCGCTTCCCTGAAATAAACATCGCTTACAATCCTGAAGATAAGTTGCTCGTTGGCATTGGTTTTTCTTCAAAGAAATATGGATTCATGAAAAGCCCGTTTGCAGTTTCTCAAAAATTAACTACACTTTATGCAATCAGTCACAAAGCTTACCAGGTAAAATACCAGGGGATCTTCAATGATGCAATATTCCACCGGGATATCCTGGTTAATGCAGAAATCGTGAACCCCACCCTCAATAATTTTTTTGGCTTAGGGAATCAGACTGAGAAGCTACCGGGTAAACAACTGGAATATTACAGGACCAGGTACAAGTATTTACATGGAGACCTGCTTTTAAGAAGAAAATACGGCGACCTGTTGAGTGTAAGTTATGGCCCCACCTATTACCACTACTGGAACGAATTTGAAGACAATAAGGGACGAATACTTGCTGATCCGCAGGCACTGGGGCTTGATTCATCCAGTATCTATTCTGTGAAGGATTATGCTGGTGCAAAATTCAAGATCGACCTAAGTTATCTCAACAACCAGCTTTTCCCCAGCCGCGGGATTGAGTGGAACACAGAATTCAGTTCACTGTTTGGGTTGAACAGTAACAGTAAAAACTTGACCAAGCTAACCAGCGATATGACAGTGTATGCGAGCCTCAACAATGAAAGAAAGTTTTTTGCGATTATAAGATTGGGGGGAGGACATATATTTAGTAAAAATTATGAGTATTTTCAGGCTCTGAACCTGGGATCAAATAATTTCAACAGGGGCTTCAGGAAAAACAGGTTTTCAGGTTCTTCCCTTGCCTACGGAAGTATGGAATTACGGGTCAAATTGTACAAATCCCAGTCATATATCTTACCTGGTGATGTAGGTGTAATTGGGTTTTATGACATTGGCCGGGTTTGGAAAAAGGAGGAGATTTCGCACCGGTGGCACCAATCGTTTGGAGGGGGATTGTATTATGCACCCTTTAACCTGATCGTCATCTCAGGCACTGTAGGAATATCCAGTGAAGACCAGCTTTTCAATTTCTCGCTGGGAACTAAATTCAATTTAACGTTCTAAAAATGAGCAACAACCTATATAAAAAAATTGAAAATTATGTGACGGGATTGTTTGACAAAACAGATCCATCATTGAAATTCCACAATCTAAAACATACGCAAACGGTTGTTGAAAGAACCAAAGAGATTGCAGGTCACTACCACGTTACCGAAAGAAACATGCTCACATTATTTGCAGCTGCCTGGTTTCATGACACAGGGCACCTTTTCACTGATTGGTCGAAGCATGAAAAGATGAGTGCGGAGGTCATGAGGAAATACATGACAGACCAAACAGATGACAAGGAAATGATCGATGAAATTGAAAAATGCATCATGGCTACAAAAGCGCCGAGGGACCCCAAGAGCCAGATGGAGGAGATCATTTGTGATGCGGACACCTATCACCTTGGCACCAAGGATTTTAAAGAAACGAACAAACAAATGTTCAACGAGTGGACCATCAAAACGGGTAATTCAGATAAGATCAAGTTTAATGCTGGCACACTGAAGATGTTGGAAGAACACAAGTTTTACACAGATTATTGTAAAGATCTACTCAACCAGCGCAAAGAGCAAAACATGAAAAAAATAAAAAATAAATTAGATAAAAAATCCGAGAAGAAGCAGGATGAAGTGGTTAGTAGCAGTGACCAGGGTGAGAACCTGGCGAATATAGAAAAGGATAAAACAGGCCTGATGTCGAAAGGCATCCAGACAATGCTGCGCCTCACATCAGAAAATCATCTGAAGCTAAGCGATATGGCAGATCATAAAGCAGGTTTGCTGATCAATGTGAATTCAATCATCATCTCTATAATATTAGGTATTCTGTTAAGGAAACTGCAGGATGAACCTTACCTGACCATTCCATCCATCATATTTTTGCTGGTTGCTGTTACTACGATCGTACTTTCCATCCTGGCCACACGACCAAAAATTACAGGGGGTACTTTTACCCACCAGGATATACTGGATAAAAAAACAAATCTTTTGTTTTTTGGGAATTTCTACCGGGCCTCATTTGAGAATTATAATGTAGCGATGAGAAATATGATGGTAGATACCGATTATTTATATGGTTCGCTCATCAAAGACATCTATTATCTTGGTGTCGTATTGGGAAGAAAGTACCGTCTGATCAGGTGGGCTTACAATATTTTCATGGTTGGTATCATTGTTTCAGTGATTGCTTTTGCAATCTCCATTCTTCTGCATCACGGCAGTCCTTCCAGCAGTAACACGATTGTTAACGGCACGGGATCACCCTTCTAAATAAAAGTATGTTTTACAACAGGGACCTTAGCTGGCTTGGCTTTAATTTCAGGGTATTACAGGAAGCCGCAGATACCAGTGTGCCTTTATTTGAGCGACTAAAATTTTTGGCTATTTTTTCTTCCAATCTTGATGAATTCTTCCGGGTTAGGTATCCGTCAGTCATCGCTCTTTCCAAACTTGACAGTACAGTACGGATGCAGATCAATTTTGGAGACACGGATGATGTTACAGAAAAAATTCAAGCCGAGATCAACAGCCAATTGGAAATATTCGGCTCTATACTGCATGATCATGTAATTCCAGAGCTGAAAAATAACAACATTATTTTTTATTATAAGAGTGAAATACGGAGTGAACACATCCCGGAAATGCGCGAGATCTTTTTATCACAGGTGTTGTCATTCATCCAGCCAATATTCCTGGATGGAGAAAATAACAAGAGCTTTATGCCTGAGAACAGCCAGCTTTATTTTGTTGTGACACTCAAAGAAAATGAGGAGGGGATTCTTAAACAGGCCATTGTCAACATCCCTTCTGCAAAATTGAAAAGATTTTTTATTTTGAGTCCCATCGATGATTTCGAATACGTTGTATTTATTGATGATATTCTAAGGGAAAACCTGGTATACCTTTTCCCGGGTCTTGAAATTGTTGGCGTCTATAGCATTAAATTCAACAGGGATGCAGAACTGCACGTTACTGAAGATTATACAGGAAACCTGCTTAATAAAATAGAAAAGCAGCTTAAAAAAAGAGATTTCGGCACCCCTTCCCGGTTTTTGTTTGAAAACGGGATGCCTGTAAACCTGCAGCTTTTTCTTGCTTCATCATTTGATGTAAAATCTGATGACATGTTTGCGGGTGGAAGGTATCACAACCTCAGTGACCTTTCCTCATTTCCGAAGTTTGATAAAAATCTTACATACCAAAAATGGAAGCCCCTGTCATCAGCCCATGTAATGAACAGTGGTGATATTTTCAACATCCTGAATTCCCAGGATGTATTACTCCACATCCCTTACCAGTCATACAACCCTGTCCTGTCATTTTTCAACCAGGCAGCAGTAGATATCGAGGTTACGGATATTTACATCACACTGTACCGCGTAGCAGCCGAATCTCACATCGTGAATGCACTGATCAGTGCAGCAAAAAATGGTAAGAATGTTACTGCTTTCATTGAGCTGAAGGCAAGGTTTGACGAGGCCAATAATATCAAATGGAGCAGGGTGATGAAGGAAGCAGGTGTAGAAATCATCTATAGCCTTCCACACATCAAGGTTCACTCAAAAATTGCCCTGGTTAAAAAAAGAAAGGGGGCTGAAACCAGGTCATATGCCATCCTCAGCACCGGGAATTTTAATGAGGTTACAGCACAATATTACACAGACCATGTGCTGATGACAACAGACATGGTGATCACAAAAGAATTATTGCAACTGTTTAAATTCCTTCAAAAAAAGAATAAAACAATTGAAGACAGCAAATTAAGGTTTGATAAATTGCTCGTAGCTCAATTTAATTTAAATGACCGCCTCGAGAGCCTGATTGATGGTGAAGTGGTAAAAGCCCAGGCGGGTAAGGATGCTTTGATCAGGATCAAGGTCAACAACCTTGAAGAACCCTATTTGATCAGTATGCTTTACAAAGCAAGCCAGGCTGGTGTTAAGATCAGGCTGATCGTGAGAAGCATCTGTTGTTTGATGTCAGGTATCCTGGGCCGCAGCGAAAATATTGAAGTCAGGAGGCTGGTGGACCGTTACCTGGAACATTCACGTTTGATGATTTTTGGAATGGGGGAGCAAGCGGAAGTGATCATGGGCTCTGCTGATCTCATGACTCGCAATCTTTACCAGCGAATAGAGGTTTGCGTAGCAATTGAAAATTCAGCTTTCCGGGATGAATTAATAGAATATTTTGAACTGCAATGGCGGGACAACGACAAAGCCGTTATCCTTCTGCCAAACCTTAAACAGGAAAAGGTTACGGGAAGTGATGCGAAACACAATGCCCAGCAGGCTATTTATCATTATTTACAAAATAAGTCATGAAATTTCTGAACCCCCGCTTTTTTAAATTGACAAATGTAAATAAGCACCGTGCACTGTCTATTCTGTACATCGGTATCTTCTGGACACTTACTGATTACGTCATTGTTTTGTTAAGGGACAACAGTGATATTTCCTACCGTTCACAAAGCCTATTGTTGCGGGAAACGCTCATCTTTATTGTGAGTCTTGTCATGGGTTATTTGTTTGTATATAAATTAAAAAAAATACTCCGCTCCTATCCCCTTTGGTTGAACTTTACGCTGAAAAGCTTTATCCTGCTTGGTTCTGCGTTTGTTATTAATTTTCTCATTCATTTTTTTAATGACGTATTTATTTTCCATGAAACTCCGTATGCCTCCGTGCACCACATCATGACGTATGCATTGCACAAGGACTGGCTGGCACAAAAGATCCTGTACTGGCTCATCATATTTTTTATTACACAATTATTTCTTACCATCAATGAAAAATATTCTCCCGGGGTTTTTCTTGATATTCTATTGGGGAGATACATACAGCCCAAAGTAGAAAAACGGATCGTGATGTTCATGGACCTCAAAGACTCTACGCCAATTGCAGAGAAGCTAGGGCATGTTTTAAATTTTAAATTTATCCGCGACTTTATCTACCAGGTCTCATCGGCCATCATTGAATTTGACGGCCGTATTTATCAGTATGTAGGAGATGAAGTCGTTTCTTCCTGGCTCTTTGAAAAAAATAATACAAGAAAATGTATGGATTCGATCATCCAGGCACGCAAAAATTTACAAAAACGGAGTGAACATTTCAGGCGTGAGTACGACCTGGTGCCTGAATTCAGGGTAGGCATTCACGTTGGCGATGTTACAGTTGGCGAGATCGGGGTAATCAAGAAAGATCTCGCAATGAGCGGAGACACTATGAACACGACGGCCCGCATCAGGAGCGCATGCAATGAGCTAAATCACAATTTTATTGTTTCAAAAGATTTTATAGACAATATCGATCTCAAGGAATGGCAGAGTGAAAGTTTGGGGATCGTTGAACTGAAAGGCAAAGGAAGTGGTATAGAGCTTTTTACTTTAAAGATTTGAGCTGCTTTAAAAGACCCAACTATTCATTTTTAGCATCATACGGCAATGAAACACACCGGATGTTGTTCTTTTTAAGTAATTGGTGTGTAATTTGATATTGAAGTAATAATTTTATTTTTGCCTTAAACCAATCAATGCCACCAGAAGAGACATCTGTGCCCAAGAAAAGAAGAGGTGCTTTAGCGACTACTGCCAATGTGCTGGCATATATACTGGTTTCTGTTGTTTTCCTGGTATTTCTGGCGGTAATCCTCGTACAGACTCCACCTGTCCAAAATTTTGTACGCGGAAAGGTGCAGAATTACCTGGAAAAAAAATTAAAGACCAGGGTTGAAATAGGGAAGCTTAATATTCACTTCCCGAATTCTGTGACCCTGAAAAATGTATTTTTTGAAGACCAAACTAAAGATACATTGCTGTCTGGTGGTGAGTTGAAGGTAGACCTCGACATGTTCAAATTACTGAGGAACGAGGTACAGATAAAGAATTTAATTTTTAATGACATCACAACCAAGATTAAACGTGTTGGACGGGATACGGTTTTCAATTTTCAGTTTGTCGTAAATGCCTTTGCTTCTGATCAAAAAAAAGACACACTACTGCATGATTCCACTACCATTAAAATGAATGTGGACAATATTGTATTCAACAACACCCGTGTCATTTACCAGGATGTGATCACAGGCGATGACCTGGATCTTTTTTTCACACATCTTGATGCACCCATAAAAACCTTTGATCCCACACACCTTTATTTTGACATTCCAACATTTACCTTAACAGGGTTGAAAGGATATTATTACCAGAATCAACCTTTAAAACCAAAGATCGACAGTGCGCTTGCACAGGCAGTGCTCACCCCAGGCAATACTTTACTGCTCAAAAATTCATCGATCATTTTAAAAGACATCGATGTTGATTACAAAAGTGTTCCTACCAATATCGCTACCACCCTTAAGTTTAAAGGGCTTACAGCACACCCGGACACCTTGCACATCAAGGAAGGCAAATTCGATTTCAAAGACATGGAACTGGACAGTGCAGACATCAGTGTAACGATGAGCAACGCCACGAAGGCCCCACCCGTTACCGCCAAACAATTACTTGTGAAGGAAGTGCTGCCATTGTTCACCATTACCTCTGATGATGTAAAGATCAGCCGTTCAAATTTTATCCTGAATAATATATCAATGCCGGTGCTTCATTATGGAATGGACTACGGCCATCTTGATGTAAGAAACATTAATTTTTCAGCCAGGAAGATGTTCTATAACAGTGACACACTTTATGCAAATATCACCTCATCCAGCATGAATGAAAAAAGCGGGTTTGTTTTGAATGAATTTACAGGCCATTTCTTATACACCAATAGAGAAACATCACTGAAAGATTTTTATATCAAAACACCCGGAAGCCTGTTGCGCAATAAAGCAGTGATCAACTACCCATCTCTTGAAAAATTCATAGCCAATCCTGCGGTTATGAATATGGACCTTGATATACAAAGCAGTCATGTGCTCGTCAGAGACATACTGATGTTTGCCCCGATGCTGCGTGGATTGCCGGCGTTTGCTCATCCTGACCAGACCGTGATGCTGAATGGAAGGATCAAAGGCAGTATGGCCGACCTTCATTTTTATGATTTCCGTTTACAGGGACTGGGGCAAACAACTTTGTTTGTTTCAGGTGGAATCAAGGGGTTGCCTGATCCCAATAAATTTTCTGCCGACCTTGACATTAAATATTTAAAAACAACCAAAGGAGATATTCTTTCTTTCTTGCCAAAAAATTCACTTCCTGCAACTATTACATTACCTGAAACCATTTCTGCAACGGGAAAGATCCGGGGGAACATGCAAAACATGGTTGCGGACCTGGACATTACAACGAGCCTCGGATCTGCTAAGATCAAAGGAACTGTGGCAAACATGACCAACCCAAAAACCATAGTCTATGACCTGGCAACTACTGCAAACAATCTCAATATTGGAGCACTGATGCAGAATCCGAATATTGGGATTTTTAATGGCAGCATAAAAGCCAGGGGCAAAGGATTTGATCCGGCAACAGCGAATGCAAGCTTTAACGGAACGATATCTTCCATCATCTACAACCAGTACAATTATAAAAATGTAAGACTGGAAGGAAGCATTGCCAATAAACTATTCAACGTTCATGCTGCGATTCACGATCCGAACATTGATCTAACGGTAACGGCTAATGGCTCATTCGAAACGAAATATCCTGCTATCCATTTTGTGGCCAATATCGACAGCATCAAAACTATGCCATTGCATTTTACACCGCAAAATGTGATCTACCATGGAAATATAGCAGGTGATCTTACCAGTAGCGATCCCGATCACCTTGCCGGGAACGTTTTGATCACACACTCTATCCTTGTGAATGAAAATGAACGGGTTGAGCTTGATTCCATCCGGGTAATTGCCGAACATACAAATGGTATAGAAACCATTACCTTCATCAGCAGCTTTGCCACCGCAAGCATCAGCGGCCAGTATAAATTGACACAATTAGCAGATGTGTTTCAGCAAACGATCAACCCATATTTTTCTATGGGTTCAAAGGTGACCCATCAAAAAGTAGATCCTTACGACTTTACCATCAAAGCGCAGATTTTCGACAACCCTGCCATACGTACATTTGCCCCTTTATTGAAGAGACTGGATTCAGTGAATATTAATGCGAATTTTTCTTCGCAGAACGGGATCAATGCGAATATTTCTGCACCGGCTATAGTATACGGCACCTACAGGTTGTTCGGATTAAATATAAATGCAGTTACAAAAAATAACCAGATCGAATTCACCACTTCTTTCCGCCGACTAAGAAGCGGGTCATCGGTTTCCCTGTACGCAACCTCGCTCAGTGGCAACATAGCAAATAACAATATCAACTTTTTTCTTAACACAAAAGACAGGAAAAAAATAGATAAATATCGTTTAGCCGCTTCGCTAAAAGTTAACGCCCTCGACAGCTATACCTTCAATCTGCACCCGGACAGCCTGTTGCTCAACTATCAAAAATGGTCGGTGAATCCAAGCAACAGTATCCAGTATACCAAATCAGATATTGTAGCCAACCAGTTTGTTCTCAGCCAGGGCAGCCAGCAATTAAGTATCAATAGTCTTGGGGCAGGCACCAACCGTCCCCTGAACATAGATTTTACAAACTTCAGCATTGCCACAATTGCTGCTTTTGTGCAATCTGATTCCATGTTTGTGAATGGATTGATGAACGGGAATATATTGCTGAAAAATTACATGACCCAGCCGGCATTCACTACCGATCTTACGGTCAATGACCTCAGCGTGAACCAGGATACATTGGGAAATCTGGTTGCAAAAGTCAACAACAATGTTCAGAATGTTTTTGAAACCCATTTGAATTTAACAGGGCATGACAATGAAGTGAATGTGGATGGCAATTATTTCCTTAAACCCGCCAATCAAAGCAGCTTTGATTTTACTTTAGATATCGCAAGGTTACAACTGAAATCGCTGGAAGGCGTTTCTATGGGACAGATGTCCTCTGGGTCCGGAAATCTAAGCGGGAAAATTTTTGTGAAGGGGACTGTTGCAAAACCAGATGTGAACGGACAGGTTGCATTCAACAACACTTCGTTTGTCATCACACAGCTGAATACAAGATTTAAGGTTGACAATGAGATCATAAAGGTGGACAACGGTGGATTTACCTTTGATACTTTTACCATCAAAGACGCTGATAATAATGACCTGGTTATTAATGGGAAGCTGAATACTACCGATTTTATGAACTATGGACTTGACCTCACTGTGGATGCCGACAATTTCCAGGCAATCAACACCACAAAAAAAGCCAACCAGTTATTCTACGGGCAGATGTACATATCAACTTCCCTTCAGATGAGCGGAACACTTGACCAGCCGGTTGTTGACGGGAGTATAAGAGTAAATGACAGGACGAAATTCAGTGTGGTGCTGCCACAGGCAGAACCCAGCATTGTTGAACGGGAAGGAATTGTGAGGTTCGTAGATCTTGACAAAACTCCAATGGATTCATTATTCATGGTGCCATACGATTCATTGAATACTTCAAGCCTGATTGGCTATAATATTTCAGCAAACATTGAGATCGATAAAGAAGCCGAATTCAACTTCATTGTAGATGCCGGCAACGGTGATTTTATCAAAGTAAAAGGGGAAGCATCTCTTACTGGGGGGATCGATCCGAGCGGGAAAATAACTTTGGTAGGAGCATACGAATTGAATGAAGGCGCATACGAACTTTCATTCAATTTTATCAAGCGAAAGTTCAACATCCAGAAAGGAAGCAGGATCGTCTGGAGTGGTGAGCCCACAAGTGCGGACATTGATATTTCAGCAGTTTATATTGCAGAAGCTTCTCCGCTTGATCTTGTACAAAACCAGCTTTCCGCATCTCCGACAGTGATCAAAAATACGTACCGTCAAAAGCTACCTTTTGAAGTTCATCTTTACTTACGTGGCCAATTGCTGCAGCCGGATATAACTTTTGATGTGATATTGCCTGAAGACAAAAATTACATAGTATCTAAAGAGATCATCAGTAATGTACAGGCAAGGCTTTTGCAGCTCAGGGAAGAGCCATCAGAGCTGAATAAGCAGGTGTTTGCTTTATTATTGCTGAACAGGTTCGTGAATGAAAATCCATTTGATAACAGCAATGGCGGGATGGACCCTGGAGCCTTTGCAAAACAAAGTGTAAGCAAACTGCTCACTGAACAATTGAACCAGCTGGCCGGAGGCCTGATTGAGGGCGTCGACATCAATTTTGACCTCACAACAGCATCTGATTATACAACCGGGGAAAAACGTGACAGGACGGATTTTAATATCGGAATTACAAAGCGATTATTGGGGGACAGGCTCACAGTTTCCGTTGGCAGCAATTTTGAGCTCGAAGGACCAAAGCCTACCAATCAAAAAAATAACAGCAACAACCTGGCTGGCAATATTGCACTTGATTATAAAATCAGCAGGGATGGCCGGTATGTGCTGCGTGCTTACCGGAAAAATGAATATGAAGGGATCATTGAAGGTTATATCGTGGAAACAGGGTTGGGCTTCATTATAAACGTTGATTACAATCATTTCAGGGAAATTTTCCAGCGGTCAAAACAGCGAAAAGCAAGTTTGAATACAACTAATACCACACCGTCTGACAATAAAATGAAAATAACTCCACCGGTAAAACCTGAGAGCAAGCCAAATAAAAAGTAAATGAAGATTTTTGAAAAAATTATTTTACTGTTCGTTATTGCCGGGATAACCTCCTGCAATGTTACAAAACATGTTCCAGAGGGAGATGCATTATACACGGGTGCAACCATCACGATCAAGGGCAATGATGTCAGCAGGAAGATGAAGCATTCACTCCATGATGACCTTGAAAAATTAACAAGGCCAAAGCCGAACAGCAGGGTGCTTGGCATTCCTTTCAAACTCTTGTTTTATAACCTTTCAGGAGATACATCCAAAAAAAAAGGATTTATCAGAAAATTTTTCAGGAGGTTGGCTGAGCCCCCCGTTCTTTTGAGCGATCTTAACCTGGAACACAACAACAGGGTACTGCGAAATTATCTTGAGAACCGGGGATATTTTCATGCCCATGTGACGAGTGATACCGTGGTAAAAAGAAAAAAGGCACACGCGAGATATACTGCCGAACCGCGCAATCTTTATACCATTGGCGAAGTTGTATTTCCACCGGACAGCAGTGAATTGAACATGGCCATCAAAAAAACCGAGCCCAAAACTTTATTGAAAAAAGGTCCTCCATTCAACCTGGATCTTATCAAAGCGGAAAGGCTCAGAATTGATGCCGATCTGAAAGAAAAGGGATTTTATTATTTCAGCCCTGATTTTTTACTGGTGAATGCAGACAGCACAGTCGGCAACAACAAGGTGAACTTGTACATGACCGTAAAGCCTAACACTTCCCTGCTTGCGCGGCATCCGTATACGATCAACGATGTTTTTGTGTATTCAAACTATACGCTGAGTACCGCTGCTATTGACACGGTTACCAGCAACGCTGTCTTGTATAAAGGCTACTATGTGGTCGACAAAGCTAAAATGTTCAAACCAAACCTTTTTGAGCATATCATGCAATTCAAAACGGGTGATTTGTACAACAGGAAGGCTCACAACCTTGCGCTGAACCGGCTGATCAACCTGGGTGTCTACAAGTTTGTGAAGAACCGTTTTGAACTGACCGGCGACAGCCTGAATAAACTGGATACCTATTATTACCTGACCCCCCTTCCGAAAAAGACATTACGCGGAGAAGTAAGCGGCAATACAAAATCGAACAACAATGTTGGATCATTGGTATCATTCAGCTTCCGGAACAAAAATTTTCTGAAGGGAGCAGAACTCCTGGCCATGAATGCATATGTAGGGTCTGAGGTTCAATACAGCGGATCCAAGCAAGGTTTCAATACCTATAAACTGGGCGGTGAAATATCGGTTACGGTTCCAAAATTTGTGATCCCCTTCTTTGTCTTCAATACGAAAGGTGCATACGTTCCCAAATCTTACATCAGGCTTGGCTACGATCTTTTGAACCGCAGGAAACTGTACACATTGAATTCTTTCCGTGGTGACCTGGGATATACCTGGAAACCAACAGAAAGGAAAGAATATAAATACAACCCCATCTCGGTTAATTATGTGCAGCCACTCAACATTACCCAGATATATACCGACAGCATCAAGTTCGATCCTACACTGAAAAAAGCAATTGAAAAACAATTCATCATCGGTTCGAATGCCACTTATTCTTACGATGAAATCATCAATGATCCCAAAGGCAAAGGATGGTACGTGATCACGAATGTTGATCTGTCAGGAAACATTGTTGGCATCTTCGCCAGGCCCAATCTCAGGAATGGTGATACGATCAAAATATTTGGTGCGCCCTATTCACAATATGTGAAAGGAGAAGCTGATGTTCGCCATTATTCCAGGATCAGTGCTAAATCAATCTGGGCAAACCGGGTTGACCTTGGGTTTGGTTATCCACACGGAAACTCTTATGAACTGCCCTTCATTAAACAATTTTTTATTGGAGGAAATAACAGCATACGCGCTTTCAGAAGCCGTTCATTGGGGCCCGGAACGTTCAGGCCTGCCAATGCGGACAACAGTAATTTTTATCCCGACCAGTCTGGTGACATCAAGCTTGAGATCAATTCAGAGATCCGTCAAAAACTTTCAGGGATTGTAGAAGGGGCAATTTTTGTTGATGCAGGCAACATATGGCTATACAATGATAACCCGCTGAAACCAGGTGCAAAATTCACATCTGACTTTTTAAACCAGCTGGCAGTAGGCAGTGGTGTAGGTATACGCTTTGACCTGCAAATCTTATTGCTTCGTATTGACGCAGCTGTGCCATTGAGAAAGCCGTATTTACCAGCCGGACAACGGTGGGTTTTCAATGAAATCAACTTTAAGAATACGGTCTTTAATTTGGCGATAGGGTATCCATTTTAATGTGGTTTAGAGAGTTTAAGGAGCATTCAATTCGCAGATAATTTTAAATTTGAGTTTAGAAAGTTTAGTGAAGAAATATTTCGATTGAAAAATAAATTTTCTATTGTTTTCAAAAATATCAATTCAATCTAAACTGATAACTTTATCAAAATAATAAAGCTTTATACTAAACCCCAAAAATTAGATTCGAAATATTTTAAGAAATCCTAAACCCTCTAAACTTTCTCAACAAGCACTCATAAACTTCTAAACTGCTTTTACATTGGATATCGAATTTAACAAGAATGAAGATGCAATGAAACTTGCCTGGAAACAGGTAGAGCACCGCACGGCCATCATTGAAGAAGGCGGCGGTAAAAAAGCGATTGCCCGCCAAAAAGAAAAAAATAAACTTACCGCGCGTGAAAGAATTAATTATCTACTGGATCCAAAAACACCATTTATCGAAATAGGACTTTTTGCAGGTTATGAAATGTACAAAGAATATGGAGGATGCCCGGCTGGAGGAACTGTAGCAGGTCTGGGTTATGTGAGCGGAAAACAATGCGTGGTCGTTGCAAATGATCAAACCGTAAAAGCAGGAGCCTGGTTTCCCATCACAGGCAAAAAAAATCTTCGTATGCAGGAGATCGCGATGGAAAATAAATTGCCTGTGATCTACCTCGTTGACAGTGCAGGCGTATTTCTCCCGATGCAGGATGAAATATTTCCAGATAAGGAACATTTTGGCCGCATTTTCAGGAACAATGCAAAAATGAGTGCTATGGGCATCACGCAAATTGCAGCAGTGATGGGACCCTGTGTAGCCGGTGGCGCCTATCTTCCCATCATGAGCGATGAAACATTGATGGTGGAAGGAAATGGGTCAATATATCTTGCAGGACCATACCTTGTAAAAGCTGCCATTGGTGAAAATGTGGATTCGGAAACCCTTGGAGGTGCATCTACGCATACGGCGATCAGCGGTATTGCTGATTATAAATTTGATACAGAACAGGAATGTCTTGACCACGTAAAAAAAATCATAGGTAAGCTGGGAGAGAATA
>JBDUCQ010000095.1:0-11290 GCA_040003385.1 Ginsengibacter sp. | reverse complement strand
ATCGTATTTTTTATCACCCAGATATTATTGTTTGGTTTTGCATTCAAATACCAGGAAAGTGATAAAAGAAAAGCGTATTATTTTACCCACAGCAATAAGTTGGAGCTGATCTGGACTGCCATACCTGCTATTGTGTTAACAGTGCTTGTAGTATTTGGATTAAAATACTGGTTCAAGTTTACATCAGATGCACCAAAAGATTCACAAGTGATTGAGATTACCGGTCACCAGTTCGCGTGGGAGATGAGATATGGAGGAAAGGACGGAGTTCTGGGGAGAAAAAATTTCAAGCTTACAGACCCGGCAAAGAATAATTTATTGGGTGTAGACTGGAATGACCAGGCCAGCCACGATGACATTCACGTTACCAAGATCATGCATGTTGTTGTGAATAAGCCTGTTAAGCTCGTCATCAATTCACAGGATGTAATTCATGATGTGGGCCTGCCTCACTTCAGGATGAAGATGGATGCTGTGCCTGGCATTCCCACAACCTTATGGTTTACTCCAAAATATACAACGGAAGAGATGAAAGTAAGGACAGGAAATTCTAATTTTGTATATGAAATTGCCTGTGACCAGATTTGTGGTAAAGGGCATTTTACAATGGGTGGAATTATCATCGTGGAAAGCCAGCAGGATTTTGACCAGTGGATTGCACAACAGAAGCCGGAATACCTGAAAGCTTTTCCTGCCATGGATCCATCCCCAAAGACCGATTCTACAACGAATGCACCAAAAACTGTTGCAGCGTTAAATAAATAATTCTTATCGCCAACCGCGGTTATAAAACATAGCGACAATGAGCAATGAAACCATAATACAGGAGCAGGCCACGGGGGTTCAGGACCTTGGTCATGAGTCCCATGAACACCACCACCACGAAACATTCATTACAAAATATGTTTTTAGCCAGGATCATAAAATGATTGCCAAACAATTCCTCATTACGGGAATGATATGGGCGATCATCGGAGGGCTTTTTTCGGTTTTGTTCCGTTTGCAATTAGGATACCCGGAATCTACATTTCCATGGCTTGAAGATTTTTTAGGGCACTGGGCCAAAGGAGGAAAGCTTGATCCGGAATTTTATTATTCTCTGGTTACCATGCACGGCACCATCCTTGTTTTCTTTGTGCTTACCGCAGGACTGAGCGGTACATTTTCAAATTTCCTGATCCCCCTGCAGGTAGGAGCAAGAGACATGGCCTCGCCATTCCTGAATATGCTGAGCTACTGGTTCTTCTTTTCTGCGTCGATTGTAATGTTGATCTCATTATTTGTTCAGACAGGTCCCGCAAGCGGCGGATGGACGGTCTATCCGCCATTAAGCGCACTGGGCGAGGCTTCAGAGGGATCTAAGATCGGAATGGATCTATGGTTGGTGAGCATGGCCCTGTTTATCATCAACGCATTGCTGGGTGGCCTCAATTACATTGCCACCGTATTAAATTTAAGAACAAAGGGGATGAGCATGACAAGAATGCCATTGACTATGTGGGCATTTTTCTTTACCGCCGTATTGGGCGTTCTTTCATTTCCCGTACTGCTATCCGGCGCCATCTTATTATTATTTGATAGGAATTTGGGAACCAGCTTCTTTCTGAGTGATATCTATATCAATGGAAAAATATTACCAAATGAAGGAGGAAGTCCTATATTATTTCAGCACTTGTTCTGGTTCCTTGGTCATCCGGAAGTTTATATCATTATTCTACCAGCCATGGGAATTGCCTCGGAAGTGATGTCGGTCAATTCGCGTAAGCCCATCTTTGGTTATATGGCGATGGTGGGTTCTCTGTTCGCGATTACGATACTTGCTTTCCTGGTTTGGGCACACCATATGTTTGTTACAGGTCTGAATCCTTTCCTGGGATCCTTCTTTGTGCTGCTTACTTTATTGATCGCAGTGCCGTCGGCCATAAAAGTATTCAATTGGCTTACAACCCTGTGGCGGGGGAACCTGCGTTTCACCCCTGGCATGCTTTACTCAATTGGATTTGTGAGCCTTTTTATATCTGGTGGTTTAACCGGGGTTTTCCTGGGCAATTCAGCCCTGGATATTCACTTGCACGACACCTATTTTATTGTTGCGCACTTTCATATTGTAATGGGAGTTGCCGGTATGTTTGGCATGTTTGCAGGCCTCTATCACTGGTATCCAAAAATGTACGGACGGTATCTGAACAATACACTTGGATTTATTCATTTTTGGGTAACTATAGTGGGCGCCTATCTCATTTTCTGGCCGATGCATTATGAGGGATTAGCGGGTATGCCACGGCGTTATTATGATTTCAGCAACTGGGAATCCTTTAAAATGTTTGGCGGTCTTAACCAGTTTATCAGCTTCGTTTCAATTTTGGTTTTTGCCGCGCAATTATTGTTTGTATTCAATTTTTTCTATTCCATATTTAAAGGGAGAAAGGTCACTCACCAAAATCCATGGGGCGGCGCAACTTTAGAATGGACTGCACCTATTCGCCCGGGACATGGAAACTGGCCTGGTGAAATTCCCGAAGTGCATCGCTGGGCCTATGATTACGGTAAAGACGGGAGGGAGTTCATACCTCAGACCGAACCTGTAGGCGAACATGAAAGCAAGCATTAACGCATCGGGAAAAAATAAACACAGAATGATCTGAAAAATAAGTTGCCCTGATACTCATTCGGGGCATTTTTAAATAGAATTTTTATTAATGGAGAAAGAGATCAGAGGCATAGCAGGTTCATCGTCATTGATTTTAGCCAGCAAGGTGAAAGATTATTTTCAGCTGATCAAATTCACCCTGAGCTTTATGGTTGTTTTCAGTTGCGTGGTTTGTTATTTGCTGGCTCCCAATGTAAAATTCAATTTAACAGCAGTTCTTTTATTATTTATAGCAGGTATGCTGATCACCGGATCCGCAAATGCCATCAACCAGGCGGTAGAGAAAGATACGGATGCAATGATGAAAAGAACCGCAACCCGTCCGGTAGCAGCAGGCAGGATGACGGTGGATGAAGCCTGGATATTTGCACTTGTTACAGGAATCACCGGGGTATTGATGATGTGGTATTGGTTCAATTTTGCCAGTGCTATGATCGGGGTTTTTAGTTTGTTATTGTATGCCTTCGTTTATACGCCGCTGAAAAAAGTGAATTCTGTTTCTGTGCTGGTTGGGGCATTTCCGGGAGCATTGCCTTGCCTGATCGGGTGGGTTGCAGCTACCGGGGATTTCGGAATAGGAGGATGGATATTATTCGGAATACAATTTCTTTGGCAATTTCCGCACTTCTGGGCAATCGCATGGGTAGCACACCAGGACTATAGCAGGGCCGGCTTTAAACTATTACCGAGCGATAAAGGCCCGACAAAGTTTACTGCTTTGCAAACCGTGATGTATTCGATGCTGATGATACCGGTGGGAATGTTGCCTTACTATTTCAGGATCAGCGGTGTGATCTCGTTATGGATTGTGCTGGCATGCAACCTTTGGATGGTGTTCGTGAGCGTGCTTCTGTTTATTAAGATGGATGTGGTTTCAGCGAGAAGAGTGATGTTCAGCTCTTATTTTTACCTGATGGTCGTATTGCTATCACTGCTGTTTGATAAAGGAAGATAAGTTCTGAGTTCATAGTTCTTAGTTTTGAGTTATTCAACTTGAGTGTTGAGTTTTTAATCGGGGACGGGGAAGTTCTCGGGCACTTACTGTTGACCGTGGACTGTGGACCGTGGACTTTTAAGTATTAACAACATAATTATAAGCATGGAACTGGTGATGAAAGAGGAAAGAAAAAAAATTCACCCGCACAAATTTACATTGTGGGTAGGCATTGGCAGCATTGTAATGATGTTCGCAGGGCTCACAAGCGCTTACATTGTAAAGCGCAACCTGGCAAACTGGATAACATTCGATCTTCCGGTGATTTTCTGGTATTCAACAGCCGTGATCATTGCCAGCAGCTTTACCATTTTTCTCAGCCAGAATTATTTTAAAAATGGCGAGATGGCAAAATACAGGCAATGGATTACCATTACGATCATTTTGGGAGTGACCTTTGTAGCCATGCAGGTGCTTGGATTTGTTCAGCTTTGGTCCAGGGGGATCACCCTGACAAAGAATGTATCATTTTCATTTCTATATGTGATCGTAGGCTTGCATGCCGTACATGTGGTAGCGGGAGTGATAGCTCTGCTTGTGATGTTTTTAAAGGCATTCAGCATAAAGCGAAAATTATACAGCTCACTGCCCATCGAAATGATGAGCACATACTGGCATTTCGTTGATTTGCTATGGATCTATTTGCTGGTGTTTTTGGTACTGATCAAATAAAAATGGATGATGTATAAATAAACCGCATTTAAATTTATTAACCGGTTGAATCTTTTTATTTTGCAATAACTTTTTAAGTATGGCAACAGTTACGGTACAGCAACATGGAACAAAATTATGGACGGGAGGTAAAAGTCCATTTAATGTTAGTTATGGTAAATTGATGATGTGGTATTTTTTGATGAGCGATGCGTTTACATTCGGCGCATTTTTGATCTCTTATGGAACCATCAGGTTCAGCCAGAATTTTTGGGCAGATCCAAACCATGTTTTCAATGCTTTTCCATTTTTTGGTCATGCAAATCTTCCATTGGCATTTGTAAGCCTGATGACTTTCATTCTGATCCTTAGTTCTGTAACTATGGTACTGGCTGTTCATGAAGGACATAATATGAACCGCAAAGGTGTGGAAAAATGGCTCGTATTCACAATTTTAGGAGGTCTTGCATTCCTGGGATGCCAGGCATGGGAGTGGACACATTTAATAACAGGTGACCACCAGGTTCTGGTGGATGGTGTTGTTCAGCATTGGGGCACTACGGTAAGCCACAATCCATGGGGACGTGAAGTTGACTTTAATGGCAGCGAAGTTGCGAGTCCTGGCCCCATTGCTTTTGGCGGATATTTTTTTGGCATCACCGGCTTTCATGGGTTTCACGTATTTTCCGGGGTGGTCATAAATTCAATTATTCTCCTAAAAACGAGACTGGGTCATTTTGATCAGCGTGGCCATTATGAAATGGTGGAAAAGGCAGGGTTGTACTGGCACTTTGTTGACCTTGTCTGGGTATTTGTATTTTTGTGTTTTTATCTAATCTGATAATAATCAATAGTAAACTATGTCACACTCAACTACCGCAGTGCTTCAGCACGATGATGGTAAGGCGCAGGTAAAAAGAATATGGAAAACGTTCTGGATTTTGTTGATCATTACGATGGCAGAACTTGGAATTGGGCTAACGATATATACTATTCACAAAGGCGAAAATCCAAACCAGACCCTGGTATTGATGTTCAAAGGGCTGGTGTGTATTTTAACGCTGGCAAAAGCTTTTTATATTGTTTCAATCTTTATGCACCTTGGCGATGAGATCAGGAATATGATCATGACGATTGTAGTACCCCTTATGTTATTTATCTGGTTCCTCGCAGCATTTTTATGGGATGGCAACAGTTGGAAGAATTTGAAAAACACGGATGCCGGAAGCCGCCCGTACAATGAAAAAGTACAAAAGCAAAACCTGCCGGCAAAAGAAAAGGGCAAACCAGATTGATGACCACCAGGCCGGATCAAATAATTAATTAGCCATTGCTGAAGCATGGCTAATTTTGTTTTAGAAATGAGGCAATGAATAAAAAAACACTTTTAGCTTTTACGATCGCCCTGCTATTACCGGTAACTGGTTACCTCCTTGTAAAATATTACAGTGAAACAGCGGTCCGGATGCCCCACCGGTATTTCTTTGATGATATTGCCACCGTTGAAAAAAATGGGCGGTCGATGAACGATACCCTTTGGCATCATGTGAAAAATATCACATTTACAAACCAGCTGGGCAAAAAAGTTTCATTCAATGACTTGCCGGGAAAAATTATTGTTGTCGATTTATTTTTTACACGCTGCCCGACGATTTGCCCGGCCATGGCCAAAGCAATGAAAAAGCTGCAGCAATCATTCCGTCAAAATGATACCATCGTTCAATTTGTTTCCATCAGCATAGATCCTTTGCATGATTCTGTTGTACAATTAAGAAATTTTGCAAACAAGCATGCTGTCAATCCTGATTCATGGTGGTTGTTAACCGGGGATAAAAAGGAGATCTATGATTTTGCATTGCATGAGCTGAAGGCAGATGTTGCGGATTCAAACGTAGATACTGCTTTTATCCATACTGAAAATTTCTTTTTGCTTGACAAAGAAAGGATTGTACGCGGTTGGTACAATGGACTGGATTCCGTGGCACAGGCTAAACTTGTAAAGGATATTCCCTTATTAATGCTGGAAAAAGACCGTAAAAAAACCTTTGGTGAATTTTTGAAGGAACTGTTCGGGAGGAGCTGAGGGTCACAAAATATCCATTTCTTATCACAGATTTTTATTACCATCTAATGGAAAATACAGATTCACCGTTACATTCCTATGGGCTTGTTCCTGCATTCAGAAAGAATGACAAAACCGCAAAAATTTTTATCTGGACGGTTTCGATCATTGTTTTTTCAGCAGTGGCTTTGTTGTCAAAGATTAAATTGAATGCCAATCTTGGTTTTGACCCTCATGTTTTCGCAAAGGCAAATGCATTTATAAATTCGGTGGTAGTAGTTGTGCTATTATGCGCCCTTTTAAGCGTTAAGCAAAAAAAATATCTGTTACACAAAAGGCTGATGACAACTGCGATCATCCTTTCAATCCTGTTTCTATTGTCCTATATCTGTCATCATTTAATGGCGGGAGAAACAAAATATGGTGACCTTGACCATAATGGTATTGTATCAATGGCTGAAAAGCAAGCAGCCGGAACAATGAGGGTTGTATATTATTTTATTTTAGGCACTCATATTCCATTGGCGGGAATTATACTGCCTTTCATTTTATTTACTGCGTACAGGTCATTGACCGGAGAATACGAAAAGCATAAAAAGTTAGCAAGGATCACGTTTCCAATATGGTTATATGTGGCGGTGACAGGGGTAATCGTTTACCTTATGATCAGTCCGTATTATGCTTAAACACTATCACTGATTATTAATTATTGATTATTCATTATTATAAAACCACTATCAACAATCCTTGCTTGGGTTGCTGGCACCGGCAGGCAGGAAATCTCAAGTTAAAAGACACTAAAATTCTGAAAATTTTAAAATTCTGAAAATCGTGATCAAAGTTCTTTTGCCGGATCCCAAAAAATCTCCTTGAATTGATCGATCACATCATTTGTTATTGTAATTTTTTCTTTTCTCAACATCTCTTCCATTAATGTAATCGTTGCAAAATGCGCCTTGCCGCTCAGCATTCCATTCCTGTTTACAACCCGGTGTGCGGGTACTTTTGGTTTTGTAGTATGGGCTGCATTCATTGCCCAGCCAACCATTCGTGCAGAGAGCTTTGTTCCCAGGTAATTTGCTATGGCACCATAAGAGGTGACCCTGCCTTTAGGAATTTGCCGTACCACCTGGTACACACTTTCGAAAAACGTGTATTCTTTTGTCAGGCTTCGTGGTGTTTCCTGTGGCGCTCTTTTTAGCAAAGTTTTTTTGCTCTTATTTTTCACTTGTTTTTATTTAAGATGTCTGGGGGTGGATCCTTTTCCATCCTTCGCAACAATTCGCTCCTAGCAGGTTCAGGTACATTTTCAAAATAATAGGGGCAATGCCTGCAGCCATTGCCACAACAAGTACCCCTTCTCAACAAATAAGCAGCTGTGAATACCATGAAGCCATGGTCATCAAAATAATAGTCATCGTTGGCCACCAATTCCTGATTCATATTTTACTCTTCTTTTTTCAGCAGCTTATGCAGGTCTTCATCAGATGAGTTTAAAAGGTCTGGTAAACTGAAACACAAATAAAAAATTTTATTGCTGTTCGAAATATCCAGGCTTTCATAGTGCGTTTTGATTTTCAAATTATCCGGTATGGTTGTTTCTGAAAAAACATCCGGAATGTCCTGTACGGTTTTCAACTGGTAAAGTTCAATTACAGTTTTAGTAAATTGATAAAGATCAGGTGAATCTGTTTTGAGGTGTATCAGTCCATTGTCTGTGATAAACCGGCTGTATAGCCTTAAAAATTTTGGATGTGTCAGTCTTTTTTTTGCTTTTGACTTGCGCAGATGTGGATCTGGGAATGTAAGCCATATTTCTTCCACCTCACCCTTTGAAAAATATTGATCGATTTTGTCTATCTGTGTTCTCAGGAAAGCAGCATTCGAAATATTTTCCCCGATGCCGTTTTTTGCACCCACCCAGATCCTGTTCCCTTTTATATCCACCCCGATATAATTTTTTTCAGGGGTCATCTTCGCGAGCTCAATGGTATATTCTCCTTTGCCGCACGCAAGTTCCAATACAACCGGGTTGTCATTGTTAAAAAAACGATACCAGGTTCCGGCCATTCCTTCAGGATATTGTAGCACGTTCTTAAAATTGTCGATCTCGCGAAACCTTGCCAGTTTTTTTTGCGCCATTACCGCAAAAATACAAAAGGGAAAATAGTTTGTAATTCTTAGTTCGTCGTTTTTAGTTCAGAGTTCTTAGTTCTAGGAACTAGTAAAAATTGAATTGTAATAGAGAAATTTGACTAAGAACTAAGAACTAAGAACTATGAACTACGAACTCAGAACAATAATTTGCAGTTGATCAATTGATTCATTATTTTTCATTCAAAGACCTTCCGCAAATCAAAAATTATATCTATATGAACAGAATACTTTTTTTTAGTGGCTTGACTATGGTGTGCATTCTTTTGAGCGGTTGCCCGTACGAATCAAACGTTCCAATTGACGATCCATCGGTTAAAATAAATCCAAAGATCATTGGTACCTGGGAAGACCAAGAAAGTCATTTAATTTATAAAGTTTCCCGGAAAGATAACTTTACATATGACATTGAAGGGAAAGATGAGAAAGATGAGCATCTTACTGCATACAACTCAGTTATAAATGGGGTTATCTTTCTAAACCTTTTCGACGGAAAGCCGGATACTGTGAAAAAATATTCGTTCTTTAAAATTGAAATGCATGGTGATAACGTGATCAAAGCCTTCCCGGTAACAGAGAATATCCGCGAGCAGTTTACTTCTAAGCGCGATTTTAAAAAATTCATTACTGCCAATATGAAAAACAGTTATTTTTTTGAAAAAGAAGGCACTTTGATGCGAAAAGAAAATGTTAAGTAAGCGCATTTGTATATTACTGAGTCGGATGCTATTTAAAGGTTCCTAAAAATTCTCCCCTGCATTTTTACATCTGGTAATATTTCTACAATTAGTTTTATATTAGGAGTGTCCGTTCTTTTATGGGCTACGCAAAATGTCAAGTCAAAACCGTCAGCTGGCCGCTATTCTTTTTACCGACATTGTCGGTTATACTGCCTTGATGCAAAAGGATGAAGGCAACGCTGTTTCTATGGTGCGGCGGTATATTGAGGTTCTGCAGCGAGCAGTTCCGGGGCACGGGGGTGAGGTTTTGAATGACTATGGTGATGGAAGCCTCTGCACATTTTCGAGTGCCACCCAGGCTGTAAAATGTGCGATTTTTATGCAACAACAATTGATGCTGGAACCCGGGGTTCCTTTGCGCATTGGCCTACACATTGGCGAGATTTTTTTTGAAGGAGGAAAGGTAATGGGCGATGGGGTGAATGTAGCTTCACGCATCCAGTCGATGGGACAGGCAAACGCCATTTTATATTCCAAAGAAATTTTTGATAAGATCAGGAACCAGCCTGAATTTAAGTCTGTTTCACTGGGCTTCTTTGAATTCAAAAATGTTGGCGAGCCAATGGAAGTGTTTGCACTCGCGAATGAAGGATTAACTGTTCCATTGAAAAAACAAATGGAAGGGAAGTTGAAAAGCAGAACTCCTGAATCTGGTGTAACCAAAAAGCAAAAATGGGCAATGATATTGTTTTTTTGCCTGATTGTTATTGCATCGCTTTTTGCTTACAGGCAATATTTCCATCGGTCTGTTGCAGGAAAAGAGAAAACGATTGCGGTTTTGCCTTTCAAAAATAACAGCGCGGAGAAGGAACAGAATCAACCTTTTTGTGTAGGTGTGGTATTAGAGCTTCAAAAAAAGCTGGCATGGATAGGTGGATTGATACCAATAGATCCCCAGTCAGTTGAGAAATACCGGGATACAAAAATGTCGATTGCAGATATTGCCAGTGAACTGGGTGGTATAAGATACATTTTACAGGGTACTGTGCAGCGGGATAAGAATAAAGTGAAAGTATTTGCTTCGCTGGTAGATGCAGAAGATGGCAAGGAATTATGGAGTGATGATTACCCGGGCGATGTGGAGGACATTTTCACATTACAGGAAAACATTGCACAAAAAATTGCTGAAGAGCTGAAGATAAAAATTTCGCCGCAAGAAAGTGAACGAATTGCGAGGATCCCTACAAAAAGCACAGCGGCATTCGATGCATACAATGAAGCAATGACATCCTATTCAGATCTCGTATCTGCCATCCATCCATTGTACTGGGATTCATTGGAATCCAATGGGCCTTTATACGCTAAATACCTGAAAACGCTTGCTCTTTGTGACCAGGTCATTAAAATTGACCCCGCCATGGCGGAAGCGTATATTTTAAAAGGGAAAATATTTTATTATAATTATTCTAATTGGTCAAGCCAACCCTTAAAATACGAGCTACTTTTGGATACTGTTGCTTTGTGGACTAATAAAGGGTTAGAAATAGATAAAACAGCAATTGATGGTTATGTAATGATATCCAAATATTATGAAGGGAAATCATTTTTTATCAAGGAGAATAGTAAGAGCGGTGTATCAATATCAAATGATTCTGCATTTATTTACCTCGAAAAGGCTTTTGCAATTAATGCAAATAATTTTGATGTGAACTGGGAACTTGGAAACTACTATAAATTCAGAGACCCGGAAAAATCAATCCGCTTTCTGAAAAAAGCCATACGACTCAATCCCCTTTCATTTTGGACGCCTGTTGTATACCGGGATCTTGCATTTCCATACCATACCATTTGTGACTTTAATAAAGCGGAATTTTACTATAAAAAGGCACTTGAAATCTCAAAAAATTCTGTATATCAATCGGAAACTTTTCATTGGCTTACAAATTTGTATCTGCATTGGGGCAAAGCTGATTCTGTTTATAAGTATTCGGAACAATGGTTAAAAGTAGACAAGAATGCATTGTACCAAATGGCAGAAGCAGATTGTAACCTTAAAAACGATTGTGAAAAAGCCGCAGAAAAATACCAGGAGCTTTGGA
>JBDUCQ010000094.1:0-11497 GCA_040003385.1 Ginsengibacter sp. | reverse complement strand
TGAAAGAAAAGCTGAAGGAGAAAGTATCTGGATTGATCAGGGAAGGCAAAAAAGTGCCTCACCTGGCGGCTGTATTGGTGGGTGAAAACGGTGCCAGCGAAACATATGTGGCTGCTAAAGTTAAAAACTGCAGTGACATTGGTTTCAAATCCACTTTAATCAGGCTTCAAAACACTGTTTCAGAGTCAGGACTGGAAGATACGATACACCAACTGAATGCAGACAAGGATATAGACGGGATTCTCGTTCAACTTCCTTTACCAGATCACATCGGGGAAAGAAAAATCATTGAAATTGTAGACCCGGCAAAAGATGTGGACGGATTTAACGCTGTAAATGCGGGTAAACTGGTACAGGGATTTCCGGCATTTATTCCAGCAACACCATATGGTATCTTGTTATTGTTGGAACACTATGAAATAGATACGAAAGGCAAACACGCAGTTGTAATTGGGAGAAGCAATATTGTTGGCAGGCCCATGAGTATTTTAATGAGCCTGAATGCCTACCCGGGAAATTGTACGGTTACCCTGTGCCATTCACATACCCGCGATCTGCAAAGCATTTGTCTCCAGGCGGATATACTCATTGCCGCCTTAGGAAAACCAGGGTTTTTAAAATCTGATATGGTGAAAGACAATGCGGTTGTAATTGACGTAGGGATCACACGGGTTAAGGATGATTCCAAAAAGAACGGCTATGCAATCAAAGGAGATGTGGATTTCGAAAACGTCGCACCTAAATGCAGCTATATTACGCCGGTTCCGGGCGGTGTGGGTGTAATGACCATTGCTGCCTTGCTGATGAATACCTATGAGGCTTATTTGAAAAGAATGTCTGAATGAAGGACGACTTGGATTTTGAATATGTAATGAGTATATTAAGTATATAGAGTATATATAGTATCTGGAGTAGAGTCTGCTGCCTGGAGGATTTTAACAATGAGACAGATATTTTAAATTTTCAATCAATAAATTTAACACGCTACTTTATATACTCTATTTACTTTATTTACACTAAATACTCTATCTACTTTATTTACTTAAATGGAAGCACCATCAATCATAAACCTCTCCCTCCCGGTGATGGAGGCTTTTTATACCATCCAGGGTGAAGGCTACCACCAGGGTAAGGCTGCATACTTTATCAGGCTTGGCGGCTGTGATGTGGGATGTGTCTGGTGTGATGTAAAGGAAAGCTGGGATATGAACATTCATCCCAGGAAACCGGTGAATGAAATCATTGCGGATGCAAAATTATCAGGATGTCAGCTGGCTGTTATAACAGGCGGTGAACCGTTGTTGCACAATCTGGACGAACTAACAGCGGCTTTGCATGAAACAGGAATGAGTACAAATATTGAAACCTCGGGCTCATCTCCCCTCAGCGGAAGCTGGGATTGGATCTGCTTATCCCCGAAAAAATTCAAGGAACCTTTGACCGAAGTGTTGCTGAAAGCTGATGAATTAAAAATAATCATTTTCAACAGGTCAGATTTTCAATGGGCTGAAAAATATGCTGCACGTGTTGCTGGAAATTGCAAACTCTACCTCCAGCCGGAATGGAATAAATCTGCAATGGTGACACCCTGGATCATTGAGTACATCAAGGCACACCCGGAGTGGCAGCTCTCCCTGCAGATACACAAATACATCAATGTACCTTAACATAGCCTTACAAGAATAATCGTGCGATTCAGGCTAACTTTAAAAGTTTGGTGACCAATATTTCAACCCGGGAACTATGATAAAATCAGTCTTGCCTTTTCTTTTTATAGCCATGTGCTCCTCTGTGGTGTCAGCTCAATGGTTTGATCCTGCTAAGGTGAATACGAAGGTGATGGATATTTATTTACAGGGAATCAGCAAAGCACAGAATTCACAATATGCTGAGTCTATTAAAATGGTAAATGATGCAGTCAAACTGGATCCTAAATTCGTAGATGGTTACCTCTCACTGGCAGGGATATACGCAAATTTGAAACACTATGACACTTCCGTGCAGCTTTTTGAAAAAGCGCTGCAGCTTGATTCTGTGTATACGCGCTATTACCTGCTTCCTTATTCTATTTCACTGGCAGGCATGGGAAAATTTTCAGAAGCCTTGCGGGCTGTGACCTTGTTTTTAACCAATCCGAAGCTGAATGAAAAGAGCATCAAAGCAGGAAACTTCAGGAAAAGCTGTTATGAATTTGCCGTCGATTTAGCACAAAAAAACATTGAAAAAAATTATATATTCAAGCCGGAAAATCTCGGAAATAACATCAATACCACAGACCTGGAATATTTTCCATCGCTCACCATTGACGGACATAAAATGATCTTTACCAGGAGGATTTCAGGGAATGAAGATTTTTATGAAAGTGACCTGGAAAATAACCAATGGGGTAAAGCCATGCCACTGGCCGGTAATATCAATTCGCCCCGGTTTAATGAAGGCGCACAAAATATTTCACAGGATGGGCAGTGGCTTTTATTTACGGGTTGTAACTTCCCGGAAGGACTTGGAAGCTGTGACCTGTATATCTCGCGTCTTACAAAACAAGGCTGGAGTGAACCTGAAAACCTGGGTCCACACGTGAACTCCGAATTCTGGGAGTCATCTCCTTCCCTTTCTCCAGACAAAAAAGATTTGTATTTCAGCAGTAATGTTCCCGGAGGTTTTGGCGGTAAAGACATTTGGGTATGCCATCGCAATGCAAACGGTTGGGATGAGCCACGGAATCTTGGCGCTTCCATCAATACGGCCGGAGATGAAAGCTGCCCGTTTATTCATGCAGACAATCAAACCCTTTATTTTAATTCAACCGGTCACCAGTGTTACAGCGACAAACCGGATTTATTTGTTGCCAAAAAATTAGCAGATAATCAATGGACGGTGGCAGAGAATTTAGGATATCCCATCAATACTATCGATGATGAAGGGTCTTTGATCGTTGCGGCAAACGGAAGAACAGCCTACTATGCGAGCGACCGGGATGACAGTAAAGGTGGACTGGATATTTATACGTTTGAATTGAGGGAGGGAGTGCGCCCATTGAAAACATTGTGGGTAAAAGGAAAAGTGTTTGATGTGAAAAGTAAAGTTGGCTTGCCAAGTTCGGTGGAGCTTACTGATGTTGTGACCAAACAAACCATGAGCAGGCTGCAGACCGACGAGGATGGAAATTACCTCGTTACGCTTCCGGTTGGTAAAGATTACGCATTCAATGTGAGCCACAAAGGATACTTATTTTTCTCTGAAAATTTTGATCTCAGCAACAAAACCTCTGATTCAATTTACCAGGTAGATATTCCATTGCAGCCCATCGAAGCGAACGCGAGGATCGTGCTGAAAAATGTTTTCTTTGACACCAAAAAAACCATCCTTAAATCCGAATCCATCACGGAACTTGACAATGTAGTCAGGCTGATGAACGACAACCCCAGGCTAACCATCCAGATAAGCGGGTTCACTGATAATATTGGGAAGCCTGCTGATAATTTGCAGTTATCGGTTGGCAGGGCAGTATCTGTTGTAAATTATCTTCTTGGAAAAAGTGTAAAAAACGGCCGGCTAACATTTAAAGGATATGGAGAAACCCACCCGGTTGAAGACAACAAAACAGAACAGGGAAGGGCGATGAACCGTCGGACCGAACTAAGCGTCATAAGTAATTGAATTAAATCTTTGGGTTTGGTTTAGAAAGTTTAGGAGAACCTTCCATTTGCGACAACTTTTTAATTTGGGTTTAGAAAGTTTAGGTGAGCATTCCATTTGCGACAACTTTATAATTTGGGTTTAGAAAGTTTAGGTGAGCCTTCTAACAACTAATTCCTCTAAACCCTAAACCCTAAACCCTAAACTTCTAAACCCCTAAACTTTCTAAACCTTCCCCCCATACATACATCCTCCTTAAATTTTAACCAGCTCATCTTATATTCGTTCCATATCATAGGCGATGAACCAAGAACTCCTGTTCCAGATTGCACTCACAATGATCCCCAATATCGGTGACGTACACAGGAAACTGCTCATCACTCATTTTGGTGATCCGGGCTCTGTTTTTAAAGCGAAAAAACGGGAGCTCGAACTGATGGAAGGGATTGGGGTGGTTCGCGCAAAATCAATCAAAGATTTTTCTGCTTTTAAAGACGCAGAAAAGGAAATAACTTTTATTGAAAAATTCAGGATCACCCCGCTGTTTATCAATGAACCCTCCTACCCGCGCCGTTTATTAAACTGTTATGATAATCCTGTTTTATTGTATTACCGGGGAACGGCAAACTTGAACAGTGATAAAATAATCGCAATCGTAGGTACCCGGAACAATAATGAATATGGTAAGAATGTATGTGAAAGATTCATTGAAGAAATCAGGCACCAAAATATTTTGGTTGTGAGTGGTCTCGCCTTTGGGATTGACAGCATCGCTCATAGAACAGCATTGAAACACGGGCTCCCAACAGTTGGAGTGCTGGCCCATGGGCTTGACCGGATCTATCCTGCTGAAAACAAGCTACTGGCAAAGCATATGATTGAAAGTGGCGGCTTGCTTACAGACTTCAGGAGCGGCACGAATCCTGATAAACAAAATTTTCCCAAACGAAACCGGATTGTTGCCGGAATAAGTGATGCGGTTGTGGTGATTGAAACCGGCCTGAAAGGAGGCTCACTGATTACTGCAGAACTGGCGAATGGCTATAACAAAGATGTTTTTGCCATACCCGGCAGAATTTCAGATCCGAAAAATGAGGGCTGTAATTATTTAATAAAAACAAATAAAGCCTCACTGATCACATCAGCCAATGATGTGCTGGAAAATATGGGCTGGAATGACCACAAAAAAAACAATCTAACCAAACAAAGAAAGCTATTCATTGATTTGACCGGCAATGAAAAAATTATTGATGACATTTTACAGGCAGGTCCGACACACATCGATGAAATTTTTTTACGCAGCGGGTTAAGCAGCAGCGCTGTAGCAGCAGCATTGCTCACCCTTGAGATGCAGAACCTTGTAATATCCCTTCCCGGAAAAATTTACGAACTCAGTTGAAATTTGCTACCCGGGATCATTTCAGTGTTCCTTACAGATTAAAAGAAGTGAATACTTTTAGGAATGAACCGCTTGTTAGGTGGATCAAAAAAATCATTTCAGTCGTATCGATCCCTCATTTACCTTTGCAAATGGCTACAATAAATAATCCCAGGATCTCCCCTCCCAAAAAATTTTATGCAGAAGGATTAACATTTGATGATGTTTTACTGATGCCTGCCTACAGCGAAGTATTGCCACGCGATGTGAGCATTGAATCCAGGCTTACCAAAAATATTACACTCAACATTCCAATGCTTTCTGCCGCCATGGATACTGTCACTGAGGCTTCGCTTGCGATTGCGCTTGCACGTGAGGGTGGCCTCGGAATCCTGCATAAAAATATGAGCATAGAAAACCAGGCCGCACAGGTTCGTAAAGTTAAACGGAGTGAAAGCGGGCTGATCCTGGATCCCATCACCCTCCTGGTTGACGCAACCATCGGGGACGCTTTGCAATTGATGAAAGAAAATAAGATTGGCGGAATTCCCATCATTGATGGTAGTAAGAAATTAGTTGGGATTCTCACAAATCGTGACCTCCGTTTCGAAGACAATTTAAAAAGAAAGGTGAGCGAAGTGATGACAAAGGAAAACCTGATCACAGCCCCTGAAGGTACCGATCTTGCCAAAGCACAGCTGATTTTACGCCGGCATAAGATAGAAAAACTTCCTGTAGTGGGTAAAACAGGTATTTTAAAAGGATTGATCACTTACCGCGACATCCTTCAGGTTCACAACCATCCGTATGCAGCAAAAGATTCTTTCGGCAGGCTGCTTGTAGGTGCAGGTGTGGGGATTACAAAAGATATTTACGAACGGGTGGAGGCCTTACAGCAGGTAGGCGTTGACGTTATTTGCCTCGACAGCGCGCATGGTCATACCCGCGGAGTGATCCAGGCACTTAAAAAAATAAAATCCTTATTTAAAAATAGTCAGGTCATTGCGGGAAATATCGGAACGGCTGCCGGTGCCAGGGCACTTGCTGCTGCCGGGGCAGATGCTGTTAAAGTTGGTATCGGACCAGGCTCGATATGTACCACCCGGATCGTAGCCGGGGCAGGGGTTCCGCAAATCACTGCCTTAATTGAAGCTGCTTCAGTACTGAAAGACTCAGGCGTTGGGATCATTGCAGATGGAGGAATACGTTATACGGGTGATATGGTAAAAGCCCTTGCTGCAGGCGCTTCTTGTGTGATGATGGGAGGTGTGTTCGCAGGCACCGAAGAAAGCCCGGGCGAAACCATTATCTATGAAGGCCGGAAATTCAAACAATACCGGGGCATGGGATCGCTGGGTGCAATGGCCCAGGGCAGCAGCGACCGGTATTTTCAGAATGGGGAAGACGAAGTGAGGAAGTTTGTGCCTGAGGGCATTGAAGGGAGGGTGGCCTACAAAGGATTTTTAGCTGAAGTGGTGCACCAGTTTACGGGTGGATTGCGTGCAGGGATGGGTTATTGCGGAGCCAAAGATATACGTGCCCTGCAGAATGCAATATTCATCAAAATAACCAATGCGGGAATGAGAGAAAGTCATGCCCATGATATAGAAATCACCCGGGAAGCCCCGAATTACAGCCGATGAGGTTCATGCCTTGTGGATTGTAAACTCCTAAAACGATGCATGAGTCCGGTTAAATAGTAACACAAGGCATCCAATAAAAATAATCATGAAGGCAACCATCCGCCGTATCATTTTCTTTATTTCCATTGTAATTTCCCCATGGCCATTGGTGGCGCAAAGCGATTCCTGCCACCTGAGGATCAGCCTCCTTACATGCGCCCCGGGTGAAGAGTTGTATGCTACATTCGGTCACAGTGCATTGCGTGTATATGATACCGTTAGTAATGAAGACGTGATTTACAATTATGGCACATTCAATTTCGGGGAGCCGGGCTTTTATACCAAATTTATCCGTGGCAAGTTGTTGTACTACCTGTCAACATCTGATTTTAATTCATTTACAGCATCCTACGTGGTGGAAAAACGTGAGATCACCGAACAGGTTCTGAATCTTGACTGTTCAGAAAAAAGAAAGATCCTGCAGGTAATTTTTGAAAATCTCCTGGAAAAAAACAGGTTTTATAAATATGATTTTTTGTTCGATAACTGCACCACACGACTCCGCGACCTTGTTGAGAAATCAGCAAAGGAAAACATTCATTACGGAAAAGCAGTTCCGGCAAATACAACATTTCGCAACCTGATATACGAGTACCTGGATTACAACCATGAGGACTGGAGCAAGCTCGGTATCGATCTTTTGCTGGGGAGCAAAACCGACCGGGTAATGTCTGAAAGGGAAACCATGTTTTTACCTGACTATTTACTAAAAACTTTCGACAGCACTCATAAGGGCATACATCCATTGGTGACTGCAAAAACTGGTATTTACCAACCAGGCACTTTAAGTGCTCCCGGAAATTCAATTTCACCCCTGATGGTATTTAGTATCCTGTTTATTTTGGTTGCGGCATTAAGCTTTTCAAAAAACAGGATAACCACTCAAATTTTAGCAGGCTTTGATGGATTTGTTTTTTTCATTACCGGAATGCTTGGTTTTTTGATGCTCTTCATGTGGTTTGGAACTGACCACATCATGTGCAGTAACAATTATAATTTAGCATGGGCCTTACCAACTCATATCATAGCCTCTTTTTACATGTACAGCCGCAAAAAAATGATTAAATACTATTTCCGTCTCACAGCAATGATAAATTTATTACTCATCATTTTATGGTTCATTTTGCCCCAGGCATTCAATATTTCCCTGATTCCTTTCGTGATCATGCTGATCACGAGGAGCCTTGTACATGCCGGCATTGTGATCAGCCATGGACAGGTTTATCACCAGGAATTGTAACTCATGATGCAGCGGAAAACATTATTATACAACAACAAACTTATTTCCTACCGCGAATCCGGAACCGGCGACGTTTTGGTATTAGTACATGGGTTTGGTGAGGATGGAACCATATGGGATGACATTACCGGAGAATTGGAGCAATTCCATCTGCTGATTCCTGATCTGCCCGGAAGTGGAGAATCCGGGTTGCTGGACGGGGAAGATTTTATCTCAACAAACACATCCGGACAAGCAGAAGTTTTTCCTGAAATTGATGACTTTGCAAGAATTATAAAATATATCCTCGATCACGAATCAGTAGATCAATGTGTTTTGATCGGCCACAGTATGGGTGGATATATTTCTTTGGCATTTGCAGAAAGATATCCGGGAAGTTTAGCAGGCCTGGGATTGTTTCATTCTTCAGCATTGGCAGACGATCCATTAAAAATTGAAACGAGAATGAAAGCGATTGAATTCATGAGGGCAAATGGTGCGCAGGCATTTTTAAAAACCAGCATCCCGAATTTATTTGCAGAAACATTCAAACAAAATCATGCTGACCGGATCGAAGACCTAGTGAAAAAAGGCAACCATTTCCCGGTTACAGCGTTAGTTCAGTACTACCAGACTATGATCAAAAGACCGGATAGAACCGAACTGTTGAAAACACTGAAAAAGCCGGTATTGTTTATCATTGGGGAAAACGATACGGCCATCCCTTTACAGATTTCCTTACAACAATGTTATATCCCTGAAATATCGTATGTGCATATCCTGCCAGGTACAGGTCATATGGGCATGATGGAAAGCCCGGTTACAGCAACTTTCCTTAAAACATTTGCGATGCAGGCAATGAAGCTATCAAATAAAACATAAATTTTAGCAAATGGTACTCATTGGCTATATCGGGACAGCTATTTTGTGTAATTTAGAGTCATATGAGAGGCAATAACTGTTTGCATTCCTAAAGCGAGAAAATGAAAAAGTGGGTTTTTTCCGTACTGATGTTACTCAACACCACCATTTCCTTTGCCAACCATATTGTTGGCGGCGAAATGGTATATATATATGATGGCCCGGGTGCTTTGCCAAACACCAAAAACTATACAATCACCTTAAAATTATTCCGTGACCAGCATACTACGGGTGCAATCATGCCCACGGAAGTATATATTGGTGTTTATAACAATGATAACGACCTGGAACTTTCCGGGTACGACCCCATTATCGTTCAGAAAGATGATGAAGGTGTAGTGCGGATCAATCCATTTCCTCCGTGTCTCACCGGAGCACCTGACCTGGATTATCATGTTGCCACTTATACATTTCAGATTACTTTACCAGACAATGTGCGGGGGTATACAGCCACATATCAAACCTGTTGCAGGGTGAACCCGTTGAGAAATGTTTTCAACTCAAATGGAGGCTCGGGAACAGGCTCTACCTATTCATGTACAATTCCACCCGTAAGTGACAATTCGCCTGAGTTCTCGACAGCCCTGAACCTAATCTGTGCTAAACGCCAGTTCCAGCTTGATTTTAGCGCCAAAGATGCCGACGGTGATTCATTGGAATACAATTTTGCAAGCGCCTTAAACGGAGGACCTGCTACAAACGCAACCAATATTAATCCTGCTCCCCCTCCCTATGCGTCTGTGAAATATATTAATGGGTTTTCCCCACAAAATCCGTTGGGCAATAAAGTAACAATTAACAGTGCAACCGGAATTATTTCCGGTATCGCTCCAGCAGCAGGTGAGTATATTGTCGGGGTACGCGTTTCATCGTATCGGAATGGAATCCTGCTCAACGATCACCTGAAAGATTTTATCATCAATGTAGGCAACTGTGATTTTGCTGGTGCCCAACTTGAACCGAAACCGGTTACCTGCGATGGGTTTTCAGTCACTTTCTCCAACTCAAATAATTCTCCATTGAACCAGACTTACACCTGGGATTTTGGTGATCCTAAAAGTGGAGAATTAAATTTTTCTACGGATTTAGCTCCTACGCATGTCTATTCAGATACGGGCATGTATTCATACAAACTGGTTGTAAACAAAGGACAGGCTTGCGCCGATTCCAGTTCACAGACTGTCCAGGTTTATCCTGGATTTTTCCCGGGATTCAGCACATCAGGCCAATGCAAACAATTCCCGGTTGAATTTATAGATACAACCATATCCAAATATGCGCCGGTTTCATATTGGTCCTGGGATTTTGGAGACCTTAATGCTTCCAATGATACGTCACATGCTGATAAGCCTCGTTACACTTTTCCGAATGCCGGGGACTATCAGGTAACATTCATTGTAGGCAACAACAAAGGCTGTATCGATACGGTACAAACAACCATCACCATCAAGGATAAGCCAGACTTTTCCATCTCAAATGATACGCTTATTTGCGTAATAGATACCCTGCAGCTCCACACTTTTGGTAATGGAACTACAGTATGGACTCCTAACTATAATATCAGCAATCAAAACACCCAAAATCCCCTGGTAAGCCCGGATATTCCAACGAAGTATTTTGCGTCTTACAAGGATGAGTTCGGATGTCCTGGTAAGGATTCAGTATTCGTGGATGTGAAAAAATTTGTGACCATTAAAGCAGGAAAGGACACTGGGATTTGCCGGAGTGATCCTATTCAATTAACTGTTGTCAGCGATGCTTTATCGTATAGCTGGAGCCCCCCTGCAACATTGAACAGTGATACCTCAAGAGCCCCTGTTGCCAAACCGTTGGCTACTACTACCTATACAGTGATCGGTAATATTGGAAAGTGCCAGGCAAGTGACGCGGTTACCGTTTCGGTTGCACCCTATCCGGCCGCAAATGCCGGAAATGATTCAACAATTTGTGCAGGCGGTATCGTTCAGTTGCATGCGACAGGCGGAAGCTCTTATATTTGGTCACCGGCTCTTTATCTCAATGATCCTACCATTAGTGATCCTGTTGGAACTCCTCCAATCACCATCACTTACACTGTAACTGTACGTGACACAATTGGTTGCCCCAAGCCTGCGCAGGATTCCGTGACGGTGATTGTTCAGAAAGTTCTTGCAGATGCAGGTCCCCGTGATACGTCAATTGTATTAAGACAGCCATTGCAGTTGAACGCCACAGGAGGTGATGGTTATTTATGGTCCCCTTCTGCAGGGCTTACAAATCCGAATATCCCCAATCCGGTAGCACACCTGAGTAACAACCAGGAATATGTTGTGAAGGTAACCACATCAGCGGGCTGCTCAGCAACCGATAGCATTAATGTTACGGTGTACAAAATTGATCCGGGTGTGTATGTCCCAAATGCATTTACACCTAATAACGATGGGTTGAATGACCAGTTCCATGCCATCGCGATAGGAATGAAATCAATCAAATATTTCAGGATATTTAACAGGTGGGGCCAGCTTTTATTCAGCACAAAGGAAACAAAAAAAGGATGGGATGGCACTTACAGTGGCAAACCCCAGGATCCGGCAATATATGTATGGGTGGTAGAAGGTACAGATTACCTGGATCAGAAGGTTGCGCAAAAAGGTACCGTTGTCCTGATTCGTTAAACCT